>CAIZKO010000060.1 GCA_903933585.1 uncultured Actinomycetes bacterium
AACGGCAAGCACGGGGCGAAAGATCTCTGCGGCATCACGAGCGGTACGAAGCGAGCCACTCCTAAAGGCGGCTTCAACGACGATTGTCGCGCGCGAGATCGCTGCTATCAATCTATTGCGTGTGAGAAAGCGTGAAGGAATGGCGTGCACGTTGGGTAGTACTTCGGAGAGGAGTAAGCCATTCTCAACAATTTCGCGAAAGAGTCTCTCATTCCCACTCGGAAAGACCGAATTTACTCCCCCACCTAAGATTGCGATCGTCTGACCTTCCGCGATGATTGCTCCGCGGTGCGCCGCGCTATCAATACCGTATGCGCCACCACTTACGACAGTCCAACCTCTGTCCACCGCACCAGCTGCAAACTCACCAGAGATGCGCAGACCGTACTCAGTTGGATTTCGAGTTCCTACAATGGAGAGGGATTTATCCAAATTTCCCAGGACAGATCGCGCGCCTCGACCAATAAGCGCAATGGGAGGTGCTTTTAGGTCATTCAATCGTCTAGGCCAATCCTCATCGTTGCGCGTAAGAACAAAGCCATCAGTTGCCGCAACTTGATCTTCCAACAGATTCGTATCGATCTGCGCGAGAGAAGTACTTAGTTTGTATCCGCTCTTCTTGTAATCAACATATTCCCCGGCAGAAATTCGCTCTAAGAGTTGATGCGCTCCGAAGTGAAGATACTCAGAGCTCCAGTATTCATTTCCTCCCTCGAAGAGTGCAAGAAGCGCAAGGTGCGCTTGGACATCGGAATTGGTCATGATATTTCTACTCCTTGTCGCAGGTGGTAAGCACTTTCCACTTCAGCGAGCCCTGGAGTCGTAACGCCATTTCGATCAGCGATTGTCCATGCCAAACGCATCACCTTGTGATATCCCCGTGCACTCAAACGTTCGTGATCGAGTTCGTTATGCAAGAACGCCATTCCCTCCTTGCTGGCGCGAAAACGAGCACGCAGTTGGTTGGCTGGAATCTGAGAGTTGGTGTTCCAGAGATCTTTGGCAAATCTCTCGGCAGCTACCGCGCGGGCGGCTGTGACGCGAGAGCGCACAACGCTGCTCGACTCACCAGGCTCGCTCGCCGCCAACTCAACTCGCGTTGGTACCTCGACGAAGGTACGAATATCAATGCGATCTAAGAGCGGACCCGAGAGTCGTTGTAGGTAACGGCGAATTTGCAAGGAGCTGCAGGTGCACGCCCTCCCTTTTCCATTGAATCGACCACAGGGACAGGGATTCGCGGCGAGCACTAATAAAAAGTTTGCAGGAAAGGTGACCGTGCCGGTTGCTCGGGCGATCGCGACCGAGCCTGACTCCAGCGGTTGTCGCAGAGAATCGAGTACTCCTGGTTTGCATTCTGGAGCTTCATCTATGAAAAGGACCCCTCCGTGTGCCATGGAGCAAGCGCCGGGTTTAATGAAATGTGCGCCACCGCCCACCATTGCTGTGGCAGTAGTCGTGTGATGTGGAGACACAAAGGGAGGAGTTCTTGATTCCAGATTTCTCTCTCCGAGCGCACCGGCTACGGAGTGAATCGCGGCGACTTCAACGGCCTCTTGGCGTGTGAGCGGAGGCATAATCGTTGGAATTCGCTGCGCCAGCATCGTCTTACCCGTACCAGGTGGTCCGATCAAGAGCAGGTGATGTTCGCCGATCGCGGAGATTTCCAGGGCCAAGCGCGCTCGCTTCTGTCCAACGACTTCGCTCAGATCGAGAGGGGAGTCGTCACTTTCAATAATTTCTTCGAGGTCAACATCTGGAATTA
>CAIZKO010000061.1 GCA_903933585.1 uncultured Actinomycetes bacterium
CTTTGACATCGCTGCGCTATTTGGTTCGATCGATCCTGGTACTACTAGTTCGATAGCTTGCATGGCGCCACGGCCACGAACATCGCCGATCACAGGATACTTTGCAGCAAGCGCGCGCAGACCATCTCCAAGAACCTTGCCAATGTGGCGCGCGTTCTCGATCAAGCCATCTTCTTCGATCGTTGCAATTGCACCAAGAGCAGCGGCGCAAGAAACTGGGTTACCTCCAAAAGTTCCACCGAGGCCAGAGACATGAGATGAATCCATGATCTCTGCGCGGCCAGTAACACCAGCAAGTGGCAGGCCACCACCAATGCCTTTAGCGGTGATCAAAATATCTGGAACGACACCCTCTTCTTCAACGGCAAACATATGTCCGGTACGAGCAAAGCCGCTCTGAACTTCATCGGCCATAAAGACGATTCCGTGCTCGCGAGAATATGCAGCGAGCGCAGGCAAGAATCCCTTTGGCGGAACGATAAATCCACCTTCACCTTGAATTGGTTCGATCAAGATAGCAGCGACGTTATGTGCACCAATCTCTTTCTCAATTTTGTGGGTGATCATCTCCATTGCATCTGCAGTGATTGTCTCTTTCGGTCCAAGCCAGCGATATTCGTATGGCATTGGTACGCGATAAATCTCTGGGGCGAATGGACCGAAGCCATCTTTGTAAGGCATGTTCTTGGCATTAAGAGCCATCGTTAAATTTGTACGACCGTGATAAGCGTGTTCAAAGACGACGATCGCTTGGCGCTTTGTGTAGTGGCGCGCAATCTTTACCGCGTTCTCGACGGCTTCAGCTCCTGAATTTGCGAGCATCGACTTCTTCTTATGTGTTCCTGGTGCAAGGCGATTGAGCGCTTCGCAAACTTCGATGTAATTAACGTAAGGAGCAACGGTGAAGCAGGTATGTGTAAATGCTTGTACTTGCTCGATGACATTTGCGACGACGCGAGAGGCGCTGTTGCCCACATTGGTGACACCGATACCGGAACCCATATCGATAATTTGATTCCCATCGATATCGAGCATGATGGCATCGCTAGCGCGTTCGATCACCACGGGGAATGTAAGACCTAGTCCACCTGCGACAGCTTCCGCACGACGCTGGATAACAGCGTTTGATTTAGGTCCCGGAATCGCGGTAACCACGCGGCGTACTTGCTCAAGGTTTGTAAGTGTTGTCATGGGAAAAGTGTACGACCAGATTTCTAACGAGGGCTACTGAGGGTTAGGCTCTGAGGGTGAACTCAAAGAGAACACCATCTGACTCTCCATCTGGTTCGGTCCCCGGATCTCCAGCGCATCGCCCCCTGCGCGAAATGGCACCATTGCTCGATGCCTACCTTTCTTACTTCGAAGGTGCAGGACTGCCATTTACGATTCCTGGGCATAAGCAGAAAGCCGAGAAGTTAGATCGCGGGCTGGGAGCTATCGTCGATAGTGACACGCCTCTCTATGGCGGGCTCGACGAGATTAAATTAACGCACGGAACGCTCAAGCGCGCGGAGCAGATGGCGGCCAACCTCTGGGGCGCGGATTACGCCAGGTTTTCGACTGGCGGTTCAACGCATGCCAATCAGGCGATCATCTTGGCCTTGGGTCAACCCGGCCAGAAAATTGCAGTGTCACGCACCGCTCATCGATCGGTACTCAGCGCCTTGGTGCTGGCAGATTTACAACCTATTTGGATGACGCCCGATATTGATGAGGCCACAGGATTTCCAATGGGGATTGGGTTACACGAAGTCGAGCGCGCTCTGGCTGAAGATCCGATTGCAATCTTATTAACCGAGCCCGGTTACCTGGGAACGATTTCGGATCTGGGACCTCTGATCATCGCTGCCCACGCCCAATCTGTTCCTGTTGTGATCGATGCCGCTTGGGGTGGCCACTTTGGTTTTCATAAAGATCTGCCGAAACATTGCTTGCAGCTCGGCGCTGATGTGCTGATCACCAGCGTACATAAGGCGCTGCCGGGATATAGCGCATCTGCCCTCTTGTTGGTGCAGGGCAAATACATCAACCTGGCGCGAGTAGAACAGAGTTTTGAGACAACACATACAACATCTCCAGCTGGAGCTCCGCTGGCATCTATCGATGCAGTGCGTGCGCTCTTGGCACAACGCGGCGAGCAGCTGCTCGCCCAACTCCTTAAGAATGTCAACGCCTTTAAGGCTCGAGTGCAATCGCACTTCGACATTCCTATTTTTCTCAACGTCAGCGATTTTCCGACGGGTCGCTTTGATCCAACCAAGATTGTGCTCCGCGCCAATCAATTGGGTACCAGTGGTGTCACGATCGAGAACGAATTAATAAGATTTGGAATCCGCGTCGAAATGGCAGATAACGACACCATGGTATTTCTCGCCACCTTGGCGGATGACGATGCTGATTTCGATCTCTTGGGCGACCGTTTAATTCCGATTCTTGAACGTCTGCAATCTGCGCCACGACAATCAGCGACCGCGCTTAGCTGGTCGGTCGTTCCACTAGTTGGTACCACCATGCGCAACGCTTACTTTGCTAATACCGAAATGGTTAGTGCGGATAAGGCAGTAGGTCGTATAAGCGCCGATTTAATTGCACCATATCCACCAGGGGTTGCGGTTGTAGCACCTGGTGAAATAGTGACGGAGCAGATCGTGGAAGGACTTGCTGTTGCAAAGGCGGCTGGGGTGCGGATTGCATATGCGACCGATGCCACCTTGGCGAGCTATCGCGTTATTTTATAAGGCTCTTATAGAGCGCGACTGTTTCTGCTGCGATTGAATCCCAACTGAATTGATCGATGGCGCGGACTCGTCCTGCCTCACCATATTTGCGCAAGAGATCGCGATCAGCCATCAGCGCATTGATCTTGGCCGTAAAGGCCGCCTCGAATTCTGCACCATCCCCCGAGTAATGAATCAGTTCGCCGGTAATTCCATCTGCAACTACCTCTGGAATTCCACCGACATCGCTAGCAAGAACCGCGGTCTCACAAGCCATCGCCTCTAGATTGACGATTCCAAGTGGTTCATAAATCGAAGGGCAGAGAAAGAGATCAGCGCTCGATAGAAGTGCAATAACATCGGGTTGTGGAGCCATCTTGCTAATCCAGACCACGTTGTCACGCGTAGCTTGCAACTCTTCGATCGCCGCTTGAACTTCGGCGCCGATTCCGGGTTCATCGGGACTGCCGGCACAGAGAACCAACCCAAATTGCGGATCGACCTTCTTCCACGCTTTAAGTAAATGCGCCAGACCTTTCTGGCGAGTAATGCGGCCGACGAAGATGGCGTAAGGGCTCTTAATTCCCAGCGATTGCAAAAGTTCGGGGTTGGCCTGTGGGCGATAAGTATTGGTATCGATTCCATTTAATATCGCGTGTACCTTATTGGGGTCGAGGCTTGGATATGCCCGCAAGACATCGCGGCGCATTCCCTGCGATACGGCGATGATCGCATCAGCAGATTCATAGGCCGTCTTCTCGGCCCAGGATGAAACTCGATATCCGCCACCGATCTGCTCTTCCTTCCAGGGGCGATCTGGTTCTAGCGAATGGGCTGAGATCACATGGGGAATACCGTGCAAAGTTTTGGCGAAGTGGCCTGCCATGTTGGCATACCAGGTATGGCTATGAACGATATCTACTCCCGCCAAGTTGGAGGCGATCTGGGCATCGGTAATCAGTGCCTGCATTGCAGGATTGAGTTCTTGTTCGGCTGCGGATAATTCATAGCCGGTAGCATCGGGGCGAGCTTCGCCAAAACAATGGACATCTACATCGACGAATGGTCGCAGACTCTGCACTAGATACTTCACATGGACGCCGGCGCCGCCATAAATGTGCGGTGGCCACTCTTTGGTAACAATCCCAACCTTCATGCCAACTCCCAACCGACGGCGATGCCCTTATCTTAAGGGAAAAAGTAAGATACCGTTTTTCCCATGAGCAGTAGAGACGAACTAATCTCAATCGTATTGGCCGGCGGAGAAGGTAAGCGGTTGCTTCCGCTGACACACGATCGCGCTAAACCAGCCGTCCCCTTCGGCGGTGCTTACCGCTTGATCGATTTTGTACTCTCTAATCTCATCAATGGAAATATGCGCAAGATCGCGGTGCTGACGCAATACAAATCGCACTCACTCGACAAACACATTTCCACTACGTGGCGCATGTCTTCACTCACCAATAACTTTGTGACAACTGTTCCTGCACAACAGCGCCTGGGACCTCGTTGGTACACCGGTAGCGCCGACGCCATCTTGCAGAACTTCAATCTGATTCACGATGAAGATCCAGATTACGTTCTCGTCTTTGGCGCCGATCACGTGTATCGCATGGATCCAGAGCAGATGTTTGACTTCCACAAGGAACATGGGGCTGCGGTCACGGTCGCTGCAATTCGCGTTCCGCAAAATCAGGCGAGTGAATTTGGCGTCATCGAACTAGAGCCCGATGGCATCACCATCAAGGCCTTTCACGAGAAGCCTGCAAACCCACCATCAATTCCCGGTGAGCCTGAGTGGTCGCTTATCTCCATGGGCAACTACATCTTCAACCGCAAAGCGATGGAAGAAGTATTAATAGAAGATGCTGCTGACGAGTCGAGTAAGCATGATCTAGGAACAAATATCATTCCGCTTCTTTCAAGTCGCGGAACCGCGATCGCATACGACTTTGATCTCAATATCGTTCCAGGCGAAACCGAGCGTGATCATGGCTACTGGCGTGACCTGGGAAATATCCAGTCATATTATGAAGCGCATATGGATCTCGTTTCCATCCACCCGATCTTCAATCTATATAACCGCGAGTGGCCACTTCTTACACACCTTCCGCCACTTCCTCCCGCTAAATTCAGTGGGGCCGGAAGCGCGGTCGACTCCATTGTTGGAGCCGGGTCGATTATTGCTGGCGGCCGCGTAGAACGATCGGTTGTCTCTTATGACGTACGCATCGCATCGGGCTCCGTTATCCAAAATTCGGTGGTCATGCCCAATGTTGTTATTGGCAGCGGTGCGATTATTCGCAATGCCATCATCGATAAGGGAGTTGTCGTAGAACCAGGTGCACAGCTTGGCGTTGACCTTGAAAAGGATGCCAAGCGATTTACCGTCACTGCATCAGGACTCGTCGTCGTTGGTAAGGGCCTAATCGTTACTTAGAAGCTAACCAACGGCCAACCTCTCACGATCTGTTCTCAACGTCATAGTGGAACAGCCTCTGATAATGCACTCTCAAGAATGCTTGGCTTTAGTACTGAAGAGGGTGAAACTTCAACTTTTTCTCCAAGCAACTTTGAAAGCTTCTTGTTGAGATCTAGGATTGGAATCAAACCATTCTTAATATCGAAATCTACGAGCAAGTCAATATCGCTAGCATCGTTATCATCGCCACGTGCCACTGACCCAAAGATCCGAGGATTGGTCGCACCCGCTTTTGCAAGGAGAATATTTATAAAGATCGATCGGTCGTTTATCAGCGAAATCCGCAACAGTCCATCCGACGCGGTCATTGTTGCATCCATTGTCACCTTGGCTCACAACCTCAATAAGAA
>CAIZKO010000062.1 GCA_903933585.1 uncultured Actinomycetes bacterium
CTCACGAGTTGGCAGACACCATTTCCCACCATTGAATTGATCGCGATCGGTTTCAATCTAGATATGTCGGAAATTAATGATCGGCCCGCAGAGATTGCGCAGTAC
This sequence comes from uncultured Actinomycetes bacterium, assembly GCA_903933585.1. Taxonomy (GTDB): domain Bacteria; phylum Actinomycetota; class Actinomycetes; order Nanopelagicales; family Nanopelagicaceae; genus PALSA-747. The sequence goes on from CAIZKO010000062.1 coordinate 106, forward strand.
CGTTTAGAGAAGACCGTTCATGCTGTTTATGGGGAGCCCCATCCCAAGAACGTTGATTTCATTATTGAAGAGGGATACCCAGGGTTGGTTTTGGTCGAGCGAAGCGCGAACGTTGATCTTCTCGTCCTTGGAAATCGTGGCCACAGTCCAATTGTAGAAAACCTCTTAGGATCAGTCAGCACGCACTGTGTTTCTTACGCGCACTGCCCGGTAGTAATAATTAAATAGACGTAGTTATTACTCCAGCTGATGGACCATTATTACATTCTCGCTTTGCTGGTCTTCTCGCTAAATCTCTTGCCCGCTTTTGCCCCGCCAACGATGGCGGTTTTGATATTTTACAAACTCAATACCAACCTCGATACCGCTGCCATCATCGCGATCGGAGTCTTGGCGTCTTCATCAGGACGGTACTTCCTCGCGCTCGCAACTAAGGCGCTCCGATCCAAGTTGAAGAGAGAGTATGTTGAAAATCTAGAACACATAGGCAAGATCGTTCACCGCAACAGCAAGAGCGTCATTCTTTACTTCCTGTTCTTCTTGATCTCCCCACTGCCTTCTGCCCAAGTTTTTGAAGCTGCAGCCCTGATGAATGCTCGCCTGTTACCCATAACAATTGCCTTCGTCATCGGTCGCTCGATTAGTTACTCGCTCTATGTGGCAGGAGCGGCAACCTTAAAGCAACATGCGATGAGCAGCGTCTTGGTTGACTCTATGAAATCCCCGTGGGGAATTGCCATTCAAATCTTGGCTCTCCTTGGAATTTACCTTCTACTCAAGGTGGATTGGTCGAAACGCTTTCCGCGGTAAGCGCTGAGAATTGTTAAGCTCCACAAAATTGAGAAGAGATCGATTATCTCTTGTAGGAATGCGCCTTCCGAGGCGGTGATAAAGCCAAATGCGGCGATCACCATGCCGAGAGTAGAGAGACTCATCCCAAGAATTGCCGCCTGAATTGCTCTCCGGACCGTGAGCTTTGCTATTTTCAATACGCCGACCACGCGAGTTAGCGAAGATTCAACAATCACGATATCGGCGGCCTCACTGGCGGCTGTTGCCCCGCTTCCACCCATTGCTATGCCCACATCGACCGCTGCTAAGGCAGGGGAATCATTGATCCCATCGCCAATCAGGATTACCGAACCCTTACTTCTCTTCATCTCTTCCAGAACCACATTGAGTTTCTCTTGCGGAGCGAGTCCAAAATGTGGTGCGGATATCGGCAGCTCTCTTAGGATCTCTTGCGAGCCCTCTGCGGTATCGCCAGTAACGAGCACTACGCGAGTAATTCCTTCACCCATGAACTCTGCCAACGCCCATTTGGCATCAGGTCGTATTGGATCGGCACAGTGGATGACTCCGATTAGTTCATTGTCTATCTCCACGCCAACGTAGAGACCAGTCTGGGTTGGTACCCAATCGGGTAGGGGGCCGCGAATTTTTCCCACATACACAACTTGGTTGGAGACCACGCCGGTGATTCCAGATCCGTGGTCCTCATGGATCTCGCTAGCAGGTAGCAATTTGATACTGGCCTTCTCTGCAGCCGCAACGATCGCTTTTGCCACAATATGTGGAGAGTGTTGATCCAAAGAGGCTGCTGATTGCAAGATCGATTCTTTCGAATATCCTGCTTTGCAGAAGATGTGGATGACTTCAGGTCCTCCGGCAGTGAGAGTTCCAGTCTTGTCAATCAGAAGAGTTGTGGCTGTCGCCAGTTTTTCCAAGGCGGCACCAGAGCGCACGATGACACCATGCTTTGCTGCGGTGGACATTCCGGCGACGATCGCGATGGGGACTGCGAGAATTAACGGACATGGCGTTGCCACCACGAGAATTGCAACGGATCTGGCAATCTCTCCCGTGATGAAATAAGTAGCGGCTGCAGCTCCAAGCACCAGCGGAATAAAGAAGAGCGCGTAGCGATTCGCAAGGCGAATATTTTCAGAGTAATTTTTCTGCGCAGACTTCACCAATTCAATAATTCCGGCATAAGTGCTCTTGCTTGGGATCTCCCCAACGACCATGGTCAAATTCTGTCCGGCGTTGAGAACTCCGCTCATAATTGCTGCAGAACTTTCGCACTCCACGGGAAGGGGCTCACCCGTCAGCGCAGATTGATCGAGGGTGGCTCGGGTACTCAAGATGCCATCGGCAGGAGTAATTTCACCTGATTTGACGACGATCTGCATTCCAATACTGATCTCTGTAATCTGAATTTCTGAAAGAGATCCATCCTCGTTGAGTCGATGCGCAATGCGAGGAACGCGAGATAGTAATTCGTTAAGTTCTCTATCTGCCCGGCTAGTCGCCCATAACTCAAGGAGTCGACCGGTGGCGAGCATCAACGCGATCACAGCCGAAGCCAAATACTCAGCATCAGCCAAGGTTGCGACAATGGTGAGCAAAGCTAAAAAATCTGATCCGAATTGTTTCTCGCGTATTGAAACAACGAGCCATCTAATAGATGGGATTAACCCAGCCACTCCTCCCAGGGCCCAGAGAAGATCAGACGCCGAGGAGGCACCTGCCAGGCTAAGTACCCAACCCACGATCAAGGCGAGCGAGGTGCCTATGAAGAGAAGCATGTGTACAGGTTACGCGCGGTGGGGTAAATCAACAGCCTTTATTCTTTGTGATACCACCGTGGTATCATCAGAATATGGCGATGACGTTACGACTTTCGGATAAGCAGAGTGCTGCGCTGAAGAAGGTCGCAGATTCCGAGGGCCTCTCCATGCACGAAGTTGCCCTCACAGCCATTGACTCCTACATCTCACGCCGTCAAGAGCGGCTGGCAGATGCAATTAAGCGCGTTGCCACCGAAGACAAGGAACTCCTCGCCCGCTTGGCCAAATGATCGTGGCCATTGACTACCTCCTTCTTGATGACCTGCTGGAAATTGGCAGAGCAATAATTCCCAACTTTCAAGTAAGAGATATCGGTCTTCTAGAGTCGGCCGCCGCCAGACCGCAAACAACAATCTTTGGCAAAGATGCATATAAAACTTTTGAGGAGAAATCCGCCGCTTTGATTCATGCGCTCGCCAGAAACCATCCCTTGATTGATGGAAACAAACGCTTGGCATGGTCTGCTACACGAATTTTCTGCTTAATGAACGGCCATGACATAGATTATTCAGTGGTTGAAACGGAAATATTGATCGTTGGAATTGATCGAGGTGACTACGAAGTAGCGGAAATAGTTGAATTGCTAAAAATTATTAGTGCCTAATCTTTTGCGGCACTAATCACTCGTGATTGATAACCAGTGAAGATAAGCAAAAGGACAGATATATAGAGCGCGATTGGTAGTGAAGTGAGTTGCGATACACCGCCCGTGAGCGTTGGCCCGATGAAGTAAGCCGCGAGTCCAATGATGTTGACGCGGGCTAGCGCGACCGATGGGGCGACTCCGGGTACTCGAGCGGCCGCGTTCATGAAGGCAGGAACCATAGGTCCGATTCCAAGTCCGGCGGCGGCAAAACCAATACAGATGATGATGGCAGCCGGAACCTTCGCATGAGCAGAGAGTGGAACGGCAATTGCAATCGAAAGACCCCAGGTAATTCCTGCGAAGAATCCACCCACACGTACTGTTCTGCGCGGCCCATATTTCGCCAACCAATGATCGCCTAAGAATCGGCTTGTGATCATTGCAAGAGCAAAGGTTGCGAAGGCGATCGCATCTGCGCCTTTGCCGATTCCCATATGTTCATGCAGA
>CAIZKO010000063.1 GCA_903933585.1 uncultured Actinomycetes bacterium
AGCACCTCTTTTAACAACGATGCCGGCACTTACTTTGTTACGAAAGCACTTGAATCGGCCACCGGAGATGAGCGAAATCTACTCAATAAGAAGGGGCCGCAGATCTCTGCGACAGTGACCTCCTTCTTGGGTAACCCAGTATTCAAGGGGGAGTTGAACGCGATTTCAAATATCGCGTACAACTACTACACAGGAGGAGCCAAGGCGCGATCGAGCATCGATGTAAAACCAATTCTGCAGTTAGCCTTACTAGGATTTGAATCGGTAGATCCACAATTTGCGCAGTTGAGTAAAGAACTGAACAAGATCAAACCAATCACATTGCAACCGCAGACGAATGGACCGGACGCTTCGCAGATTAAATCGTATTTCACCCTCGGAGTATGGATTCTTCTCGTGATTTCGCTCTTAACGTTATTTTTGTATCTGGTGTTCGCGAAGAACGTGAGGTCTGCGCTTCGATTCCCGGGGATAGTTCTATTGAGTGATGGAGTCCTACTCGTCGTTCTAAATATTGTTGCAACATCGGTTGTGAATCACCAGGCTGCACAAGCTACTGAATCGTTAGCTCGGGAGGCTATTCCCATTGCCGCCCATCCATTAATTTCCCCACTGATGACAACGGGAATTGTGGAACTTTTGTTGGGTACTGTTTTGCTAGCCCTCAGCTACTCAAAGCGAATGAATGTAGACAGTCAGGGATGACATCACAGTAGAAACAGCGATTGATAACAGAAGCAGTCCAAAGATTCGAGTCAAGATCATTAGCCCCTGTTCGCCTAACCACTTCTCAATAGGAGCTGCCGCGAGCAGCAAGATGCCCGTAAGGGCGGCAAGAATCAAAATGATGATGAGGTTTGCGGCGCGGACAGTTCCACGATCGGTATTTCCTATGGCGATGACCGTTGCGATTGCTCCTGGACCAGCCATCAATGGGATGGCGAGAGGAACAACCATCGCGCCGGACTTACCAGCGGTAAAGATGGAACTCTGTTTCCCCATAACCATGCTCCAGCCGATCGCTCCGATGACTAAAGCTCCGGCAATTCGGAATGCCTCAATCTGGATACTCAAAACTTTGAGAATGATGTCACCCACAAAGTAGGCGATTATGAGTGTTAGGCCAGAGACGGCAGCTGTTTGCATCGCAATCACTCTGCGTTGCTTGGTTGTTGAGCCGGCTGTAAGCGAGAGGAAGACGGGAATAGAGGTAATTGGACTCACGATGGCGAAGAGGGCAACCAAGGTCGTTACGTCGCTGCTGATATGCATGTTGAGTAGCATCTCACAAAGACTGAAGCACCTGAAGTTGCCCCACCTATGAACTAAAAGTGGAACAACTTCAGTAGCTTGTGCAGAGCTATAAAGAAGCACCAATTTCCTCAGGCGCCACGAGGTTCTGCGAATTGAGGCAAGGCTACTCCCTAAGACCCCTTTTACAAAGATTTGTGTGAAATTAAGGTGTCGTCGCGCCTGAAGCCTTTCGCCACATTGGCAAGAGGTCTAAAGTCTAAGAAGAATTCCTTAGGGGGTATTGAGATGTCTAATGAATGGTCCTTCTCGACGAACCAAATCCATGGAGGGCAAAGCCCCGATTCTGATACAGGTTCTATTTCGCTTCCGATCTATCAGACCACTGCTTATCAGTTTCGAGACGCCAACCACGCAGCCGGTCTCTTCGCACTCACAGAGTTCGGACATTCTTACACAAGAATTTCAAATCCAACTCAGGATGCCGTAGAGAAGCGCTTGGCAATGTTGGAAGGGGGTTTGGGTTCCCTGCTCTTCTCCTCCGGGATGTCCGCTACCGCGATGGCTCTTATGAACGTGGCTGAGCAGGGTGACCACATCGTCGCCAGTAGAAATATTTATGGTGGTATCTACAACCTCCTTAACTACACCCTCCCTAAATGGGGTGTTGAGACAACCTTCGTCGAAGATGCTAATAATTTGGATGCGTGGAAGGCGGCAGTTAAGCCCAATACCAAAGCCTTCTTTGGTGAGGGGATTTCGAACCCACTTGGGGTCGTTCTCGATATTGAAGGAATCGCGCAGATAGCACACGATGCGGGAGTTCCATGGATTGTCGATAACACCATCGCCACTCCATACGTAACGCGACCCTTTGAATATGGCGCCGACATTGTCACGCATGCCGCCACCAAGTATTTGTCAGGTCATGGCAGCGCGATGGTCGGCGCGGTCGTCGACTCGGGTTCATTTGATTTTTCGAAAGACCCCAAGAAATTTCCAGGATTCAACGAGGCTGATCCAAGTTATAACGGCATCGTCTTTTCACGAGATTTCGGTGTTGATTCCCAATTTGGAAATCTTGCATTCATCATCAAACTTCGGGTGCAACTGCTGAGAGATTTTGGCCCTTGTGTAACTCCCTTCAACGCATGGATTCTGGCGCAGGGGATGGATACCCTCAGTATGCGGATGCGGAGCCATTTAGAGAACGCGCAAAAGATTGCGGAGTGGCTCTCCACTCACCCACAAGTAGCCGGCGTGGCTTACGGGGGATTACCCTCTTCAATCTGGCACAAGAATCAGTTGAAGTACGCGCCTAAGGGCGGAGGAGCAGTTATGTCCTTCGATATCAAGGGTGGACTTGAATCAGGAAAGAAGTTTGTTAACGGTCTCAAGATGTTTAAGCATGTAGCAAATATTGGCGATGTCAGATCTCTCGTCATTCACCCCGCCTCGACAACTCATTCACAATTGGGAGAGGAGGGCCTTCGTAACGCCGGAATCACTCCCGGCATGGTCCGTTTAAGTATAGGCATAGAAGACTTTGCTGATATTAAGGGAGATTTGGAGTTGGGCTTTAGGGCGGCTCTATGACCCGTCACGGAGTTCTGTCAGCGTTGTGTACGAGAACGAAACATCTTCGAAGTTGACCTGGCAACCGTTCCCAACTGGAGCTTGAGCGACGAATCCAACTCTATGGGCCGACACATCTTCGCCCATGGTGAAGGCTCGAATCAATTTCCAGATCTTTCCATCGGTAGATGCATGAAATGCATAGAGGCGTTCCATGCGAGAGATGCGGAGCCAAATATGGCTCACTGGTACGGTGAATGAATTCGAATCATCGGAAGCGCTTCGTGTGACTACGGAGACAACCATGAACTCTTTATCAGGCGAGAATTCGAAACATAACTTGACCCAATTGCGCTCATCGGACCACACAAGGAGCGCTCCTGCGTCGTAGTCCGAATTGAAATCTACAGATACCCGCGCGCTCAATTGTAAATCTACGGCTTGAGGTAAGCCCATAAGTGTTAAGGCGCTCAGGACCGCAGGGGCCTTGGCAGCAAATCCATTCTTCGGGTTGCAGTAAAGATCTGACTGAGGGAGTGCCATGGTCGAGATGGATCGATCGAGTTCCGAGATATGCCACTTGTTCGGATGCGACGCGACAAGTTCAAAAGGGATGCTATTGCTTTTATCCATGGAACCAATCATACAAATTGTGTTGTAAATCGTTTTTCTAGCTACGGCCTAGTTTTACTCTAATTCAGAAATCTCAACCAGTGACTTTCTCACGTTCTTGGCAAGCGCATATCCGACGATCCCAACGAGAAGATCGATCACGATTGTTCCCAAAGTAAAGGCCTCGACCTGGCCACGTGAAAGACCCCAAATATCTTTGAAACTGTAGGTAATCCCGAAGAGACCTTCAATCGTGCCTGGAAAGAGAACGCCGATTGACCCGAGGACGATGTACGCGAGAACGACGGATCCCATGATTTGAAAACCACGACGACCGCCGGGAGTCACAAATGGACGATCTACGTCGGGGTAGGAACGATTGAGTTTCATAACTGCGGGGATGATGATCAGGTAAGAAACCAAGAGCGTCGATACCGCACAGGACAGGACAACCTTGAAGATTGCTCCCGCGTCACCATTCACAATCCGCATTCCAGCGAACAGGAAGATTGAGGCCATAACACCCGAGAGCATGTTGACCCGCATTGGGGTTCCGAAGCGTTCGTTGAACTCTCCGAACCAGCCGTTCATAAACGCCCCGTCAGCGGCAGCCATAGCCTGAATACGATCCGTGGCCATCATCCACGACGATCCGAGTCCTAGAAGCCCAACTATAAAGAGGATGGCAGCAATTCCAAGTAAGAACTTGCTCGCAGAACCGTAAACGCTGAAGACTGTTTCGACTGCGCTCATGAAGCCGCTTAGACCGCCCACACTCTTGCGTGGAACAACGAGAAGAATTGCGAGCACAGGCAAAACATAAGCAAGCGCCGAAACAATGCTTCCGATTCGTATTGAAGGAGCAGTGTCTTTCTGTGGCTCTAGCATTTCACCAGATGCTGCGTTGGGAGCTTCAAATCCCACATAAGAAAATAGAATAATCGGAGCAACAGCCATGAAACCGGCGATAGTTGGAGTCAAGCCTCCAAAGTCAAAGGGTTGAAAGCCATGTTTGATTCCGTAGACAGCCGTCGTCACTACCATGATGATCAGCACTCCGATTTTTGCGAACGCGGCATAGTTGATTATCTTCTTGCCTTGTTTCAAACTAATAACTGCTAAGCCAATAGCGACCCAGATGAATCCAAGTTTAAATATCCACTCAGCAGCAGACCCGGATTTCATATGAAAGAGATAGGCGCTGGCAGCATCAAATGCTATAAAGCAGAGAGAACCACCGAGCCACAGCGGGTTCGTAATCCAATAGAGAACAGATGCGATTCCTGCGGGTAGACGTCCAAAGGCAAATTTCACCCACTGATAGGGACCACCTTCTTCAGGAAAGGCAGATCCAGTTTCCGCCATCATCAAAGCATTAGGGATCATGAATGTGAAGACGATGAAGATCGCCCAGAAGAGAGATTGAGTTCCGCCAACTGCAATGCTGCCGATCGTGTCCAGGGAGATGTAGGCGGCGATGATGAAGAGGATGATGTCGAGGCGTCCCAAGGACTTGACGAGGCGTTTTTCTTGCAGGGCAGCAAGCTTGGTTAAATGGCTCTTATCGCGGATTGACATGAGGTGAGGTTAGCGCGGGAAACCCCTAAAAGCAGGTAGATCTTGGTGGACGATACTGGGATCGAACCAGTGACCCCCACAATGTCAATGTGGTGCTCTACCGCTGAGCCAATCGTCCAGGTAGATGGGGAATCTTACACTCTTCCGAAGTCATCCTCGACACGCTCAATGTCGTCCTCACCAAAGTAAGTTCCGGTTTGGACTTCGATAAAGATGAGTTCTTCGGCGCCGGTGTTGCGAATCCGATGGAGTTGGCCTGCCGCAATATCAACGGAGGAGCCGATCTGAACGCCGATCTCGTGGCCATCGACGATTGCTAGTCCGTGGCCCGCGATGAAGAACCAATGCTCTGCACGGAACTTGTGGCGTTGATAAGAGAGTTGTTTGCCTGGCAAGACCCAGATTCGTTTGGTCTTATGAGTTGGCTCTTCGTTGAGGACTTCGTATCGACCCCAGGGGCGAGCATCGCTTTCTGACATTGGGGGAGTCTACCCTTCGAGTTCGTGCGCAAAGATAGATGCGCCAATGAGTCCGGCATCGGCTTGTAATTTCGCAGGAAATATATCGACGTGGTCGAGGAATCCTGCATGCAATCGCTCAGCGGCAAAATGCTTCAAGAAGGGGTCCCAGTAAATAGGGCCAGCAAATGAGACACCGCCACCGATTACAACTGTATGGATATCGAGGATAGTGAGCACGTTGGTGATGCCGACTGCGAGGGCCAGAGACCCGCTATCGATCGCTGCAATGGCTCGTGCATCTCCGTTGCGCGCTGATTCTGCGAGAGAGATGAAGTCAGATCCGCCGGTCCATCCCAAATGGCGTGCATACTCGACCATCTTGGGTCCGCGCGCGAAAGTTTCTAAGCATCCGGTTCGGCCGCAATCGCAGAGAATTTCAGAGTTGAATCCTATGGAGTGATGGCCAAAGAGTGCGGCGTTACCGGTCTCGCCGTGGAAGGCCTTTCCATTTAAGACTAATCCGCCACCGATGCCAGTAGATACGACTACGCCCAACATGTTGGACACTCCGACGCCAGCGCCTAGTCGATTTTCGGCAAGAGCCACAGCAGTGCAATCTCCAAGTAAACCGACTGAGGCAGTTGGAAATATTCTTTTGATTTCAGCAACGATCGGAAATTTACGCCATTGTGGAATGTTCACGGGGGAGATAGTTCCTTCAACGCGATCAATAGGACCAGCGGAGGCGATCCCTATCCGTTCTGTTTTGAAAGTTTGCAATCTCTCTTTGAGAACGGGCCAGATGGATTCCCCAGTGTTCGAAGGCACTTGCACACGTTCGAGAATCTGGTGGTCTGCACCTACGGTTGCGATCGCAATCTTTGTAGCCCCGATGTCGAGGGCGAGCGTCTTCATTGGGTAATTATGTATATACCGTGACCAAGTTGGCTAAAACTCACTGAAAAGCAGCTTATTCTCTTTGCTCAGGCCTGTTTCTGTTCTGTTGGGGCGGAAATTAGTCCAGCTCGGATAGCTGCCATGACCGCTTCAGTTCTAGACGCTACTCCAAATTTTTGAAATATCTTGTGTACGTGTGCTTCGACGGTCCGTACGCTCAGAGATAACTCCCTCGCGATGCTTTTGTTTGTTGAACCAAAAGCCAAGAGTTCGAGAATTTCAATTTCGCGATCGGTTGCGGTGAGCAATTTGACTACGGGATGGCTCATAACGGATAGCACCTTCTGCGCGACTGCCGGTGTAAGAACGGAGCCGCCCTTATGCACTGCATAGATCGCTTCTTGCAACTCGACGATAGTTACAGTCTTAAGCAGGTACCCGCTGGCTCCTGCTTTGAGGGCATTCATGATGGAGTCGACCGTGTCATCTGCGGTCAGGATAATTACTTGTGCTGCTGGGATTTCGTTCTTTAATTTGGAAGTCGCTTCAATGCTGGTGAATGCTGAAACATGGAGGTTGAGATCCATCAACACAATATCGGGAGAGACCTCTGCGATTGAGACCATCGCCTTCGTTGCGTCATCCGAAACGCCAATAATATTGATTTGAGGGTCGAGTACTTCTAGTTGGACTTGGAGGCCAAAGAGGAAGATAGGTTGATTGCTGACAACAAAGACTCGAATAGTTGCCTCGGGTTTTTCCATTTGCATCGCTGGCCCCCTTCAAAATCAAAGTCTGGAAATAAGTAGTTGTTCAGAACTACGGGGGTAACCCCTCGGTAAAAGAATAGACGGTATTTTCCTACGCACCTGAAAAAGGTACCCTCGAATCATCTAAGTAGTCAGGTCGTAACAGGGGAGGGAAATGTGCGCGAAACAGAGAGCAGAGCGAAATAGATTGCTAATCTATTTCAAGGAGTTCCTATCCAGGAATTGAGTATCTCTTTTGATTACCTTTATGCCACGCAGATTTCTTAAGAGAATTGCAAGTTGATTGCTCCGCCAAGGTGGAGGTCGGAACGGGATTTGAACCCGTGTGGCAGGATTTGCAGTCCTGAGCCTCGCCTCTCGGCCATCCGACCA
>CAIZKO010000064.1 GCA_903933585.1 uncultured Actinomycetes bacterium
ACGCTTGCGAACGTATGGGCGGCATGTTCCAGCTCTGCTACAACGAGCAGCCTTCCTGGATGCGTGCCAATCCTACCAGTGACCGCGCGGGTGCGCTGATGGCCTTCGGCGGCAATAACACCCGCATGACCCTCTACTCCGGCAAGAAAGCCGCTGGAATCGCTCGTGGCGACACCCCTTCAGTGATCCACATAAGCGAGGTCAGCATCTTCCCCGACGCCGCGAATGTGATCGAGAATTCCCTCTTCCAATCCGTTCACCCAACGCCACAGACTTTCATGATCTTGGAGTCCACGGGCAACGGCAACACCAACTGGTGGGCAAAAACTTGGTACTCCAGCCGCGATTACTGGGCATCCAGCGGCGCGCGCCTCCAACCAGTCTTCTTCCCCTGGTTTCTGGCCGACGACATCTTTCCCACCGAAACCGAGCGGCGCCAGTTCCCCGTACCTTCCGGCTGGGAATCTGAAATGCTTCCTGAAACTCGCCGCATGATGGCCAAGGCCGCGGCCTACGTCTACCAAACTCCCCTGCTGCGCCGCTTCATGGGCGCTGACTGGCGGATGCCTCCGTGGCAAGCTTATTTCTGGGAGCGCCACTTGCGCGAATACCGCCGTAAGGACAACGAAAACGGCTGGTACCAGGAAATGCCAATGGACGACGTGGAAGCCCTGCGCCCGGAGAAAGAACTCTACTTCAACCTCGCCGAGGTCGAGAAGCAGGAGCAAAACCGCTCCAGCTACTCCATGTGGTCGATCATTGGTGAGCAGATCCCTGAGCGCTTCTACCCCGATCCACTCGACCTCGATGCCGATCATGACCGCTTCCGCATCCAGTACAAAGGCTACGTCCACGATCTGCGCGGGCGGCAAAGCAAAACTTTTGAGTGGGAATTCATTCCCCTCCGCAAGCCCATCGAAAAAGGCGTTGAACTCTTCGATGTGAACAACAAACTCCTCATCTTCGAGTGGCCGGAGGAAGGCTACGACTACTCCATCGGCATCGACAACTCCGGCGGAACTCGACAGGACAACTCGATCATTGCCGTCAACCGCCATTCCCTGCGCGGCAGCGAACCTGACGTGGTTTGTGCTGTTTTCACGTCAAACACCATAAATCCTTCGCTGATGCATACCTACGCGCTGGCTATTGCGGCTCTCTACAAAGACGCTATGGAACCCGGTCGGGAGCCGTTGGTCGGCATTGAGCAGGTTTATGGTATGGGCGATGTGACTCAAGTCCAGATGCTTGGCATGGGCTACAGGCGCATGTACAAATTCTCGCGCCTTGACGGCCTTAACCCCAACAAAGATAAGAAGAAATCGCATAAGCTAGGTTGGTACACCTTCGATTGGAGCCGCAACTTCATGCTGGGGCTCTACAAGAACGCTACCGAAAATCATTGGCTGAAATTGAACGATCCCTTCCTGCTCAAGCAGGAAATTCCTTCCTTCCAAGCCGATCAGACGGAAGGCGGCAAGACAAAGTTTGAGCATGAAGAAGGCAAGCGTGACGACCGCATTTTCGCTACTGCCATCGCTTTTGCCATCATGAACGATACCGAGTCAATGACCCGGCGCGCCGAAAAACCTTTTGAAACCGAAGATTCCAAGGCGGAAACAAGTTACGACTTTCCACTTGGTTACAATGCGACGTATGATGAGGTAGCGGAGGGACTTGGATTATGAGCAGCAGCGCAGATGATTGGAACTTTGAAAATGGCAAGGAGCGCTTGTGGTGGGCTGAGAACGCCGTGGGTCACGTCTTCTTTACCAGCCCCTTCTCTCCCCTTCCCTTGGGCTATGAGCGCCATTCGACTACCAGCCCCAAGGAAATGGACCGCCTTTTCAACCGGATGCACGAGCAGGATCGCGAGCAGAATGAGAAGATGATCGAATCTCTCTACAACCGCAATCGCGCAAAGTATGACATGCTACGCTCGACTCTGCGCAATCGTCTTACCATGGCGGGCGTGTCGGATGCCGAGAAAAACATCATCCGCGCTTCCCTCAAGCTGATGGATGAGCGCGATTTCAAAATGCAGCAGAATACGGTCTATGGCGTGAGCGCGATGCAGGAATCGGAAGCGCCTACCGGCCCGATGACAACGAAGGTGATGTGATGCCCGACACAGAAATCTCATGGCAGTGCCCAAATTTCGAGGCTCCCGACGACAAGAAGCTTGCCTTTGTTCATAGCTCCATCGACCAGGGCATCAAGTGGCTCAACGATAACTGCGACCCCCAGATGACGCAGCGCGCCATGGACATTCTCTCTGGAAAATCCGGCGGGTCTGTCTCCAGCAAGTGGTCGAAATTTACCACCGGGGACCTGAAGCGCGCCATTCTGGAAATCATTGAAACCCTCTCCGACATCCGTCCATTTTGGGGATATTCGACTGATAACAAAGCCTTTCTTGCCCAAGCGAACATGATGTCGAAGACTTCAAAGGCGATCTACCTTGAAGCCTTCGTCGATCGTTCACTGCGCGATGCGCTCCAGTTCGCCGCCGTAACCGGCATGGGCGCAATCTCTCCGATGTATTCGCGCACCCTGTTCGGCTCGGGAGATGGAGAATTCAAGTTCGTCGCCCTCGGCCAGCCTGACGTGCTCCCCGTTCAGCTCCCGCGCGACAAGAATTACCAAAACGCCTACATCGTGACTTTGGTCATGCCGATGGGAGTTGCCGAGGCTCACTCGCGCTTTCCACTCTACCAGCAATTTCTCAAGCCCTTCGCCAAGAAGCGCTATGGTCACACCAAGGGCGGGGAAGAGCGCCGCAGCTACGACCAGAATCGCTGGCGCATCCATAACCTAAACGAGCAGCTAGAGCAGTGGTGCGACATCTATTACACCTACGTCCTCGATCTGCGCATCAACTACGGCGACCTTGATCCCGAGAGAAAGCCAATCCTTGACGCGAAAGGCAACCCCATTGGCAAAGAGCTTGAAATGGGTGAGCCCGGCACAAGCTGGTATTATAAGGTTCCGTTCGTCGGTCAATCCATCACGCGTTTTGAAGAAGGCCGCAGCGTCACCCGCCCGGCAACTGAAGATGACTGCCGCGTCTATCCCCAGCGCCGTCTGCTGATCTCCTGTGAAAACGCGCTGATGTACGACGGGCCGGCCTTCGACTGGCATGGTATGGTGCCATTGATTCCGTTTTACCTTGACGATTGGGCCTGGGAGCCGACTGGCTACTCGCTCTTCCGCGGTACTGCCAACACGCAGGATGCCATCGACGATCTCATGCGCGTGGTCTACCGTGTTGCCATGGCGCGCGCCAATCCGGGCAAAGCCTACAACATGGACATTACCACGCCGGCGAAGGAAGCGAAGATCACTTCTCGCGAGGCGGAAGGCATGGACCCCTTCGATCCCGGCTTGACTTTCGGTGTGGATGGCGACATCAAAGAACCCATCATGCGCCCGCCGATGCCGGAATGGTGCTACAACATTCCTGAATGGCTGTTCAAGGTGGTGGAGATTCTTCAAAATTCCATCCAGCGCCAGCTCGGGCTCGATCAGATTCAGTCGCTCCAGAAGCTAAAATCCAACGTTTCCGATCCAGAGAAACTGCTGGACGCGGAAGGCCCGGTAGTCACAGGCACATCGCGTTCGATGGAGCGCGGACTGCGCGATCTGGGCGAGATGATGAAATACCTGATCTTGCAGTACATGACTACCGGAAGGATCATTCAGTATGTTGGCGCGGCGGGAATTGCGCCGGAGACGTTTGACTACGCGCCGGATATGGCGGTGCCGTCTCATCTGCCTGGGGAGCAGACCATCGACGAACATGGTCAGCCTGTGGAGTCGAATGTCGATGTATTCACCCGCGCAAAAACGTTCGCGAAGAATCTGCGCTTCTTCATCACTCCGCACTCGCTGCACTACATCGCGCAGAACAAGCAGCGGCTCAACACGCTTGCCCTCATTGGAAAAGGCGTGCCGGTTGACCCTGAAACTCTGGCCAACCTATTCGACATTGCCAACTGGGGCAGTATCGATGGTTCGACGGTGAAGGAGAAGGTGTTCAATTGGTCGAAGGAGCAGCTTACTGACAAGGCCGATCTCTTGAAGTTGGAGAAGGCTCTTGGCATGGGTGCGGCACCAGAACAGGGCGGTGGAAAGCCTGGACCGGCACCCGGCGCTCCTGGGGCTGGAAGACCGGGAACCAATAAGAAGGCTCCAAAGGCCCGTCAGAAAGGAGCAGCATCAGGAGGGAGGGTAGTCTTATCTACAAGCGGCTAGAAGTGAACAAATTTACCATGAAGTTCTTTTGCCTTCTCGTAGCAAGCAGCATAGCCTTCTGCGGGGTCGTCGAAGTAGCCAACAGCGTACTCTTGTTTGTTTACTACAACGCGGCCCCGGTATTTTCCTCTTGCTTTGGCCCAACTTATCCACTTATACCCGCTGGTGTTATGAGAATGTTTTCCGGTGTTCATTTGGTTTTGGCCGTGGGTGGCGAGGCGCAAATTGTAGCGTTGATTGTTCAGTGTCTCGTATTCGTTTTTATGGTCAACCTGCATATCTGGTGGGGCATCCATTATTGCGCGATGCATAAGAAGAGAGGTCCCTTTGCCGTTGATGCGAACTTTGCGAGCGGCGTAAAAATGGCCGTGTCTTCCTTTGATCACGTGCCATTTATGCTGGGAGATTTCAGCGTAGTCGGCTTCATCAACAAGCGCGACCTGTCCTTTGGTGAGTGGAATTTCGCAAGCCATAACTCACTGTAATACAAGAAAGGTACTATTGTCAAACAGGAAAGGAATTCATGAAAACTCGCACGCATTCTTTTGTTACACATCGGACTGAACTTTCTTCAGACGACAAGCGCAAGGATGGAGGCCGGGCACTTCTAAGTGAAGCGTTCGACTTTATCCATCAGGAGAAGCAGGTCGGCAAACTTACTGCGCAATTCGGCGCGGGTGGATCGATCTCTTCGCTGATCTTCGAGGAAACCGGAAACATTCTGCAAAGCGATCTCGAAGTCAAATCCGAATAGCCAAAGCGAGCCCTGAGTCTAGCACTTGGGGCTTTGCTGTGCCTATTGGAAGCGCTAGAAAATAAAATGAAGGTAAACCCCCAAACATCCCCCCTAACTCTTTAATATTCTTTACTTTGGCTCTTGACTTTATAGAAACCTACCTCCTACGATGATGACAACAAGGATTACGGTTCCCTCTTCCAAGATGCGGCCAGCCGCTCCTCAATCAAACACAAGGAGAATCACAATGGCTGGTAAACGTGGTCGGAAGCGTGGCAAGAAGTTGACGGTAGCTGGAGCCCACCTGGGCCTGAAGCACGCTGGTCTGAAGCGCGGCGGCAAGAAACGCAAGGCGAAGAGAGCCTAACCAATGGCAACCTTTCCCACAGCAATAACGCAAGCACCTCCCCAGGGTCAGGGCTCACAAGGTCCCGGTCCTGGGGGGCAACCTGGAGGTGGATCGCAAGGTTCGCCTGCTATCAAACTTGCCATGCTTGGTCAACTGATTCAAGGACTTGCGCAGCAGTTTCCGCAGGCCCAGCAGGGGATCAAGATGATGCTAGACGGCTTGCGCTCGATTCAGGCTTCGGCTTCCGCAAATTCTGCTCCGCAGCAACCGGCGGCACCGCCCCGTTAATCCTAGACTGGAGAAGCAATGACTGAAGTCGAGTGGCTAAAACAGCAGTCTGGATACACTGACGAGGA
>CAIZKO010000065.1 GCA_903933585.1 uncultured Actinomycetes bacterium
CCACCTCGAGAAGATCTGCGATCTCGAAGGGATCAAAGTTGCCAAGGGAGTCATCCCACTCGTTGTTCGCTCTAGCGGAGGATCAGTTCGCGACGCTCTCTCGGTTTTAGGACAGCTCTTAGCTGGCGCTGGCCCCGATGGAGTGACTTACGATATTGCAGTCCAGCTCTTGGGCTTTACAGATGGTGCGCTGCTCGATGAAGCAATTGATGCGCTCGCAGCCCGAGACAGCACAACGATCTTCAACACGATTGATCGCGTTATCGAATCTGGACTCGACCCTCGACGCTTTACCCAAGATTTCTTGGAGCGCCTACGCGATTTAATTATCGTTGGTGCGGTTAAAGATAACGTCTCTCATGTGCTTCGCGATTTCCCGGAGGATCAACTCGACCGCATGCGCACTCAGGCTAATTTGATTGGTGCCGCAACACTTATCCGTGCCGCTGATATCACCTCTTTAGGCTTGACCGAGATGCGTGGTGCAACAGCACCCCGCTTGATCGTCGAACTCATTTGTGGACGAATCTTGCTTCCTACTGGCGATGACGCTGCATTGATTGCGCGCATTGAACGCTTAGAGCGCGGAGTCAATCTTGTTACACATTCGACCCCGATTGCCGCACCAGTTGCAGTTGTAACGCCAGCGCCTGCTAAGGTCACGAAAGTTGCAGATCCTGTTGAACCAGTAAAGGAAGAGAAAGCAACCATTGTGGCTGCTCCCGAGCCAGTTGTTACCCAACCTGCCGGTCCGGTTGATATTGCTGCACTCCGTCGCCTCTGGCCCGATGTAATCGAAAATGTAAAGAAGCGCCGTCGCCTTACCTGGTCGCTGCTCTCTGCAAGCGCTCAAGTATTGGCCGTTGATGATAAGGCAATCACTATCGGAATCGTCAATGCTGGTGCTCGTGATTCCTTTGTCCGGAGTGGCAGTGAAGAGATTCTTGCTGGGGCATTTACGGATGTAACCGGGTTGGTGCGCAAGATTGAAGTCGTTGTTGATCCCTCCATCAGCGCGCCGCAGTACGAGCGGACAACCGAAGAGTCAACAGATGCTGATCAACTCTCCGGAACTGCGCTACTTGCGCGCGAACTTGGCGCACAAGTCATCAGAGAATTTGAACGTTGATGTACGAAGGCGCTATCCAAGATTTAATCGATGAGCTAGGTCGCTTGCCCGGCATTGGGCCAAAGTCGGCGCAGCGCATTGCATTTCATATTATTCAATCCGAGCGCGTCGATGTAACTCGCTTAGCTGATGTTTTACGCACCGTTAAAGAGCGAGTTAAATTTTGTACCGAGTGTGGCAATATCTCGGAAGAGGATCTCTGTCGTATCTGCCGCGATCCCCGTCGCGATAACTCACTTATCTGTGTGGTTGAAGAGAGCAAAGATGTCATGGCGATTGAAAAGACGCGGGAGTTTCGCGGCAAGTACCACGTCCTTGGGGGAGCTATCTCTCCGATCGATGGCGTGGGTCCAGAAAATTTGAGAATCCGGGAATTAATGGCGCGCTTGGCCGATACCAATATCCAAGAGTTGATCATCGCCACCGATCCAAACCTGGAAGGAGAGGCGACCGCCTCATACCTGATCCGCCAGATCAAGCCCTTGGGTATCAAGGTCAGTCGCTTAGCCTCTGGTCTGCCCGTGGGTGGGGACCTTGAATATGCCGATGAAGTAACACTGGGACGTGCCTTTGAAGGTCGCCGGACCGTCGAATAGTAGTTATCTCATTATTTAAGATAGTTAGGCGTCTTATATATTGAGACAATCCACAAGTTCATCTTTATCTATGTCAAGGTTCTGCCATGGGTTTAATTGTCCAAAAATATGGCGGCTCCTCCGTTGCCGATGCCGAAGGGCTAAAGCGGGTCGCCGGCCGGATCGTCGCCACCAAAAAGGCGGGCCATCAGGTTGTTGTCGTTGTCTCGGCCATGGGAGACACCACCGATGAGTTAATCGACCTCGCCAACCAAGTTTCGCCTATGCCAACTGGCCGCGAACTCGACATGCTCCTCACTGCGGGCGAACGAATTTCGATGGCGCTACTTGCCATGGCAATCGGAAATCTGGGCCATGAGGCGATGTCCTTTACGGGATCACAAGCCGGAGTGATTACAGATTCCACACATGGAAAAGCCCGCATCATCGATGTCTCACCGGGGCGAATTCGCGAAGCGATAGCCGGCGGCCACATTGCGATCGTTGCGGGATTCCAAGGAGTTTCGCAAGATACGAACGACATAACAACCTTGGGTCGTGGTGGCTCGGATACGACTGCCGTCGCGCTCGCCGCCGCTCTTGATGCAGATGTCTGCGAAATTTATACCGATGTTGATGGTGTTTACTCAGCTGATCCGCGCGTGGTACCAACGGCTCGCAAACTTACAACTGTCACTTACGAAGAGATGCTCGAACTGGCTGCCAGCGGTGCCAAAGTTCTACACCTGCGCTGTGTCGAATACGCCCGTCGTTACAACCTCCCGATTCACGTTCGCTCATCATTTTCAAATTTAGAAGGCACCTGGATTGTGCAGGATCACCCCGAAGGAGCAGAAGATATGGAACAGGCAATTATTAGTGGCATCGCCCACGATAAGAGCGAAGCGAAGATCACCATCGTTGGTGTTCCGGACCGTAAAGGTATCGCAGCGCGAATATTCCAAGCGATCGCCGACTCTGATATCAACATCGACATGATCGTCCAGAATGTATCCGCCGCTGCCACCGGGTTGACCGACATCTCCTTTACGCTGCCTAAGAGTGATGGAGCCGAAGCGACCGCTCTCCTTAAAGATATTCAAGGTGAGATTGGATTCGCATCGTTGTTGTACGACGATCAAGTGGGCAAACTTTCACTCGTTGGTGCCGGAATGCGCTCACACCCTGGAGTCACCGCAACATTCTTCGCATGCCTCGCCGATGCCGGAATCAACATTGAAATGATCTCGACCTCAGAGATTCGTATCTCTGTCATCGTGCGCGACACCGATCTTGAAAGTGGCGTTAAGGCCGCACATACCGCCTTTGAATTAGATTCCGACGACGAAGCAGTTGTATATGGAGGAAGTGGACGATGAGTAAGAAGCCATCACTTGCAGTAGTAGGAGCGACCGGGGCAGTTGGTACCGTGATGCTCGATATTTTGAGTAAGCGCCCCAATGTCTATGGCGAAATCCGTCTGATCGCATCAGAGCGCAGCGCCGGTAAGAAGTTGATGTGCCGCGGCGAAGAGCTCACCGTGGTTGCGATCTCTCCTGAAGCCTTCGATGGCATCGATATCGCGATGTTTGATACTCCCGATGAGACCGCTGGGGAGTGGGCACCGATTGCTGTTTCACGCGGCGCCGTTGTCGTAGATAACTCCACCTTCTTCCGCATGGATGATCAAGTCCCACTCGTAGTAGTTGAGATCAACCCAGAGGCTATAAAAGATCGCCCAAAGGGCATCATCTCTAATCCAAATTGCACGACGATGACGATGATCGTTGCCATGGGGGCGCTCCATAAGGCTTATGGCCTTAAAGAGATCTTTGTATCCTCCTACCAAGCGGTCTCCGGAATGGGTGTCACGGGTCCCGAGACGCTACGCTCTCAAATTTCTGCAGTAGCCGGAACCCACTTGGGCGAACAGCCTGGCGATCTGCGCACCGTCATCAAGGACTTTGGCGCCTTTCCAGCTCCACTGGCTCTCAATGTAATTCCATGGGCTGGATCTCTTAAGGCTGATGGATATTCATCAGAAGAGACCAAGGTTCGCTTTGAATCGCGCAAGATTTTAGGTCTGCCAAACCTCAAGGTTGCCGTTACTTGCGTCCGTGTTCCAGTGATTACTACTCACTCACTATCTGTCCACGCAGTCTTTGATACCGAGGTAACTCGCGAAGCGGCACAAGCGCTCCTGAAAAGTTCAGCTGGAATCGAACTACTTGATGACCCAGAGAATGGCATTTGGCCAACGCCGGCAGATGTCGTTAATACCGATCCAACGTGGGTTGGTCGCGTACGTCGTTCATTCGATGATGATCATGCGCTTGATCTCTTCATGTGCGGAGATAACCTTCGCAAAGGCGCTGCACTCAATACTGCGCAGATCGCAGAGTTAGTCGCAGCCGAATTTAGCAAATAAATTCTTGGAAACAAAAAAGGAACCCAATCACTTGAGTTCCTTTAATGCCACCAATCGCGAGTGAATTAACTTTATCACTCTATAATTTCAAGATGCTAGAAGAGACGGATGATCTTGACGAAGCTCAGTCTTGGGCGCACTCTGCACTTGGTGTGAATAACGCCGCCAAATACTTTATTGGAACCGAGAATTTTGTAGTCGCTTATAAAAATGCAGAGTCCTTCTCTTTTGTCATAGAGGGCGGAAGCATTTATAGCCAACTGTATGGACCAAATGCTCACTTTGACGAACGATGCCAATCCGTAGCATTGGCCGATTCGTCGAGAGAAACTTTTCATGGCCTCAAGCGCGGGGGAAGTTCGCAATTCTGGGAGGCAAAGACTCGTGACAACGGCTTCAAAATTGAACTTCTTGAGGATTATTCCGAAATAAATGACATTATTGATGAGCACGCTCTGGACTCTTCAGTGCGCCCCGGAGACCCCGAAGAAATATTTTGGGGAGGAGTTCGAAATGAATTCGGTGAATTGGCCTCGTTAGCCGCAGTGGTTAAATGGCAATCCGGATTACATGTAATGGTCTCAGTCGTTACTCGCTCTCAGGATCGCGGCAAGGGTCTAGCGACAAAATTAAGTGCAGGGATGGTTTCACATTCCTTCTTACTGGGAATAAGCGAAGTTGGGCTGGGAATCCGTGATGGCAATTTTGCGGCGGTTCGCGTCTACGAGAAAACAGGCTTTAATAAACTGGCAAATTTCACACGCTACTCTCGAGAGTAATAAGAGAAACCTCGGGTGGTGATGCAACCCTGATGCGAGCGAAGGGCGAAGTTCCCATTCCGGCCGAAACATTGAGCCATGGCTCACCTTTAACTTGCGATACTCCCCGCGCTCGCCATGTTGGTAGGTCGCAATTAGTTGTAAGCGCCTTCGAGCCCCCCGGCCAAGGAAGTCTGACCTGACCACCATGGGTATGACCAGCAAAGATTAGATCTAAAGAGTCGCGCGACATAGCTTCCAAAATTCGCAGATATGGAGCGTGAGTTACTCCAATGGCGAGATCGCATTCGAGAGCGGAACCCGCGACCTTCGAGTAATCATCTAGCTCCAGGTGTGCATCATCGACACCGCGAAATTCAATCGTGGAGCCTTTTATCTTCAAAGTGGATCGTTGATGGTTTAGGTCTTTCCAGCCACGGTTGGTGAGTCCATTGCGAAGATCTTCTATTGGAAGTAAATCTCCTAAGACTCTCTTTCCGTGGTCGCGCATCAGGTATCTCAACGGATTTTTTAATCTTGGTGAGTAGTAATCATTAGAGCCAAAGACAAAGACGCCGGGGATTTCGAGAAGCCCATCTAGGGCATCGAGAGCAATGGGCACTGCAGCACGATCGGCAAGGAAATCACCAGTGCTTATAACAAGGTCTGGCTTGAGGGCAGCAAAGCTCTTAATATCCGCGATTTCAACGGCGCGCTTAGGCGTCAGGTGTAGATCGGAAAAGTGCAGTATCCGAATGGGTTGATGCCCGCCCGGCAGTACTGGCAGCGTCGCCTCGCGTAGTCGATAACTCATAGGCATGAGAAGATACCCCTATGGGACTCAAAGAGATACTTAAGAGCGATCTCACCGAGGCGATTCGCTCTCGCGACGAACTCAAATCCGGCACCATCCGCATGGTTCTGACCGCCATCACCATGGAAGAGGTAGCAGGGAAAGAAGTCCGAACGCTGACCGAACCCGAGATCATTACCGTCCTCTCTCGCGAAGCCAAGAAGCGCCGCGAAGCTGCTGAGGCATTTACCGATGGCGGCCACCCCGATCGCGCCGAGCGCGAGAAGTTAGAGGGCGAATTCATCATCACCTACTTGCCAGCCCAACTCTCTGAAGATGAAATCAAGAAGATGATCGCAGAAGCAATAGCCGAAACAGGTGCAAGTGGGCCTGCAGGTATGGGGCAAGTCATGAAAATTATTTCACCGAAGATAGCAGGCAAGGCAGATGGCGGCACCGTCTCGGGGCTCGTTAGAGCCGCACTCACTGGAGGAAACTAATGAACAAGTTCGAATATGTCACAGTTCCATTACTGACACATGCAACCAAGCAGATTCTCGATAATTGGGGCTCTGAGGGATGGGAGCTTGTGCAAGTAATTCCAGCGCCGGGCGGCGGAGATAATTTGGTTGCTTATATGAAAAGGGTGGTTGCATAAATGGATGTCCGCGCAAAACTCGCTGAACTTAATCTCACTCTTCCCGTTGCTGCGCTGCCCGTAGCCGCTTACGTACCTGCAGTGCGCACCGGCAACTTAGTATTTACAGCCGGACAGCTCCCGCTCGTGGATGGAAAGATTCCATTCATTGGCAAGGTCGGAGGAGCTGTAACTCCAGAGCAAGCAAAGGAGATGGCGCAGGTCTGCATCCTCAATGCTCTCGCTGCAGTTGAGCTTGTTGCGCCAGTTGATTCAATCGTTAAGGTCGTTCGTGTCGTTGGTTACGTCAACGGGGTGCCAGGTTTTATTGCAGCCCCCGCAGTCGTCAATGGAGCCTCTGAAGTGTTGATCCATATCTTCGGAGATGCCAACGGCAAGCACGCCCGCAGTGCGATCGGTGTTGCCGAACTGCCACTTGATGCCCCGGTCGAAATCGAGCTAACAGTCGAGGTTTTATAAAGCAGCGACACGCCGAATGACCGGTTAAGCCTAAACTTGAGGTCTAGACTTTACGCTTACGCCATGAAACTCCGACTTCCCCTAATTGCTTTAACTTCCTTCGCCCTCTCTCTGAGCTCCGTGGTCACGGTTTACGCCGAAGCGCCATCGGGAGACTCCGCAAGATCCTCTGTGAATAACTTCCAATCTGTGGGCATCCGCTCTCATGGCTTCCCAGTAAGAAACTGGGCTGACCTCGCCGCAACCGATCCAAAGGCCGCTCTTAGTAGTAGCCCAGAGGTTGCATCAGATAGCGAATCTGCTGACCTGAGCTGGCTCGATTCGCTCTCAGCGGTCATGACCGGCAAAGGGGCCGCCACTCGGGCGGTTGTTGGTGGCGCAGCCGCTAACCCAATCACCTGCCACACCACCTGTATCAGCATGTCCGGCACCGTAGCCCTGATCCCAGTTTGGGTCGGAGCTTGGGCCACAGCCGATGTCACAAAGTGGAATACCGTTCTTGGAAATATCGTGACCTCTCTAGGAACCGCCAAAGCCAACTCAATTGCTAAGGCTGGCCACGTCTTCAACACCAACACCCTTTACTTCACGAGCAAGACCAAGGTAGCTCCTTCGTTGCAATGGGTGACTAACACCGCAATTACAGCTCCAACAGCTGTCTCGGTGACCGATGCCAACGTCGCTACCTACATCAACACATTCATTTCGACTCATTCAACAATTGTTCCAACAGGTACAACGCCGCTCTATGTTTATATCGGCGCGAAGACCACGCTTCTAACAAGTGGATTTGGTACGACGTATTGCGGATGGCATTCATATGGAACAACTTCAACGCTGAAGAATGTTCAATATATTGCGATTCAAGATTTCACATCTAAGTATTACGGTGCTTGCGCCATGCAAACAACTTCACCAAATGCAAACACCGGCTTGGATGCGATGGCGAGCGTCTTTGCACATGAGACCGATGAGACCCTCACCGATCCATTCCTTAACGCTTGGTATGACGTTTATGGATCTGAAAATGCAGATAAGTGTGCATGGACTTTCGGAACCACTACGACAACCAGCGGATATATGTACAACATTCAGCTTGGATCATTGAAATATCTGATCCAACAGAATTGGCTCGCAAATAATCTAATTACAACAAGTGGACTCAGTACGAGTACCGCCTGCTCCCTGGTTGGCTAAATAAGGCCTAGCGGCCGCGTTTAGTAATTCGTTCTACATCAGTAACAAGAACAGCGCGTGGTTCAAGTTTTACCCAACCACGCGCTGCGAAATCAGCGAGGGCCTTGTTAACGGTTTCACGAGATGCACCAACGAGTTGAGCTAATTCTTCTTGAGTGAGATCGTGGTTTACATGCAGACCATCTTCCTTTTGAACACCAAAGCGTTCGCCAAGATCCATGATTGCTTTTGCAACACGTCCTGGAACGTCGGCAAAGACCAAGTCAGCTAGGACCTCATTGGATTTACGCAAGCGTTGCGCCAGGCGGCGCAAGAGTTCGAGTGACGTTTGTGGGTTTGAAGTAACCAGGCCAATAACGGCATCGTGTGCGAGGGAGACCAAACGAGCATCTGTAACGGCCGTGGCTGTTGAGGTACGAGGTTCTGGGTCAAAGAGCGAGAGCTCACCGAACATCTCACCGGGTCCCAGGATTGAGAGTAAATTTTCGCGGCCATCTGTGCTCGTCGTGCCCAATTTGATCTTGCCGTGGACAACAACATAGAGGCGATCGCCTTCTTGCCCCTCTTTGAATAGGACTTGACCCTTGTTCAGTTTGAGAGCCACCATCGACGCCCGAAGAGCGTGTGCGGCATCATCATCAAGTGCACTAAATAGGGGTGCCTGGCGAATAATTAGGTCATCATCTTTTTGATTCACGGGTTGACCCTACCGCCAGAGCCCATATCGCTCAAACCCTTTTGGGCTGGCACATCCTCTAGGCTTTCAAGGTGGATGAGAGCATTGCGGACAAGCGCAAGCGGGCTCGCGCCATTTACCGCCTCCTTACCAGGCGTTATCCAGAGGTCCATTGCGAGCTCGATTTTAAAACCCCATTTCAACTCTTGATCGCAACGGTCTTATCCGCTCAGTGCACCGATAAGAGAGTCAACCAAGTCACCCCAATTCTCTTTAAGAAATATGGCACCCCTCGCGCCATGGCCGCCGCCCACATCCTCGACTTAGAAGAGATCATTTACCCTCTGGGTTTTTTCCACTCGAAGGCACAGAAAGTAAAATCCCTGAGCGAACGCTTGATAACGGAGTACAACTCAAAAGTTCCGGGCAATCTTGATGAATTGGTAACTCTGCCCGGCGTGGGGCGCAAGACGGCAAATGTAGTTTTGGGGCATGCCTTTGGAATTCCTGGCATCACTGTTGACACTCATTTTGGTCGGCTGAGCCGCCGCTTTGAATGGAGCGCGTCACTCGACCCGGTGAAGGTGGAACACGAAGTGGGTGCTCTTATTCCAGAAGCAGAATGGACCAACCTCTCGCAGCGAATGATCTGGCACGGTCGCCGTATCTGCCATTCCCGCAAACCTGCCTGTGGCGCTTGCCCACTCGCAACGCTCTGTCCATCATTCGGAATCGGAGAGGTAGATAAGATCAAGGCCTTGCAACTTGTTAAGAGAGATGAGGACTTTCGGTGAAGTTATTTCTGATAGCTCTCATCACCGCAGGGCTCTCCCTGATCTCTCCAGTTGCGGCACAAGCAAGCACCGGTGCTGTCGTCAGTTGCTCGTCCATATTAGTTTCAAAGACGGTGACAAAGGGGATCTCTCTTCCTTGCTTGGATAATAAATCGCACATTATTTATCAGGCGATACGCGGGCCAGTTGTCGTGAATGTCTTTGGATCATGGTGTGAACCTTGCAATCAAGAGATTCCGCACTTTCTCGATTTACAAGCGATGCATAAAGTTTCGATAGTTGGAGTTGATGTCGAAGAGACCAATATGCAAGCCGGACGTAACTTTGTTATCAAGAAGAAGATTACCTGGCCTATCCTCTTTGATGTAACGAGCGCTACGAGGGGGATCTTTGGAATGGGAGTACCGGTCACCTGGTTTATCGATGCGCAAGGAAAAGTGGTTTACAAACAGATTGGCCTCATTAAATCGACAGCTCAACTGAAGGCAGAAGTCACTAAATATCTGAAGGTTAAATTATGAAAAATTGGGTAGATGCAATCTTCATACTGGCGAGTCTGGTCTCATTTATACGTGGCTATAAGGCCGGCTTTCTCACCTCGATTTTTAGTTTCATCGGTTATATCGGTGGCGGATTGCTGGGGTTGACCCTCGGTCTGCACTATTTCCACTCTCATGGCGTTACAAAATTCGCCCTTCTCTTTCTAGCGGTGACTATCGCCTCATCTCTCGGCGAAGCCATATTCAAGAAGATCGGAAAGCTATTTCACTCAAAGATTTTGTTTGGACCCTTTAAATGGGTTGACTCCCTCTTGGGCGCAGCCTTCTCAACGCTGGGGACGCTCATTGCCCTAGTTGTTCTGGGACACCTCCTCTTGATTACTCCGTGGGGTTGGGCGGAGCGGAATATTCCCAGGAGCGAGATCTACACCGCGTTAAGTGCCCGAGCTCCATCGATCATCTCAGAGATCGCTGGGCGCAATGACGGCATCTTCCGCTAGAAAGTAGTCCAGATTCCCCAACTTCTCACAGCAACCAGTCAGCACAAATTAAGTTTGAAGTTCTACGATTTGTACTATGAATAAGAAAACGCTGGCCAGTCTGCTCTCCTTAGTGGTTATCTCTGCGATCTCCGGGACGGGAGCGCACGCGGCGGGAATCACCTCTTCCGCAACTGCTGGTGGAATATGCGTTAAGGCTGGCACAGTGACACCTATCAATGGAAAGTCTTATACCTGCGTCAAAGTTCTCAGCGGAAAATTAATCTGGGTTTTGCCTGCGCCATCAACGAGCCCCAAGCCACAGATCACCGGTGCAGCTAAAGGTGGAGGCGAAGGTGGAGTTGAAGGTAGCGACCATAAAGGTGTGAGTGACATTGCACGTGCCGCGACTTTGAAGAAATATAACGCCTGCCTGATAGCTCATGGCGGAACGGCAGTGATTGCACCTGTGGGAGTCAAGCAGAGCGATGATCATCCTAAGCCAACGCCTAAGCCAAGTACTTCACCAACAACGCAACCAACCGTGAGCGCAGCGCAGAAAGCGGCCATGACTGCTTGTGCAACACTTGCGCCGAAGCCACGTGTTAGTGGCGGCGGCGATAATTAATTAATCTTCAGATTTTCCGCTCTTTAAACCTTCGCCAATAAGTTTCATGATATTTGGATCGGCGAGGGTCGTAGAGTCTCCGACCGTTCTATTCTCTGCGACGTCGCGTAACAATCGGCGCATAATCTTTCCGCTCCGCGTCTTAGGAAGTTCGGCCACAACTAAAATTTGCTTTGGCCGCGCGATGGCGCCGATCTCTTTAGTGACATGTGCT
This sequence comes from uncultured Actinomycetes bacterium, assembly GCA_903933585.1. Lineage (GTDB taxonomy): Bacteria > Actinomycetota > Actinomycetes > Nanopelagicales > Nanopelagicaceae > PALSA-747. Next base: position 11,289 of record CAIZKO010000065.1, read on the forward strand.
TTCAAATCTTTAATTAACTCTTCTCCGTCAACCTTTGGTATGCCACCGCGCAAAATCACGAAGGCAACGATTGCTTGACCTGTCATCGCATCATTTGCACCGACAACAGCCGCCTCAGCGACGTTGTGGTGAGAGACGAGCGAAGATTCAACTTCGGTAGTAGAAATGCGGTGACCCGAGACATTCATGACATCATCGACGCGACCCAATAACCAGATCGCACCATCGTCATCAAGTTTTGCGCCATCTCCGGCAAAGTATTTTCCAGGGAACCGAGACCAGTAGGTCTCTTGATATCGCTCGGGTTCGCCCCAGACCCCACGCAACATAGCTGGCCATGGCTCTGTAAGAACCAGGTAGCCGCCATTTCCATTTTCCACTTCATTACCCTCATCATCAACCACCTTGGCGCTGATGCCAGGGAGAGCTGCCATTGCTGATCCGGGCTTCGTGGCGGTTACCCCAGGTAGCGGTGAAATCATGAGACCACCGGTCTCGGTCTGCCACCAGGTATCTACAATCGGGCAATTATTTCCTCCGATGACTTCGCGGTACCACATCCACGCCTCCGGATTAATTGGTTCTCCAACGGATCCGAGCAAGCGAAGTGAAGTTAAATCACTATCGGCAGGGAACTCTTCACCCCATTTCATCCAGGTACGAATCAGGGTTGGCGCGGTATAGAGAATAGAAACTTTGTACTTCTCGATAATTTGAAAGAGGCGGTGCTTAGTGGGCGAATCTGGCGTGCCTTCGTACATCACTTGTGTAGCGCCATTAATCATCGGACCATAAACAACATAGGAGTGCCCGGTGATCCAGCCGATATCTGCGGTACACCAATAGACATCAGTTTCCGGTTTGAGATCAAAGACAGCGCGGTGCGTATACGAAGTTTGGGTGAGATAGCCACCAGTCGTGTGAAAGATTCCCTTTGGCTTCGCCGTTGTTCCAGATGTATAAAGAATAAATAGAACTTGTTCCGAATCAAAACCTTGAGCGATATGTTCTGGGCTCTGACGGTCAACGATCTCGTGCCACCAAATGTCGCGCCCTGCGCTCCATTGTGTCTCTTGACCTGTGCGCTTAACAACGAGAACGTTCTTCACATTATGGTCTGTGCCCGCGAGCGCTTCATCAACGACGGGTTTGAGTGGAAAGGCAGAGCCTTTGCGGAATCCACCATCAGAGGTAATTACCAAAGTGGCATCTGCATCTAGGATTCGGCTCTTCAGGGCTTCCGCGCTGAAACCTCCGAAGATTACCGAGTGTGCGGCGCCAATTCGCGCGCAGGCTAACATGGCGACAGCAGCTTCAGGAATCATCGGCATATAAATCGCAACGCGATCTCCAGCACGAATTCCTAATTCGATAAGTGCGTTGGTGGCCTTTTTAACATCGTGCAGCATCTGCGCATATGTGATGGTGCGGGTGTCACCGGGCTCGCCCTCAAAATGGAATGCAACGCGATCTCCGCGACCAGCAATGACATGTGCATCTAAACAGTTATAAGTTGCATTGATCTTTCCGCCAAGAAACCACTGTGCAGACGGCACTTCCCACTTGAGGACTTCATCCCACTTCTTCTCCCAGTGTAAATAGTCAGCCTGCCTACTCCAAAAGGCGAGTCGGTCATCTGCTGCCTCCTGATACAAGGAGGTCTGGGCGTTGGCTTGAGCCACAAACTCTGGACTTGGGGGGAATATGCGATCCTCGTGAGAGAGATTCTCCAATGAACTCATGGCGGTGAGGCTACGCCAGCGCTCAACCCTTAACAAGTAAAACAGACCCTCTAGGAGGGTGAGCAGTATCCACAATCGCAGGCCTTCCACCGCCAACGGCTAGGGCAGCCGATCAGAGGGGTTTCCTCCTCTATTTTTGCCGACCTAACACAGCTCCGCTCCACTTCTCTGGGGCGGCAAAATTAAGGGGGCAGCGTGTTTATAATCTTTAATAACATTTTTCGGGTGGTAGCCCACCTTCATACTCTTGAGGTCGCTGGGCGTTGGTTGCTGAAAGGGGGGCAGGCGGTGATGCATTCAAATTTCGGATTACTAGGCATTGATCGATTATTGAGCCACTTTGGGATCAATTAGGGCGAAAAGCCCTGCGGGTTTTCCAATCCGCTCCAAAATGTGGTGGGATTAGCCGTAAGCAAGACAGCCTGACCCAGCGTTGAGCCATTGGCGTCCACTTACAGCCTTTTAACCTCAACAGGGAGACCATCACACATGCCTATCGCAACCCCGGAAATTTATGCACAAATGTTGGACCGCGCCAAAGCGGGCGCCTTTGCATACCCAGCGATCAACGTCTCTTCATCTCAGACACTGATCGGTGCGATCCGTGGTTTTGCAGAAGCAGAGTCGGATGGAATCGTTCAGATCTCTTGGGGCGGCGCGGAATACCTTTCTGGCTCCACCGTTAAGAACATGGTCGATGGCGCAGTAGCGCTCGCCGAGTTCGCACATATCGTTGCTAAGAACTACAAGGTCAACATTGGAATTCATACCGATCACTGTCCGGCCGAGAAGTTGGATGGTTTTATGCGTCCCCTCCTCGCCTTCGGCGCCGATCGTGTCAACTCTGGCAAGGCTCCGCTATTCAACTCACATATGTGGGATGGGTCAGCGGTCTCAATGCCAGAGAACATGAGCATTGCAAAGGAGTTGCTCGAAAAATCTAAGGCTGCGCGCACCATCTTGGAAATTGAAATCGGTGTTGTCGGTGGCGAAGAGGATGGCATTGAGGCGAAGCATGATGCGAAGTTGTACTCAACTCCAGAAGATGCGCTCTTGACGATCGATACTCTTGGCAACGATCCGCATGCTCGCTACATGGTAGCTGCCACATTTGGAAATGTGCACGGCGTATACAAGCCAGGCAATGTTGTTCTGCAACCAAAGATCTTGCAGACCCTACAAGATGCTGTTGCCGCAAAGCTCGGTCTACCAGCGGGATCAAAGCCAATGGATCTCGTATTCCATGGAGGATCTGGCTCACTACTCTCCGAGATTCGTGAATCGCTTGACTATGGTGTTGTAAAGATGAATATCGATACCGACACTCAATATGCATTCACCCGTCCTATCGCCGATCACATCCTGAAGAATTACGATGGGGTCCTCAAGGTTGATGGCGAAGTCGGAAATAAGAAGGCTTATGATCCACGTGCATGGGGTAAGGCCGGCGAGGCTGGGCTTGCAAAGCGCGTGATTGAAGCTTGCGAAGATCTCCGTTCCACCGGAACATCGATCAACAAGTAGTTCCGCTTTTCGCGTATTAACTCCCAAGAAAGTTAGGTAAAGAAATGCCTGCTCTAGTACTGCTCGGCGCTCAATGGGGCGATGAAGGTAAGGGTAAGGCAACTGACATCTTGGGAGATCGCGTCGACTATGTCGTTCGCTATCAAGGCGGAAATAATGCTGGTCACACCGTTGTTATTGGTGATCAGAAGTACGCGCTTCATTTACTCCCATCAGGAATTTTGAGTCCCAACGTTGTTCCCGTAATAGGCAATGGGGTCGTGATCGATCCATCAGTTCTGCTGCAAGAAATCCGCGACTTAAATGAGCGCGGTATCGACACTTCAAAGTTGAAGATCAGCACTAACGCGCACCTCATTACGCCGTATCACCGGACTATCGACAAGGTTTCAGAACGCTTCTTGGGAAATTCCAAGATCGGTACAACTGGTCGCGGCATCGGTCCGGCTTATGCCGACAAGATCAATCGCATTGGTATTCGTGTACAAGATCTCTTTGATCCATCCATATTGCGCCAGAAGATCGAAGGCGCGCTGCGCGATAAGAACCAGGTATTAATCAAGGTTTTCAATCGCAAAGGTATCGAAGTCGAAGAAGTCCTCAACGAATATCTGAGATATGCCGAGATCTTGCGTCCATATGTAACAGATACCGTTTTACTTCTCGATCAAGCGCTTAAGGCTGGCAAGATCGTGCTGCTCGAAGGTTCACAAGGCACTCTCCTCGACGTTGACCACGGTACATATCCCTTTGTTACATCTTCTAATCCAACCGCAGGCGGTGCATGCACGGGTTCTGGAATCGGTCCTACGAAGATCACCCGCGTTATTGGAATTGTTAAGGCGTACACCACACGCGTCGGCTCTGGCCCATTTCCTACCGAACTCTTCGACGAGGATGGCGAAAAGTTGCGCACCATCGGGGGAGAGATCGGTGTTACAACTGGTCGCGCTCGTCGCTGTGGTTGGTATGACGCCCCGATCGCTCGCTATGCTGTGCGCGTAAATGGATTAACGGATTTCTTCTTAACCAAGCTCGATGTGCTCACTGGTTGGGAGCAGATTCCAGTCTGTGTCGCTTACGAGATCGACGGCAAGCGCGTTGAAGAACTTCCATCCTCTCAATCCGATTTTCATCACGCTAAGCCAATCTACGAATACCTGCCGGGCTGGAAAGAAGATATTTCCAAAGCGCGCAAGATAGAAGATTTGCCCGCAAATGCCCGCGCCTACATTAAATTCCTAGAGGAGATCTCGGGAGCGCCGATGAGCGCCATCGGGGTTGGCCCAGGACGCGATGAGACGATCGTCGTGAAGGATTTCATTTGAAGGTTCTTCTGATTGGATCCGGAGGCCGCGAGCATGCTCTCGCACAGGCGCTTAGACGCGATCCCGTATTAGAAGAGTTACATGCCGCTCCTGGAAATCCGGGAATAGCCGATTTTGCAACACTGCATGCCATCGATGTTGATAACAATTCATTAGTTGTTGCACTCGCCCAAGAGTTGGCGGTGGATCTTGTCGTTATCGGACCAGAGAAACCTCTTGTGAATGGGCTGGCCGATTCGCTGCGAAAAGCTGGAATTGCAACGTTCGGACCGAGTGCGATCGCAGCCACTCTCGAAGGTTCTAAAGATTTTGCAAAGCGCGTGATGCACGATGCTGGCGTTCCCACCGCCCGTAGCTTCACATGTACAACAAAGTCAGAGATGGAAGCGGCGCTGGATGCGCTCGGCGCTCCCTATGTTGTAAAGCATGATGGGTTGGCCGCGGGCAAAGGAGTCGTTGTAACCAATGATCGTCAGGTCGCTCTCGATCATGCCTACCTATCGCCTCGCGTGGTGATCGAGGAGTTCTTAGATGGCCCTGAAGTTTCGCTCTTTGGAATATCTGATGGAACGACGATCCTTGCGATGGAGCCGGCGCAGGATTTCAAACGCGCGCTCGATGGAGATCTGGGACCGAATACTGGAGGCATGGGTGCGTATTCACCACTGCCCTGGGCTCCCGCGGATATCGTCGAACAAACTCTTCTTCAGGTACTCAAGCCCACTATTGCCGAGATGAAGGCGCGGGATACTCCATTTGTGGGGTTGCTCTATGCGGGCCTCGCACTCACATCCCGCGGTATCCGGGTTATCGAATTTAACGCGCGCTTTGGCGATCCCGAAACCCAAGTCTTACTCCCTCGGTTGCAGACCCCACTCGCCACGCTCTTGTACCAGGCGGCGACCGGCGCGCTCAAAAGCGCTCCCGCCCTGGAATGGTCGGAGGAGGCCGCAGTAACGGTCGTTCTCGCGGCAGAGGGTTATCCGATGGGCCCACGCGTAGGCGATCCGATCACTGGAATCGGGTCAGCCGAAGGAGCTTTTATCCATCATGCGGGCACGGCGATAAAAGATGGCGTCCTTCATTCGACTGGGGGCCGAGTGCTTTCCGTCACCGCGCTGGGTCAGACGCTGGCCGCGGCGCGTACAACTGTTTATGAGGCGATCGCCAAGATAACTCTACGAGGGGCGCACTATCGCCACGACATAGCGCTGGCGGCATCGACCGCGCCCAAAGTAAGGGAGAATTGAGTCATGAGCGTATTAGCTGATCGTTATGCATCGGCGGCGATGCGCTCCATCTGGTCACCAGAGTCGAAGATAATTCAAGAACGTAAATTATGGATCGCAGTAATGCGCGCCCAATCTGGATTGGGTCACCCCATTGCAAAAGATGTAATTGCAGATTACGAAAAGGTTTTAACTCACGTAGATCTCGCATCGATCGATAGCCGTGAAAAGTTAACTCGTCACGATGTGAAAGCGCGCATCGAAGAATTCAACGCTCTGTCAGGTCACGAAGCGATTCACGCCGGAATGACTTCGCGCGATCTCACCGAAAATGTTGAGGCGATGCAGATTCGCGATGGCTTGATATTGGTAGAAGAGCGCGTCGTTGCTTCACTTGCCATGCTGGCCGAGCGAGCTGGTCAATATATTGATCAACCAATTACCGGGCGCTCGCATAATGTTGCAGCACAGGTAACTACTTTAGGAAAGCGCTTTGCCTCGGCTGCAGAAGAACTTCTCTTCGCATATGAGCGTTTAGAAAATTTGATCGATCGCTATCCAATTCGAGGAATCAAGGGTCCGGTTGGAACTGCGCAAGATTCCGTTGATTTACTCGGTAGCGCTGCTGCGCATCAGAAGTTAGAAGAAGAGATCGCAACGCACCTTGGTTTTAAGCGCGTTCTCGATTCTGCGGGTCAAATATATCCACGCTCCTTTGATTTCGATGTTGTCACCACCTTGGTTCAACTGGCAGCGGGCCCTTCCTCGTTTGCTACATCAATTCGTTTAATGGCTGGCGCAGAGCTCGTAACTGAAGGCTTTAAAGCCGGCCAGGTTGGCTCCAGCGCGATGCCACATAAGATGAATACCAGATCGTGCGAGCGCGTCAACGGCTTATCGGTCATTCTCCGTGGCTATGCCTCAATGGTCGGAGAACTTAGTGGTGATCAATGGAACGAAGGCGATGTTTCGTGCAGCGTTGTTCGTCGAGTTGCACTCCCCGATTCCTTCTATGCGATCGATGGACTCCTCGAAACATTTATGACCGTACTCAATGAGTTTGGTGCTTTTCCCGATGTTATCAACGCCGAACTGACCCGCTACCTTCCATTCCTTGCCACCACCAAGATCTTGGTCGCTGCGGTTAAAGCAGGTGTGGGGCGCGAGCTAGCTCACGAAGTTATTAAAGAGCACGCAGTCGCCGCAGCGCTAGGAATTCGCGCCGGTAAGGCAAATACCATGATCGGTGCACTTGCTGCTGATTCGCGCATTCCACTCGATAAGGCAGCCCTTGAAGCTCTTCTCTCATCACCGTTGGAATTCACCGGTGATGCCAGAGCTCAAACAACTCGCGTTATAAATCGCATCGAAGCGATTACTTCACAGCACTCTGCAGCGGCGAATTATCGCCCAACAAGTATTAGGTGAGCACCGTGATTGATGGTTGGAACCATCTGCGCAGCGGGAAGGTCCGCGATCTTTACACCAACGATAGTGGCCACTTATTAATTGTTGCCAGCGATCGCATCTCGGCATTTGATTACATCTTGCCAACTTTGATTCCTGGCAAGGGAAAACTCCTTACTCAGCTTTCGCTCTTCTGGTTTGAAATGTTTGCGGATTTAGTTCCCAACCATTTAATTAGCACCGACGTTCCCGCCGTAGTTAAAGATCGCGCAGTCATCGTTAAACCTCTAGATATGTTTCCCATTGAATGTGTTGCGCGCGGATATTTGGCGGGATCTGGTTGGGTGGAATATCAGGAGTCGCAATCCGTTACCGAAATTCCTTTACCCGCGGGTTTGCTCGATGGATCGAAGTTACCCGAGAATATTTTTACACCTGCCACCAAGGCTGAGATGGGCGATCACGACGAGAACATCTCATTCGCTCGCGCCAGCGAAATTATCGGGGACTCCGACGGGCAAGCCTTGCGAGCTCTGACCTTGCAGCTGTATTCCACGGCGCACGATTACGCCGCCACGCGGGGAATTATCTTGGCTGACACTAAATTTGAATTTGGTCGGGACTCGGAAGGTAAGATCTGCCTAGGCGACGAAGCCTTAACCCCAGACTCTTCCCGTTTTTGGTCGGCCGACTCTTGGAAGCCGGGCGGTACCCAGCCCTCTTTCGATAAGCAATATGTTCGCGATTGGTTGCTCGCATCGGGATGGGATCGTGCGAGCCCACCCCCAGAGTTGCCCACCGAAGTTGTTGAGAAGACCCGCGAACGTTACGAATCCGCTTTCACCTTACTGACCGGAAGGACTATCTAATGGCCACCATCGTCGTGGAAGTTATGTTGAAGGCCGAGATTTTGGATCCACAAGGTCAGGCGGTAGCAGCCGCGCTACCCCGCCTAGGTTTTACCTTCGCCAAGGCGGTACGCCAAGGCAAGCGTTTTGAAATTGAAGTCGCTGGAACTCCTACTCCTGAAATGCTGGCCGATATCGAGAAGGCAGCGCAAACCCTGCTCTCCAACCCCGTTATTGAAACTTATCTCGTAAGGGTTGAGGCGTAATGCGCATAGGCGTAGTCACCTTTCCGGGCTCACTCGATGATTCGTCCGCGCTGCGCGCAATTCGTTTAGCAGGTGGCACTCCTGTTCCGCTCTTCCACGCCAGCGATGACCTAAAAGAAGTTGAAGCGGTAGTTCTTCCTGGCGGTTTTTCTTACGGCGACTATTTACGTTGTGGTGCGATCTCACGCTTTTCACCGATTATGTCTTCGATCATCGTCGCAGCTGAACACGGTTTCCCGGTCCTTGGTATCTGTAACGGCTTCCAAATTCTCTGCGAATCACATCTCTTGCCCGGCGCGCTGACCCGAAATCAAGGTCTGCACTTTGTCTGCACCGATCAACCACTTATTGTGGAGAACACATCTACCCCGTGGACCTCTGGTTACACAAAGGGTGACCGCTTAGTGATTCCTATCAAGAACGGTGAAGGTTCATTTCAGGCAAGCGCCGAAACGCTCAATCAATTGGAATCTGAAGGTCGCGTTGTTTTGCGATATGCAGAGACCAATCCCAACGGTTCTAAGAACGATATTGCGGGTATTTCAAATGCGCGCGGCAATGTTGTTGGTGTTATGCCACACCCAGAACAAGCGATTGAATCTTTAACCGGTCCTAGCGTTGATGGCTTGGCCTTCTTCACCTCTATCTTGCAGAGTTTGGTAGGTCGCTGATGACTCTCGATACCGTTGCAATTGCAGCCGCCCAACCAGAGACAGTTCAACCCTGGCGTGAACTCGGCCTTAAAGAGGATGAGTACGCCAGGATCCGAGAGATCCTAGGACGCCGTCCAACATCCTCCGAACTTGCGATGTATTCGGTCATGTGGTCTGAACACTGTTCTTACAAATCTTCTAAGGTGCACCTCAAGCAATTTGGCGAGAAGGCTCCGCACTCTGATGCGCTGCTAGTCGGTATCGGTGAAAATGCTGGTGTTGTTGATATCGGGCAGAACTACGCCATAACTTTCAAAATCGAATCCCACAACCACCCATCATTTGTAGAGCCCTACCAAGGCGCTGCTACTGGTGTTGGCGGAATCGTGCGCGATATTTTGACTATGGGCGCGCGCCCTATCGCCGTTATGGATCCGCTGCGCTTTGGTCCTGCCGATGCCGTTGACACCCGACGTGTCCTCCCCGGAATTGTGGCCGGAGTCGGCGGATACGGTAACTGCTTGGGACTTCCTAATATCGGCGGAGAAGTGGTATTTGACGCTACTTATGCTGGTAATCCCCTTGTGAATGCGCTCTGTGTCGGCGTGATGCGCCACGAAGATATCAAACTCGCAACCGCCCACGGCACCGGCAATCTCGTTGTGCTCTTTGGAGCGAAGACAGGTGGGGATGGAATCGGCGGAGTATCTGTACTCGCCTCTGAAACATTTGTATCAGGTAAAGCCGCTAAGCGTCCCGCGGTTCAAGTGGGAGATCCCTTTGCTGAAAAAGTTTTGATCGAATGTTCGCTTGAGATTTTTGCCGAAGATCTGGTTATCGGAATTCAAGATCTGGGTGGCGCTGGACTTTCATGCGCGACAAGTGAATTAGCTTCTGCTGGTTCGGGTGGTATGTCGATTCAGCTCGACAAGGTTCCATTGCGCGATCCTTCGCTTTCTCCGGAAGAGATATTGATGTCGGAATCACAGGAGCGCATGTGCGCGATCATCGAGCCCACCAAGTTGGCGCGCTTTATGAAGATTTGCAAGAAGTGGGATGTCAACGCAACGGTTATCGGGCAGGTCACAGATGGTAAACATCTTGAAATTACTTTTAATGGCGAGCTAATTGTTGACGTACCACCACGCACTGTTGCCCACGATGGTCCGGTTTATAACCGCCCGATGGCAAGACCGGCTTATCTCGATACTTTAAAGCCAACAACACTTCCAGAAGTTGATGACGCTGCTGCGATTAAGTCCGAACTACTTGCGCTGATCTCTTCACCAAATATTGCTGATAAGTCCTGGGTCACCGATCAATATGATCGCTATGTTCAAGGCAACTCAGTTTTAGCGCAACCAGAAGATTCTGGAATGATTCGCATCGACGAAAACACCAATCTCGGCGTTGCTATTTCGACTGATGCAAATGCTCGCTGGTCTTATCTCGATCCCTACAATGGTGCGAAGTTAGCGATGCTTGAGTCTTGCCGCAACATCGCAACCAGTGGCGCGAAACCGCTTGCAGTTACTAACTGCCTCAACTTTGGTTCGCCCGAAGATCCAGAGGTAATGTGGCAATTCGCCGAGACGGTTCGTGGACTTGCAGATATCTGTTTGGAGATGGGCTTACCGGTAACGGGCGGCAATGTTTCCTTCTATAACCAGACGGGAAGCGTTGCGATTCTGCCGACTCCCGTTATCGCCGTTCTTGGCGTGATTCAAGATGTAACTACCCGAACCAAGATGGGCTTTCCGGCGGCTGGATTAAATATCGTTCAACTGGGCAATACCGCAGATAACTTCAGCGGTTCCGAGTGGGCGCACCTGCACGGCCAGATGGGCGATCTCGCCCCAACCCCAGATATCGCTGCGGAAGTTCGCCTGATCGATCTTCTCCTTGAGGCGCAACCACTCTTTGAATCGGCGCATGATTTGAGTGATGGTGGATTAGCTGCCGCGCTTACCGAATCCACGCTGCGCAACAACATTGGCGCCACCATCGAACTTCCCGCAGCCTTCATCCCGGGAGGGGTCGCCGCTGGGCTATTCGCCGAGACCCCTGGTCGCATCTTGGTATCCGTAGATCCAAAAAATTTCGATGCGCTGCGAGCGCTGGCAAAAG
>CAIZKO010000066.1 GCA_903933585.1 uncultured Actinomycetes bacterium
AGCAATGCGCTGTTGTTGGCCACCAGAGAGTTGATGCGGAAAATGTTTGGCGTGCGTCGAAAGCCCTACCAATTCAAGGAGTTCTTTGGAGCGATTGGAACGAAGATCGCTACTCGTCTTATGCGCCTTGAGGGTTAAGCCATATTCGATATTTGCCAGAGCGCTCATGTGTGGAAAGAGGCTGTAGGATTGAAAAACCATACCCATGTTGCGCTTGTTGGAAGCGAGGTAGGTGATGTCCACCCCATCAACCACAATTTGGCCACGGTCCAGATCCTGCAGTCCTGCTAATGCGCGTAGCGCCGTCGTCTTTCCGCAGCCGGAAGGACCGAGCAGGGCCACTAACTCGCCAGGTCCGATCTCAAGGGTCAAGCCCGCCAGGGCGTGCACATGACCAAATGACTTTGCGATGTCGATTAACTTCACCGACGCAGAGGCACCTTTGGTTATTGAGCTCACAGACTCTTCCTTTCGTTCATGCGGTTTCCGATTCCAATTCTTTGTTTTCGCGGTGCATTGACGTCGGGATTGCCACCAACAAGAGGAAAACAAAGAGTAATGAAGCAAGTGAAATTGCTACCGCAATCCCTCCATCTGTCTGGCCAACGAGACTTATCTCGACCTGCATTGTTTGGAAATTGAGAAGGGATGAAATGGTGTATTCACCCAGAACAAGAGCTATTGAGATGACCGCACCTGACATAACTCCCGCACGAATCGTCGGCAAGATTACGCCAAAGAGCATTTTGTACGTGGAAGCTCCAAGGGTGCGAGAAGCTTCAGCAAGCGTGTGTACGTCCACTGAGTGCAGGGAGGCCGAAAGCGAGCGATAGGTGTACGGGAGAATCAACATCGAGTAGACCGCCGCAAGAGTCAGCGGCGACTCCGAGATGTGAATGCTGATCCAACGGTAGATGCTCGCTATTCCTACCACGAGCACAATTCCGGGAATTGCAAGGGGGAGAAGACAGATGAGTTCAAGAGGTCGCCGTAATCGAGGTAATTTGAGGTGAACCCAAACTACTGTCGGAACAACCAAGAAGAAGATTAAGGCGATAACAATGCCTGCTAATTCTAAGGAGGTCATAATCGCAGCTATGAGATCTGGTTGGTGGAAGATAGCTCGCCACGATGCAAGGCCGCGTCCACCGCTAAAGGTCTTCGTTGAAAAGTTAATCATGGCAACAATGGGAAGCAGTAAATAGAGCGCAACCAATACAAGAATCGTTCGGCGCCAAATCTTTACACGACCCCCGGTTTTAGGCTTATTCATTGTTCCCACTTGCTGACTTTGCGACGAAGTAAGGTGTACAGGGTCATAACGAAAACTACGACGAGCACCATGCCTAGGGAGAGCGCCTTGGCTAGCGCGGGATTGTTCGATCCCGTTTCGCTGGAGAGTGCAGTACTAATTCCCAAGGGAGTGATAATCGAACCTTGGCTAATCAAAGATGCGGCAGTTGCGTATGCCGAAAATGCATTGGCGAACAACAATAAGAATGAGCCTAGGAATGAAGGGGTCATTACCGGGATGCCGATTCTGCGCCAGTATTCAAG
>CAIZKO010000067.1 GCA_903933585.1 uncultured Actinomycetes bacterium
CTGATACTTTCTCACATTTGGCCCAACGAGAATCTCAACCAGCCCCAATTCACACTCGGGGCTATAGTAAATTTATGACAGCCCACCAGAAGTTCAAAGTCCAGCAGCAACTCGATGGTTTTGAAGTGCGCGAGTTTGCGCCTTGTGTCGTTGCCGACGTACTTGTTTCAGGCGATATTTCATCCGCCGGAAGTCAGGGCTTTAGACCTCTCTTTAACTATATCTCGCAGAACCAGATTTCTATGACCGCACCGGTCTTGGAAGAGGAGTTGGAATCCCAGCAGTGGCGCATCTCTTTCGTGATGCCCGAAGGTTCTGATATCAACGCCCTTCCCAATCCTGTCGGCTCGCCAGTCGTGCTTCGTGAATTACCCGCCCATCGAGCAGCGGTTCTTAGATTTAGTGGGCGCACGACGCAAAAGGCGGTTCTACAGCGTGACTTAGAACTCCAAAAACTTCTCCTGGCCCACGGTCTTCACCCCAATGGAAAGGCTCGCATCGCGCGCTTTGACCCGCCTTGGAAACCGCCATTTGCGCGCCATAATGAGGTAATAATTCCGATCGATTGACACCCGATTGAGCATGACCTTGTAATGTGGACCCCGTGCCACGCTACAAGATCGCCATAGTTGGAGCAGGACCTGCTGGCTATTTCACCGCTCAAGCGCTGCAAAATGCGCAGAACGATGACCTCTCTTTTTCTATAGATTTGTTTGAACGCCTACCCACCATGTGGGGGCTGGTTCGATCGGGTGTTGCTCCAGACCATCCCAAGATAAAGACCGTAGCGAAGGTCTTTGAAAAGATTGCCTCTGAACCGGATTTTCGCCTCTTTGGAAATGTTGAAGTGGGCACCGATCTCGATATCGAAGAGCTCTGCCCCCGTTATGACGCCGTAGTGATGTGCACGGGATCCAGCATCGGAAAGACCCTCGGAATCCCTGGCGAAGATCTACCCGGCTCACTTTCTGCCGCTGAATTCGTCCCTTGGTATAACGGGCATCCAGACTATGTAAATGTGAGCGTTCCGCTCAATGGAGATACCGCAGTGATTATTGGCGCAGGTAACGTTGCTATGGACTGCGCTCGCATGCTCGCACTCAACCCAATCGAACTCGATCCCACCGATACGGCGGAACATGCGCTCGCTACGCTGCACGCTAGTGGAATTCGCAAGGTCTATATCGCCGGTCGTCGCGGCCCAGAACATGCTGCATTCACGGCTCCAGAATTACGCGAACTTCCCAAGCTCGAGCACACCGATGTCATCATCGAAAATAGTGCTGTGCAAGAAGCCAATGAGCGGGCACGGGCAGCCGGAGAAATTGATAAACAACTTGCCTCTAATCTCGAAGCCTGGCGCTTGATTGCTGAAAAGCCACTTGAAGGACATGCACGCGTGATGGAATTTCGATTCCTCTCTGCTCCCAAGGAGATCAAAGGCACCGATCGCGTTGAAGAGGTCGTCTTTGGAATCAATGAGATTAAGGGTGGCAAGGTCGTCGACACCGGCGAGACATATACAATCAAGACCAATCTCGTAATCACTGCAATTGGTTATCACGCCCTGCCTATTAAGGGAATTTCCTTCCGCGATGGCAAAGTCGAAAATGACGAGGGGCGAGTACTCGGCACCAATATCTACACCGTGGGTTGGGCAAAGCGCGGTCCATCTGGAGTCATCGGCACCAACAAGAGCGATGCATCAGATGTCGTCAAACTTCTTATCGAGGATCTCGGCCCAGAACCAAAGAATGGCGGGGATATCAGCGTTGTGATTCCTCAAGCAATCAAAGTAGTTGATCAGGCGGGTTGGATGAAGATCAATGCGGCAGAGGTTGCCGCGGGAGAAGCGCTAGGAAAGCCTCGCCTCAAAGAGGTCGATATTGCAAAACTTATTTCTCTTGCCGAATAACATACCTAGATCCTGCTGCCAAAGCTAAGCCCAACACAGCGGGTACAAGCATTGCCCAGCGCAGCGTTATTACCTCAGATATATAACCCATAATCGGTGGGCCTACAACAAAGCCAAAGTAAGAGATTCCAGAGACAGTTGCGACCGCTTCTGACGGTGCAATAGTCCCCGCATATTTATTAATTGCAATCGTGCCGGTCTCGCTATAAATCATAGGAATAACGATGCACATTCCCATTCCCAGGAAAGTCCAGCCAAAGATTTCGCCACCAATTCCACCAATGAATAACCCCACACTTAAACCTATTCCAGCGATCAATCCACCGAAGAAGAGCAGCTGACCCGGACCGAACTTATGAGCCAATCGGTCTCCTAAGAAGCGACCCGTCACCATTGTGATCGAGAAACAGATAAAGGGAAGCGTTCCGACAAATGGAGAGGTATGGAAAGTTGTGCGGGCGAGCACTCCGCCCCAATCGCCAGCCGATCCTTCACCAATTGAAGCTGACATTCCAAGAAATCCCAATACCCAAAAGATAGTTGGTCTCTTTGGCCGCTTATGTTTACGAGGTTCTTGCTGATCACTCGACGCTGGCAAGAAACCTGACTTCATGTAAAGCAGCACTACTATAAATAGAACCGCCACCAAAGATTCCTGAATGATCTCTTTGACATGGAACTGGGCCATCAATCCACCGCAGGCACTCCCCGCAAGTGCACCGAGTGAATACAAGGCATGAAAAGTACTCATCACCCGACGCTTAAATCGTTGCTCCAATGTGACCGCATGGGTATTCATCGCAACATCTTGAAAAGCGATGGCAAATCCAAAGAGATAGAGCGCCATGCAGAATGAGATGTAATTGAAGGTAAGACCAATTAAAGGCATAGAGATGATCACCGCAATAGATCCAAGGATTGTGACATAAGCGCTGCCATGTTTTGCGGCCCATCGACCGCCAGGACCCAAAGCAGAGAGCACTCCAGCTGCAAGCAAGAAGAGGGCAGTCCCAAGGGCGCCATTACTGATTTTTAGGTGGAATTTGTAGTCCGGTAACTGCGAAACCAGGATTCCAACAGCGAAGCCATTCATCATGAAAGCCAGAGTTGTTGATATGCGGGCTCTTAATAATTCACTCTGTGGCACCGCTAGATTCTACGGAGTTTGCCCTATTTACATACGAAATCCGCTGGTTTTGGGCTCACGCCCCACAACGGGTAGTATTCACACTCGAAGGCCGGCGCTTGTAGCTCAACGGATAGAGCATCTGACTACGGATCAGAAGGTTAGGGGTTCGAATCCCTTCAAGCGCACTTTCTTAAGCAGTCGTAATTTCAAGACCAGAAGGATTTGAGTTCTTCCACTAATCCCAGAACCTCTCTAGTGTTGACTGATTCGCGTTAATAGA
>CAIZKO010000068.1 GCA_903933585.1 uncultured Actinomycetes bacterium
ACGCATCTATGTCTCGATTGGTATAGCTATGTCTACGTTCCGCAATTTAGGTGTTACCCCTGCGCTCTGCGAGGCTCTTGAAGCCGAAGGCAAGACCGCCCCATTTCCTATTCAAACCGCCACCCTGCCTGACGCGATTAAAGGTCGCGACGTGCTTGGTCGCGGACAGACCGGTTCGGGAAAGACGTTGGCATTTGGCCTGGCCATGCTCACGCGCCTTAACGGCCGCACCGCGAAGCCTCACAAGCCACTTGGCTTGATCCTCTCTCCTACCCGCGAACTAGCGGTTCAGATTAATGATGTTGTCTCACCACTCGCTCGCAAGATCGGCCTCTCTTCTCAGGTTGTAGCCGGCGGACTTTCATATATCGGCCAGATTCAATCGCTTAAGCGCGGTGTACCTGTCATTGTTGCTACTCCTGGTCGCTTGATGGATCTTCTAGAGAAGAAGCACATCGATCTTTCAGATGTCATGATTACCGTTCTCGACGAGGCCGATCAGATGGCTGATATGGGATTCCTGCCAGTGGTTAAAGAGATTCTCTCTCTTACCCAAGAGGGCGGACAGCACCTTTTGTTCTCGGCTACTTTGGATCGCGATGTCGATACCATCGTCAAGCGCTTCCTCAAGGATCCGATTACTCACTCACTCGAGAACGAAAAATCTCGCGCCGCTGATATGACTCACCACCTCTTGTTGCTCGATCAGCAACATAAAGATGAGATCTCAGCTCAAATCGCCGCCCGTGATGGCCGCACAATCTTCTTCGTTCGCACCAAACATGGCGCAGACAAGCTCGCTGAAAAGATGCTTCGCAGCGGCGTGCCAGTTGGCGTGCTCCATGGCGGAAAATCTCAAGGCCAGCGCACCCGCGTTCTCAAGGCATTCAAAGATGGTCGCGCTTCAGCACTCGTTGCTACAGATGTAGCTGCCCGTGGTATCCACGTAGATGATGTATCACTCATCGTTCACGTTGATGCTCCAGCGGATCACAAAGATTATCTCCACCGTGCCGGTCGTACCGCGCGCGCTGGTGCAACAGGAACCGTTGTAACTCTGGCCACTCATAAGCAGAAGAAAGCGGTCTTTGGAATCACCAACCGCGCTGCTGTGAAGTTAATTGAAAACAATGTTCGTCCTGGAGATTCAAAACTTCACGAAATCACCGGTGCTCAAGAGCCATCTGGAATTCCAATTGCGGTAGAGCCTGAAAAGACATCCCGCAATGATCGCAAGCCAGGAAGCCGTAGTCGTTCTAACGACCGCGGTAACCGTGATGGCAACTTCAAGGCCCGTAAATCCGGCGGAGGCCGTTTCGAAAGCCCAGCTAAGGCTGAAGGCGCAGAATTTCGTAGCGAACGCCCAGAGCGTGCGGAGCGCCCTGAGCGTTCATACCAGGCTCCCCGCGAAGAGCGTCGTCCAAGTACGGAGCGCACTTTTAGTAGCGACCGTCGTCCTGCTACAGAACGCAGCGATCGTCCATTCCGTTCAGCTCCTAAGAAGTGGGAAGACAAGGCAAGAGATTCACGAACTCGCGAAGAGAGCGCAACACCTGCAGGAAATCGTGGCCGCGTCGAAGGCGTAGCGCGCCCTGCAAAGAAGGCTCCCCGTATGCCGCTGGAAAAGCGCATTGCTCTTGAGAAGGCAGAGTCACGTGCTCGTTCTGGCAAGCCTGCTGCTGGCCCAAAGAAGTTTGGCAAAGCTGGCGGAAAGCCTTTTAAGGCGGGAAAGCCAAGTCAAGCTAAGCGAGGCTAATAACTCGATCGAAGTATTTAAAGATGGCGTCCTGATTGTGAGAAATCACCAGGACGCCATTCTCTTTCTTAAGTTCGCTAATCAATTCAAGAATATTTGCAGTCGCTTCTGAATCTTGGGCGCTAAACGGTTCGTCAAGTAGATAATATTTTGCGCGTTGGCTGAGCGCCAAGGCCAAACTCACTCGCTCCTGTTGCCCGATTGAAAGTTCGGTAACTTTCTTGTTTAACAATTCTGTCAAACCTAGCTTTTCAATGAGGTGTGAACTATCTGCGATTCGCAACTTCTTTGGAAGGAAATGTAGAACTTCTTTAACTGTAAACGCTAGAGTAAATGATCGTCTCTGTGGGGCAACGGCACGCATCACCGCTTGCTCTCTTGCATTTAAAGTGTCGACGGCGACGCCATCGATTGTGATTGTGCCAGATTGGGGTTGAAGCAATCCACCTATCAATTGAATGAGGGTGCTCTTACCTGCTCCGTTAGGTCCGGTGAGAAGAACTGCTTCACCGATTTCGAGTTGAGCGTTAAAGTCCCGGTAAATTTCGTGGTTACCGCGAGCGAAGAAAAGCCCTTGAATCTCAATCATGGCTCACCCACGAGGCCCGCTTAATGCGGAGAAGAACGATAAGCGCTGGCGCGCCAAGGAGCGATGTCAGTAGACCCAATGGAATCTCATTGGGTTGAAAGAGGGTGCGCGCGAGAAGATCGGCGAGCAATAGAACGATAGCTCCGACTAATGCGCTCATGGATAAGACTTTGCGATGAGCAGGACCGATCAACAGGCGGACAATGTGCGGCACTAGCAATCCGATGAATGCAATTGTTCCGACTGCGCTCACAGAGGCACCGATTAAGAAAGCGAGTCCGATGATTGCATAAAGTCTTAGCCGTTTTGGGTTGACGCCTAGATAATGCGAAGAACTCTCACCGAGGGAGTAGATATCAAGGCGGCGGGATACTAGAAAGCAGATGATAATTCCGACTTCGATATACGGTGCGATCATTCCAACTGTTGCATTATTGAGAAGCGTCAAAGAACCGAAATTCCAGAAGGTAATCGATTGAATACTCGGCTTGGGGGACATAGATATGAGCAATCCCGCAAATGAGGTGAAGATCGCAGAGATTGCAATACCAGTGAGCAAGAAGCCAAAACCCTTACCCGGGGCGATCCATTGAACGAGAAGAGCAGTGAGCGCTGCCGCTAGGACAGCCGATGCGATATTCGAGCGCGTTCCGTAGACCGATGCGCCAGATGCGATGAGGGCAATGGTTCCCAGGGTTGCACCGCTGGAGAGACCAATGAGCGTGGGCTCTGCCAAGGGATTACGGAAGATGCCCTGGGCTACAGCGCCTGCAACTCCTAGACCAGCCCCGATAATTACCGCTCCCAGCGCCCTTGGAAATCGAACCTGCCAGACAGTCGTTGCATCAACGCTGTGCTTTCCAACTAGCGAAAAGACCGAACTTTGTAAATGGAGAATTCCAACATTCAAGGAGAGCCAAAATAAAAAGAGCAGTAGCACGAACCCACTTATGTAGATGAGTAACTTCTTCATAACTTAGCCGCTGCAATCACGAGCGGGCGCAGCGCTTGAGCCATAGGGATTGTCCGCGGCCCAAAGGAGAGAAGGAGTGAATCATCAACGGTGACTACGCGCTTGTGTTGACCAGCCGGTGTCTGCGCAATCCCTGGAAATTGCACCAATCCTTTAATTCCACCTACAGAGGCTAAACCTTTGGTCATAAGAAGTAAGACATCTGGCTGCAACTTGATGAGCTCTTCCGCCGTGAGTGCGTTGAATGGATTTTTAAGATTTGCTGCGCCTACATCCATGAAACCATCCGCTTGCAGAATTGAATCGGCTCCAGATCCCGGACCACCTATTAGGTAGATGGATGCGGTTCCGCGCATATAGAGAAATGCAACTTTAATTCTGGTCTTTACCGCTTTGAAAGAGCTCACTTGAGTTCCTAGGACTTTGCCAGCCTTGGGAACACCCAAAGCGGTAGCAATAGCGCTCTCTTTGGCGAATATATCCGCCAAAGTGAATGCGCTAGGAATGCTCACGATACGAATCTTCGCTGCTTTTAGAGTAGCAATTGCTGTAGCCGGCGACGTGTTTGAATCTATAAATACCAGATCCGGTCGTTGCGATAGTACCGCCTCTGCGGAAACTTGCATCGCCGATTCGTCAATTGGAATATTTTTGAGTTCTGGCATGGTCGAGGCGATATCACGCCCTACCAAAATATTCTTGTAACCGAGTGCGACGATAATCTCTGCTGCCCCGTTCGCTAGCGCAACTACCCGCTTAAATCGAGGGAGCTCCCCGGTGTGCACAATCGGCAACGAGATTTGGCTGGCATTTATATCCGACACCGCCGCCTCTGCTGTCGGAGAAAAGGAGAGGATGAGTGCGCAAAGTACGACTCCAGCAACCACCCGCGATCTCATCAGCGTATTCTGGCATCTCCTTTTCCGACATGGGAGGCGAAGTTGTCGGAGCAAATCTCCCTGATTTCTCTTAGATTAACGCCATGAAATTGCGATTCTTTGTAGCGCTCCTTGTCGTGATAGCGCTTGGCGTTGAGAGCGCAGCCGCTGTTACGGGGCAGCACGGGGAAGTACTTACTGCTTCTAAAGTATCCGCGATTAAAGCTGGACAATTGATCACCGTTACTGGAAAAGGCTTCGATAAGACAGTCGGCATATATGTTGAGATGTGCCAGATTGTTCCTGCTGGAACTCTGCCTAGCGTCTGTGGCGGCGGAGAGAATATGACTGGCGCTGGCGCCGCTTCATTTTGGATTTCATCGAATCCACCGAGCTATGGCAAGAATTTAGCTATCCCATTTAAACTTGGTGGCACCTTCTCGGTTGGCTTAAAAGTGCAACCAATGATCGGGAAAGCTGATTGCCGCAAAGTTCAATGCGCTATCTATGTCCGCGCCGATCACACCAGAACTCAGGATCGCACGCACGATATGAAGATTCCGCTTACCTTTAGTAAATAGCCAACCCACACAATAGAAGAGAGATATAGACATGAAGAAGAAGCTCATAGCTGCTCTTGCAGTAACGCTAGTTGTAGCAGTGGCCCCCTTGGCAAACGCTAAAGCTGTTGTCACTGTAACCCCAACCAAGAACTTGGTTCAAAAAGGTGCAGTAGTAACTTTCAAGTTTGCAAAGTTGCCTACAAAGAACGGTGTTTACATTGAAGAGTGCATGGCTCCAGCGACAAAAGGCGCTGCACCTACGGTCTGCGATTCAGATCAAACCGCCCAAGCCTGGGTTTCGAATGTAAAGGCAGATCTTGCACAAGGTGCCACATCAGGTAAGGGCAAGGTTAAGTTCAAGCCTGTTCCTTATTTCACTAATGGCGACTGTGTTCACACTACATGCGTCTTCTTCATTACCAATGACCACAATGCAGCCGGAGATAAGTCGCAGGATCAGACGATCCCGTTCACTTTCTCAGCAAAGTAATTAGTTTCTAGGAAGAGCTCGAAGTCCAGCTAGCGCAAATGCAACAGCGCTCTGGATTTCGAGCTCTGCCTCATTTCCGGCATCGATTCTTACTGAGGCGGCATCAGTAACACTTGCCAAGAGGGCAGCGGCAGCTCTGATATTTGCAATTCCGGTTTCGGCGAGTGACTCTTGCAATGGGGCCATCATGCGACGGTGACCCATCACGATCTCATCTTTACGTTCATCAGGCGTATTAATTGTGTTTAAAGATTTCACTAGCATGTGTCGACCATCGGCTACGTAACGCAAACTTTCTGAGATCCAGAGCTCGATGCGCAAGTAAGGGTCGGTCGCATCTGCAACTGCTTCGCCTAAGCGGCGCGTGTAATATTCCAGCTCTTCGAGAACAAGATCGGCGACTAAATCTGCGCTAGATGCAAAATATTCGTAGATAGAACTACGGGCGAGCCCAGCTTTGGCCGCAACTGCGGCTACTGTGATGGATTCTGCACCGTCGGCAAGCGCAAGTTCCAAGGCGGCGCTCATCAACTGTTGACGGCGTAACTCTCTATGGAGTGCAACGGTTGGGGCTTGAATCTTTGGCATAGGACCAGAAGTATCTCACCATTTATCAATTGGCGGATAGTTGAAATTTCAACTATTATGAGCATATCAACTATTAGATAGGTTAAAAATGTCAGATTTACTACATATTGAGGTAAGCCCGCTAGGAGATCATTCCATTTCACGCTCGATCTCTAAGGAATTTCTCGCTGTTTTCAATGAAAAGAACCCGGGTGCCGTCATCGTGACCCGCGATCTCGCGGAAGATTCCATCCCCCATCTTGATGGCGAGACGATCAACGCTGGTTATACGCCAGAAGATAATCGGTCAGCTTCCATGCAAACTAAGCACGCCTTTCGCACCACATTGGTTGAAGAGGTAAATAACGCTAAGCACATCCTGATTTCAACTCCGATGTGGAACTTTGCTGTCCCAAGTGTCCTCAAGGCCTGGATCGATCAGATCATGATGCCTGGAAAGACCAAGGTCGATGGCAAGGTCACAGTCATCGTCTCTCAAGGCGGATCGTATGCAGAGGGTGCCCCTCGTGCTGGTTGGGATTGGCAGACCGGCTATTTGAAGCAGGTATTCACCTCAATCGGTGCGACGGATGTTGAAGTTATCTTGTCGGAATTTGGTCTTGCTGGTGTTGTTCCTGCCATGGCCGACTTTGTTGAACAGAAGAGTGCTTCGATCGCAGCGGCAAAGAGTGCCGCAAAAGAGCGAGCAGCTGCTTAAGCTCTTACGCCACGACGAACATTCATGAACCGCGATGCAATCACAGCACACATAGTCATCGCGGTTCCTGTTAAGAGATAACCACTTACAGTCGTGTGCGCTGCAGGAGCCAGCCAATCGAAGAGGAGTGCTCCGATCAATTGACCACTCACACTGAAGGTAATGAAGTTCAGTAAGCCAATATGTTTGAGGGTATAGGCAGATACCGCGATAAATGTAAGTCCAAAGAGTCCACCAAGATATAACCAGGGGCTTGTCGGAAGGCGACCAATAGTCCCGCCTCGACCGATATTAATAGCTAAGGCAATGAGTAAAAAGAATGTCCCGATCATAAAGTTAAAGAAAGTAGTCGCTAATGGACGTTGCGACACTACATTTACTCGAGCGTTTACAGCCTGCTGAAAAGCCACAACAATTCCTGCGATGATTGCCAATAAAATTGGCAGGATCTTAAATTTTGAATTGCTCAAATCGGGATAGACGGCGATAGAAACCGAGAGCAGAGTCACCACGGCAATCAAGATACGGGCGAAAGTAACTGGCTTTTTACCAGATGGCGTCAAACCAATTTTATCTACCAATAATGAAGAAGCGGTCTGTCCTCCAACAAGTGAAATAGTAAAGAGCGCTACGCCAACCTCCGGAACCGTAACTCCTTGAGTGCTCAGAAATATGGTGCCACCGAGACCACCGAGCATCTCCCACCAAGCTAGACGCCCTGATTTAACGGCGGCGATGGTGCGAGATATACCCTCGCGCTCCTTTTTAAAGAGCAAGGCGATCACTATTAGGACGACCGAACCAACGGTATTTGAAACTAAGCCGGCCGCAATTCCATTGTGGATTTGAAAGGAAAGTTCACCGTTGAATCGTGACTGCGCTGCGGTAAGGGCACCTACAAATACTGCTAAAGCTATATACATTAGTTAACGCACGGAATTCCGGAACCCGCTACCGCGGTTCCGTTCGCTAAATGAGCGAAGTTGAACTTTGTAGCCGTAGGTTTTGGAGTCGCTGAAGCACTCACTCCGGGCTTTGGCGAAGTCGTGACCTTAGGTGCTGGGTAAAAAAGATCGTGAACAAATTTGCGTACCGTCGGGATATCGATGATATTCACATCTTGTTTGTTGCGAAGGGCATAACCTTCGATGGGGAGTGTATGAAATGTAATGTGACCGCCAGTTAACGCCTTCGCTTGTGGCAAGAAGCCGAGAACATCCCACCCTGCATCAATCACTACATCTTTCTTTGCAACGTCGAGAAGCGATTGCAATTTCCCGAGATCACCGAATATGCCTTGGCTGCGGAACTTTGTGATCACTCCCGTAATAAATGCTTGTTGGCGATGGGTACGATCTAAATCGCCATACGGAAGGCCGTGACGCTGACGCACGAATTCAAGTGCCTGCACACCAGTGATGGTCTGTAGTCCAGCAGGAAATATTGCGCCAGAATACTGCGCATCATTTACTGCACGATTGAGGCAGACCTGAATTCCGCCGAGAGCATTGGCGAGGTCGTAAAAGCCCACCAAATTAACCTCAGCGAAGTGATCGATCGGAACGTTGAGGAGTTTAGAAATTGTTGAGATAGTTGCGGTGCGGCCGGCGTCGCGACTCAGCTTCTCGCGTTGCGGATTTTGGACACCTTGTTTGATCAGCGCGTTCTCGGAGGTGTACTTGGCTAATCCATAGGCCTCCTTGATCTTCTGCATCCCCCAACCTTCAACCGCAACATAATCATCGCGCGGTATGGAAATAGCGACGGCGCTCTTACCGTTGGCTGGGATATGTATCAAGATCATGGTGTTGGTGTTGTAGCCACCGACCGAAGAGCTAGAACCCACATGCATTAAATCTAGGAGTTTGCGGGGTAGATCATTTCCGTTGGCATCACGCCTGGAATCGAGGCCGAGCAGCAGGATATTGGTATCGCCACCTGTGGATTGTTTACTGCCTTTAAGAACGTTGGAGCGTGGGATGGCGCTTCCTGCAGTCTTCTCAAAGTAGTTAAAGGAGAGCGAGAGGAAGGTGATTGCGATGGAGATTGTCGCGATTACTCTCCTAAAGTGCATGGCGCGAATCCTACCGACTAGAGTCTCTGCATGGATCACGTCGGCGCTCTCGCCCTGGTGGGCTCTGGTGAGTTTCTGCCCGGTATGGCCGAATTAGAGGGCGCTTTGCTGAGAAGTGGCATAGAGCGGGGATTAAAGAATAGTTACGTGCAGCTTCCGCTCGCGGCAGGTCGAGAGAGCGTTGATCGAATTCGCTATTGGGAAGAGTTAGGCGCGGCTGCGGCAGAACGATTGGATTCAAAGCAGATTTTTCTTCCCGTCTTCTCTCGCAATGATGCCATGCGCGAGGATCTGGCGGCCCTGATTGACGATGCTGGCCTTATTTATATCTCCGGTGGCGATCCTTCATATCTGGCCACCTCTCTCATAAACACACCTGTCTGGGAAGCGATTGAGCGCAACTGGCGCAACGGGAGCTCCCTTGCGGGGTGTAGCGCGGGTGCTATGGCGCTTGCTGGAGACATTCCAAATTTTCGCAAGCAGAGCGCGGCCGGGACGCAAGGGCTCAACATTCTTCCTACGGTGCGCACCATCCCGCATTACAACAAATTCTTTGGCTGGATTCCAGATAGCGCCGCCAAGTTGATGGTCCGCGCTCCAGAAGGTGTCTTTGTCATTGGAGTTGATGAAATGACTGCTGCGGTAGCTGGCCTTGATTCGCGCACGAGTTATGAGACTCTCACTTTTGCGGTGCACGGCAGTGGGGGCGTTCATGTATTAAGAGGGCAAGCGACTCATAAGTATGAGCACGGGGAATTAGTTCAACTTCATTAAACTTCATTCATGCTCAAGAAGATAAATGCATTTAATACTGGTCTAGCAGCCAAGATCACATCAGGTGTTGCAACCATGTGGTGTGCCTATGCATTTGCCGCCATTGCTCTTATATCACTTCCCGCCGCCCTTAAAACTGGCGACTTAATCACGATCGTCGCCTGGGTTGCACAGACATTCCTTCAGTTAGTGCTTCTCTCAATCATCATGGTGGGACAGAATGTTGCTTCGGCCTCGGTAGAAAAGAAGATTACCGAAACGCACACCGCTTCTTTGGGAGAGTTTGAATTAGCGAAGGAGGCACGCACCTTGAATCAACAAGAGATTATTGAATTGAAACAAATCGCCTCTGACATCCATCGCGTGCTCAAAGATATCGAGTCCAAGTCCGCCAAATGACCGTCCGCGCCACTCTTAATCATCGTTATATAAAGAGATTTTATCTCGCTCGTTTTATCTCGAATTTTGGTAATGGAATGGGTCCAATCGCGCTCGCATTTGGAATTCTGCACCTGCCCCACGGCAGCGCAAAAGAGCTAGGTTTTATCTTGGGAGCCTTGACGGTTGCCATGCTCTGCATGTTGCCCTTTGGGGGCGTGATTGCAGATAAGTACGGTCGCATCAGAATGTTAGCGATCGCCGATGTGGTCGGCGGCTTAGTTCTCTTGGTGCAGGTTTATTTCTTTTATGTCGGTCATGTTCCGATTGCAGCTCTTCTCTTTTCAAATATCGGCTTCGGCCTGATGTGGGGAATTTTTTGGCCCGCTTTTTCTGGAGCGCTGCCCGCACTGCTACCAGAAGATCAATGGCAGCAGGGAAATGCAATCAATCAATTCATCGCAAATTTCGCCCTCATCAGCGGAACGGCTGTCGGCGGATACTTGATCAGCGCTTTTGGAAGTACAGCCGCACTTTTCATAGATGCAATAACTTTTATAGTTTCGGGTACATTGGTAATTAGCTTTAGGCATCTCACTCCAGCGCGGGTTGAGACTGGCGCTTCGGTCCGGGCGGATATGCGTGAGGGTTGGAAGGTCTTCTCTTCGTATCCCTGGATCGTGATCACAGTGGCGGGTTTTTCCTTTGTTGTGATGGTGTGGGCAGGCGCGCAAGATGTTCTTGGGCCCGTTATTGCCTTGAAGCACTTTCACGGTGCCAAATCATGGGCAGTCGTGATTACCTGTGAATCCATCGGATATGTAGTGGGCTCCCTTATCGGGATTCGAATCAAAATTCGCTACCCGATGCGCTTTTTAACGCTGATTTCGCTGACCGTAACTGTCTACCTCGCGCTACTCGCCCGGCCAGAACCCCTGGTTGCTATCTGCATCGGCGCATTCTTCTGGGGCATCACCCTCGACCTCTGGGGAGCGCTCTGGGGAACCGCCTTCCAGCGCACCATTCCTCGTGAAGCCCTCTCTCGGGCCTCCGCCTTCGATGGAATGGGCACGATGCTCTTACGTCCGGTCGGTCTTGCCATCGCAGCTCCGCTAGCCAGCGTCTTGGGCATGAGCCAGACCATTCTGATCTTCGCCGGGGTCTCACTCCTTGTGATCGTGACTCTTCTGGCGATACCAGCGGTTTGGAGCATGGAGCTTCCGGAATCTCTCTCAGGGAATTCTTAGGAACGACTGCGTATTCTTTAGGCTCTAGTGGATTAAATATGGCAGAGGAAATTTCATAACGAAAGGGATTATTTGATGGCAATCTTCCAGAAGATCAATGGCTTGAGCACTATTTCTAAGCTCACCATCGGCTTCATAGCTGGGGCTACCGCAATCGGTGGAGTAGCTACTGCTGCTAATAGTTTGACCACGTCCAGCGTTATCACCGCATGCGCCGATAACAACACAAATGCTATGTATGCAAGTACAACCGGCACCTGCACTGGAAACAGGACTGCAGTGAGCGTCGGCAACGGATCGATAAAGAATATCGTTAATAAAGTTGCACCTTCGGTCGTTACAGTCGATGTCCTTGATAGCTCGGGTAATGGTGATACCGGTTCGGGTGAAATTATTAAATCAGATGCTACTGGTTCATATATTGTGACGAATAACCACGTCATTGACGCACTAACAGTTGCCGGAAATCCCTACACTCTCAATATTGATTTAAACAATGGGACGAAGATTCCAGCCACCTTGGTAGGGCGCGATATCTCTTATGATCTTGCCGTATTACATGTCGCAACCCCAAATCTTCCCGCAATTGCGATCGGTGACTCGTCAACAATTTCAATAGGAGATCCGGTGATAGCTTTTGGTTCACCACTCGGATTAACGGGCACGGTCACTGCTGGAATTGTTTCGGCACTGAATCGGCCGGTAACAACCCAGAGCACCAACTCGACGACCCAGTCTTATGTAGATGCGATTCAGACCGATGCCGCGATCAATCCCGGTAATTCCGGCGGCCCCTTGACCGATTCCCAAGGCCGCATGATTGGTATCAATAGCGCGATCGCTTCCAATGCATCAACTGGTAGCACGGCGGGATCTATTGGTCTCGGCTTTGCAATTCCAGTCAATGAGGCGCAGCGCACCATTAACGAGATCATCACCAGTCCGACTCATACATCAACCAGGCCCGTGCTTGGTGTCTACTTTGATCAGAACTTCACCGGCGTCGGAGCCAAGGTATCTCAGCTCGTCACTGCGGGTGCAGCAGAGAAGGCGGGAATTCTGGTCGGTTCGATCATCACCAATATTGGTGGAAGTCGAGTTCCAGATGCAGAAACGGCGATCGTTCGGATCCGCTCATATGCACCCGGCAGTACCGTCTCAATTACCGCAACGCTTCCTAGTGGGGTCAGTAAGGTATTTACCGTTACTTTGGGGTCGGCACCTTCGAATTCTTAAGAGGTTCAATCCGTGACAGACTATAGGGAGTGAATTTACTTAACTTAGAGTCGGTCTCGAAAGCCTTCGATATCCGCCCACTTTTGGATGGCGTCTCACTCGGCGTTGCTCAAGGTGAGCGGATTGGCGTGGTCGGCCGCAATGGTGATGGCAAGAGCACCCTTCTGAAGATAATGGCGGGCACCCTGGAGCCAGACGAGGGCCGTGTCGCGAAATCAAATGCGGTCCACATAGGGATCTTGAGCCAGGCCGATAACGCGGCCGCTGGCGCAACAATCCGCGAGGTTGTCCTCGGCGATCTGCCAGTCCACGAATGGGCTAGTAATAGCCGTATTCGCGAGGTTTTACAGGGCCTATTTGATGGTCATAGCGATGACCTGCTGGATCGTAAGTTTCACTCCCTCTCTGGTGGGGAGCGCCGTCGCGTTAATCTCGCCAAATTACTGGTCTCCGATCTCGATCTGATCTTGCTCGACGAACCAACAAACCACCTCGACGTAGAAGGGGTGGCCTGGCTCGCGTCACACTTAAAGTCGCGCATTGGTCTCTCGGTAGTCGTTATTACTCACGATCGCTGGTTCTTGGACGAGATTTCGGATCAGATCTGGGAGGTAGTTGGCGGTAAGGTGCTGGAGTACGAAGGCGGGTACTCCGCATTTGTTCTCTCTAAGGCCGAACGTTCTCGTCAATCCTCAGTTGAAGATAACAAGCGCAATATGTTGATTCGCAAAGAGTTGGCTTGGTTGCGTCGAGGCGCACCTGCGCGAACATCAAAACCTAAGTTTCGTATCGATGCGGCAAATACTTTGATTGCAAATGAACCACCACCTCGTAACGAGGCTGAACTTCTCAACTTTGCTGCTAATCGCCTCGGTAATACCGTGTATGAACTGCACCAAGCCTCTATTAAAGCGGGCGACTTAGAACTCCTAGAGAAGATTTACTGGAACATTGGTCCCGGGGATCGCATCGGAATCGTAGGCGTAAACGGCGCAGGTAAGACAACGCTGATGAAAGTTTTGAATGGTGAAGGGAAGGTCTTTGCCGGCAAACTTGTTACGGGAGTAACAGTTAAGGCCGCTTATTTGTCGCAACATCTTGAGGAGCTAGATCCCACTTGGCGCGTGTTAGAAGCCGTGGAAAAAGTAGCAAATAGAGTGCAGTTAGGAAACGGAAAAGAACTTTCTGCCAGTCAACTGTGTGAACGTTTAGGATTTAACAAAGATCAACAGTGGACTCCCGTCGGAGATCTCTCCGGTGGAGAGCGACGCCGTTTACAACTTACGCGCCTACTCATGGATAGCCCGAATGTATTGCTTCTCGACGAACCAACAAATGATTTCGATGTGGAAACTCTCACGGCTCTCGAAGATTTATTGGACTCTTTTGGAGGGACTCTCTTAGTTATTTCGCATGATCGATATTTCTTAGAGCGAGTCTGCGATACCTTTGTTGGATTGGTGGGCGATAAGTCACTCCGAGACTTACCGCGTGGAATTGAGGAATACCTTGAATTGCGCCGCACCGACCTGGCCTCTGGGAATAAGGAATCCGGGGTAAAGAAAGAATCGAGCATTTTGGAGCAAAAGGCACTTAAGAAGGAGATTGCACGCATTGAAAAGCAGATGGAGCGCCGGCAAGCGAGAATTAATGAAATAACGATCGAACTTAACTCAGTTGCCGCTGACCATAATAGATTGATTGAACTACATACCGAGCAAGAGAATTTACAGCGTGAATATGACGAGCTAGAGACGGCTTGGTTAGAGCTGAACGTCTCTTAATTGCTGCGCTGATTGCTCTGGCTTCAAGTCCATGATGAAGGCTCCCATTGCAGCTTCGGAGCCCGCTAGATACTTAAGTTTCCCTGGAGCACGCCTGATACTCGTAATCTGCCAATGTAAACCTAAAACTTCGCGGCCAGAACGCACCGGTGCTTGATGCCATCCGGCGATATAGGCCATTGGAATTCCAAAAACTCCATCGAGGCGGAGCAATACCTCTTTCGCTACTTCGGGGAATGCGTCGGCAACGGTATCGCTGAGGTCAGCTAAATCCGGAATAAATACTTTTGGCGCCACATGAATTTCAAAGGGATACCGAGCGGCGAAGGGGACGTACGCGATCCAATGTTCATTCTGCGCAATAATTCGTACTTCATCTTTGATTTCGCGATCAATGATGCTCGTAAGCAATGGAACATGGTGTTTATCGAAATGCTCTTGCGCGACCTGCAACATCTTTGTTGTGCGCGGAGTGATAAAAGGGTAAGAGTAAATTTGTCCGTGCGGATGGTTGAGTGTGACCCCAACCTCCTCTCCCCGGTTTTCAAAGACAAATATCTGCTCTACATATGGCAACTTCGATATCTCACTGGTGCGGTCGATCCAGGCGGCCAATACCGTGCGCATCTGTGCCAGATCTAGACTTCCGAAACTTCCATCGTGCTGATCGGAGAAAACTACGACCTCGCAACGCCCTGTGGCCTGAATGGTTTCAGGCGGAAGTTGATCGGATGGTGCGGCGAAAGATGGAGAACGATTTTCAAAGACGACGACCTCAAAAGTTGAGTCGGCGACCTCGGTACCGAAATCACTCTGTGTCGGGCAGAGCGGACAGAACTCTTTAGGCGGCAGGAATGCACGCGCTTGGCGGTGAGCGGCCATCGCGATCCATTCACCGGTGAGAATATCTTCACGCATGTCACCCGGAAGCGGCCTAGGCTCAAAAGGGCGCGAATCGACTGCGGTACGGGCCACAGCCTCCCGGTCATAATAAAAGATCTGACGCCCATCAAACATTTGAAGTTCAGTGCGCTTCACAGAGGCCATGGCGAGAGCCTAATCCATATCCGTTTTGCGGTAAATCAATGAGCAGAGGCGCGCACCGCAGCAGCAACAGAAGTAACAACTCGGGGATCGAAGACGCTGGGGACTATGAAATTTGCATTGAGCTGGTCCGAACTGACGCAGTCCGAAATTGCGCGAGCAGCAGCAACAAGCATCTCATCGGTGATCTTATGAATTCGTCCATCTAACAAACCTCGGAAGATGCCCGGGAAGGCAAGAACATTGTTGATCTGATTGGGGTGATCGCTGCGGCCGGTTGCTACGACAGCGGCGTACTTTCGGGCGATTACAGGGTCAATCTCTGGCTCTGGGTTTGCCAAAGCGAAAACGATCGAGCCAGGTGCCATCGAGGCGACATCTGATTCCGTTAATACATTCGGTGCGCTCACACCAATAAAGATATCGGCTCCAGCCATGGCATCGCTGAGCGAACCACGGAAATCACCGGGATTGCAATTATCAACGAACCAGGTCCGCATTACATCGTCACCTGGCTTGTTCTCGAAGACCAGTCCATCCTTATCAAAGCCAATAATATTCTTTGCTCCACTTGCAACAAGAAGGCGGGCGACCGCCGTACCTGCTGCTCCCGCACCGCTCATGACGATTTTGCTATCAGCAAGATTTTTCTTGACGAACTTCAGCGCATTTGTCATCGCCGCGAGAACCACGATGGCGGTTCCATGTTGATCATCGTGAAAAACTGGAATATCTAAGAGTTCACGTAACCGACGTTCGACCTCAAAGCAACGAGGCGCAGAAATATCTTCTAGATTAATCCCGCCGTAAACCGGGGCGATAATCTGCACGGTGCGGACGATCTCATCGACATCTTGGGTGTCCAGGCATACGGGCCAGGCATCGACATCGGCAAAGCGCTTGAAGAGCGCTGCCTTGCCCTCCATAACGGGGAGAGCTGCTTCCGGGCCGATGTTGCCAAGACCAAGAACTGCGGAACCGTCTGTAACTACTGCGACGGTATTTCGCTTGATAGTTAACCGGCGAGCATCTTCTGGGTCGGCGGCAATCGCCTGGGAGATACGTGCTACCCCGGGAGTGTAAGCGCGCGACAAATCATCGCGAGTTTTCAAAGGAACTTTTGAATTGACTTCGATCTTGCCACCGAGGTGCAATAAGAATGTCCGATCACTCACTTTACGAACTGTAAGCATGGGATTTTCTGAGATTGCAGCGCTGATTCGCTCTGCATGTTCGCTATCCAGTGCATCGCATGAAACATCCACAGTCACACGATCAATAAATGATTCGACAACATCAAGCGCGGTGATTGAAGCGCCGGCCGCGGTGATCGCAGCGGTTATCTCCGCAACTGGCTGTGCAGAAGGAGGACCTTCTACACGAATTGTTATTGCATAACCAGGACTGGTTGATGCCATTACACAACTCCGTAAAGTCGGTCGCCGGCATCGCCGAGGCCCGGAATGATGTAGCCCTTCTCGTTCAATTTTTCGTCGAGCGCGGCCGTGACCAAAGTTAAATTGGCCGCCGAACCGGCAAACTCTTTCTCCAACGCGGCAACGCCTTCCGGAGAGGAGAGAATGCAGATCATTGTTATGTCAGTGGCTCCTAGATCAATTAAATAATGTATTGCAGAGATCAAAGTTCCACCGGTAGCAAGCATTGGATCTAGGACGAAACACTCGTGGTTGTGTAAATCTTGCGGGAGGCGATTGGCATATGTCTTGGCCTGCAGGGTCTGTTCGTCACGGACCATGCCTAAAAAGCCCACCTGTACAGAAGGCATGAGTCGGAGCATCCCATCGAGCATCCCTAGGCCCGCTCGCAAGATTGGAATAACGACGGCGTCGGGCTTAGCCATCAGTGCGCCTTGAGCGATTGCAACCGGGGTCTTCACCGTCACGGGAACGGTCTTCACATCGCGGGTAGCTTCGTAGGCGAGCAAGGTGACAATTTCGCCAACAAGTTCCCGGAAGATGGATGAGGGAGTCTTCTCATCGCGAAGTACGGTGACCTTGTGGGTAATGAGTGGGTGCTCTGCTACATGAACTTTCACGAACCCGACTTTACCCGTGGAATCCAACCTTGTCGCGTATCCCAATCAGTGGGACGATGGTGCTATGACGAACCAGGCTGAGTTCAATAGTGACGACTTCGGCGTGATCGCTTGGCGTGAAGATGGAGTGTGGCGAGCCTCACGACTTGTAAACACTCGGGACCTTGGTTCGATCATGGACCAGTTAAAGGCGCAACAGGGCGAGGGCGGCTCTGTGGCACTGATAGCCGTCGATGAAGAATTCTTTCTCATAGCTCGCAGCAACGGCCCATCGATGCAAATGATGTTGAGCGATGTGACATATGCCGTCGAATATGAAATCGCAGCAGACCTGATCGATGCGCTAGATCTCCCATATCCAGAAGATGATGATGACCCACAGCCAGGGGGCGATATTGACCTGCTCGCTGATTTTGGAATAAGCGCAATGGATCTAGAGGTAATGAGCGATGATCTTGAGATGTATCCCGAAGAGCAGATCACTCTGCTTGCCGGTCGATTAGGGTTCGGTGACCAGTTCGAACAACTCTATGATCGCAATTAATGGTTGATTATCTACCCATGATGCGTGAAGCGATCGCGATCGCAAAGCTTGCGCTCATCACCGATGACGTTCCCGTAGGAGCCTTAGTCATCAACCCGGCGGGGGTAATTGTTGGACGTGGAAGCAATCAAAGAGAGATCGAGCGAGATCCGACTGCTCACGCCGAAATTGTGGCGCTGCGTCAGGCCGCCTTGGAGCAGAATAATTGGCGTCTGGACAACCACACCTTGTTTGTGACCTTAGAGCCTTGTGCCATGTGCGCTGGGACCATCGCACAATCCCGGATAAAGACGGTGGTATTCGGAGCTTGGGATGAGAAGGCTGGCGCAGTTGGTTCCGTCTGGGATATCTTGCGCGATCCGCGCAGCCCGCATCAGGTAGAAGTAGTTGCTGGCATTCTGGAAGATGAATGCGCTGCGTTATTGCGAGAATTTTTTAAAGAGAAGCGTTAGGGCGTATCGTCACCCCTGGTGGCGTGTCTGAGTGGCCTAAAGAGCACGTCTCGAAAGCGTGTGTTGGGTAACCAACCGTGGGTTCAAATCCCACCGCCACCGCCATAATCTTTCAAATGTTAGTGATTGATAATGATTTCGTATGATGGGTTGAGAATTACCAAGTTTCCATTGGTTTCACCGACCATACCCTCAGCGCAAAGAACAGAGCCAACTTCGACACCTGTGATCTCTCGTCGCCCAATAAATTGCAGAGTGATCCCGCCGGTTTCATCCCAGATCTCGATATCAACATGCGGTGTGGAATTGGCAGGTGCATTTCTAATATTTGTTACATGACCGGTTACATGTGCACGATGGCGCCATTGCGCTGCTGCGATCGGATGGATCTTCTCAGCGTAATGACTGGTTTCATCGAGAGTGATTGGTTCATCTTCCAAACGTCGGGTTTGTGTCTTGGCAGGTACATCCTCCGTGATATCAGTTCCATGCTCCTCATGAACAGTTATCTGTGAGCCGGAGATCATTTTTTCGACATCGAAAGGAATAATCGTTGCAACCACTCGAGGCAACTGTGAAATTGGATCAGCTATTGCCTCAGCGGTGCGGTCATGCATCAATCGCCCAACAAAACTTGAATACGAACGCCGCGGTAATAGGAGAGTGAGTTCGACATCGGGTGACGAAGTGGCTCTGATCGCATAATCTAGAGCGGCATTAGGAAGCCTGCGATCGGGACAGTCGATGAATTCAATGGCCACATCTGCAAGGGCAGGATTGAGCATCCAGGCTTTCTTAATATCATCGGCATGTTGATCATCGAGAACGAAGTGCACCGCGGAAACACTACGTGGATTCACGCTTCGCGCATAACGAACCGCTCCGACGGTCGCCAGGTCTACAGTGTCGACTAGCACCGTCACCTCGTGGCGCGAAATGGTCACTGCGCGAGTATTGGCTGCATCAACTTTAAGTGCTCTTTGTTCCAGGCGGTATCTGCGATTGAGTCGGTTGAGCGCGTAGACAAGTACTGGAGTAATCGCTAAAACAACCCATGCGCCTTCGGTAAATTTAACAACCGCGAAAATTACAATGATTACTGCGGAGACAATTCCGGAGAGTAAATTAACTATGTTGCGGTACATCCAGCCCTTATCACGGCTCTTTCGTGCTTTGGAGGCCATTCCGAAGCCAACGAGAGAGAAACCGGTAAATACACCTAAGGCGTAAAAGGCGACCAATCTATTAACGGAGCCACCGGTAACGAGAACCAAGGTGACCGCACCGGTTGCAAGAACGATAATTCCATTGGAAAAAGCGAGGCGGTGACCACGCTTGCTCAACTGCCGAGGCAAGAAGCCATCATTTGCAACGAAGTTAACGAGATAAGGAAAGCCAGAGAAGGCGGTATTTGCTCCGGTGATAAGAATTAACATGGTCGCAGCCTGAACGACATAGAACCAGACAGTTCCAAATGTAGCGGTGCCCATTGTTGCTTTTACAACTTGCGATATCACGGTAGGTGAGCCAGATGTATAAGGCGTGGAGAATGTTCTGTGTGCAAAATAAGAAACACCAAAGACCATCGAGCCTAGAATGACTGACATAGCAACCAAGGTCTTGCGTGCATTCACACCTTCTGGAGTGCGGAAGAGCGAGACTCCATCAGAAATGGCTTCAAGTCCGGTGAGTGAAGAACCACCGTTAGCAAATGCTCGGAGCAGGATAAAGATCGCAGCAAAACTAAAGAGTCCTTGGGCATGGCCGATCGCCACCGCGCCGTGCAGTGTCATTGGGTCATATTGAGGCAGAGTGCCGCGAATAATGCGATAAATGCCAGTTACGAACATAACTGTTAATGAAATGACGAAGAAATAAGTTGGAAGTGCAAATGCGGCACCCGCCTCCTTGACTCCACGAAGATTTCCAAAAGTTAAGATTGCGATTACGAGCAAGGTCATTACAACTTTATAAGGTTGCAGCGAGGTGAATGTTGAGAGGATTGCGTCAATACCTGCCGAAGATTGAATTGCGACAGTAACGGTGTAATCGAGCATCAAAGCTACCGCTGCTATTTGTGAGAAGAGCGGTCCTAAATTATCTCGCGACACCACGTATGCCCCACCGGATCGTGTGTAGACCTGTACGACTTCGCGGTAGGAGAAAGTAACAATTACAAGTACTACTAAAACAACAACGGTCATTGGCATCAAGATGCCGAATGCGGCTAAGCCAAATGCAGGAAGTAGAGCTAAGAGGATCTGCTCAGAACCATATGCAGATGACGAAATGCAATCTGAGGCCAGAATTCCCAAGGCAAATGTCTTGCTCAATCGTTGGTGCGAGAGCGAATGCCTATTAAGAGGCTTCCCCAAGACTGCTTTCTTAATCTTGTATGAAAGCGGGTCTTTCAGGTGGGCGTGCTCCTTGAGAACCTTGGGCTGCGGAGCGTTATCTATCCAAGCTTTTGGCACGATTACCTTCTTCTTGAGTCATGGCCCAATAAATGCATCAGGTGCAGATGATTATTTTAGGGTCTAATCGCAAAGTTGCGTGAAAAGGGAGGAATTTAAGGCCAAAGTGTCATCTCCTGCCGAGCCATGAATCTCATAAGAGTGGATTTTCGTCTCCAAGGCAAAATCGGGAGCCGCTCATGGCAATCTAGAAGGGCTGCGGATTTGGTGCCATCAATGACTTTCAAGGCCACGCCTCCATTGGAAAGGCTAAATGTAAGCACGAGACCCAAGTGGGTTACGTCAATCGTGCCGAGATCCGTGAGTTTATGTGCCTGACTTTCATATCGGGGTAAATTATTTCTTAGCCGTTCATCGATTGACCACCTCAGCGCCTCGTGACTTGGCATAGGTTCGTACTGACTAAAGCCCCGGTTCATTGGCGCAAGCTTGCTTCACCGCGGGCAAATTCAAAAGCTAAGGTGAGTATTTGATCCCCCTTTTTTCTAGGTAGTGTAATGCTTGAGTTCAGTTGGTAATTAAATCCACCATCTCTCGAAATTCGTAAGGCACATGCCTTCTTCTCAAATCTATAAAAAAGAAGAACATTTTCAATATTGATGGAAAGTTCACCTTCTTCTAGAAAGCGTATTGCCTGACTTTCATATCGCTCTTTATTTTCTGTCAAAAGTGATCCTACGAGCTCCATAAATTCGTCTTTTTGGGCAAAGTTGGGCTCAGAAAGACCTTCCCCGTCTTCAAAGTTCATAAACCAAGATTAACTCAAGTCCCACATTTGAGGGGAAGAATATTTTTAGAACGACCCCTTGGCGCATAGACCAGTTTGCCTTCCACTAAAGCCTTCCCGTAGACAATTCCATAGTATTTGGTGACACGATCGTTTCTGCAGAACACGAATGCTTCTTCAAAGTTAATGGCTTTTCCCGGTGGAATTAAGGAGTACTCCTTGGATTTAAAAGTTTCAACGAGGTGGTCCGACAACCAACCAGTCTTATGAATTTCTACATATATGGTGACATCTTTCTGCGCCTTGTCGCAGATTGAGACGGCATTGATTTTGACCGCATTAACTTCTTTCACCTCACGAAGATAGGTGGAGATGTGTGCATCTGAGATATCGATCCGGCAGGGTGGTGTATGGCTAATCGCAGAGGCTTCGCCAGGAAGCAGAACGGATGACCCTAGAACTAGTGAAACCGCTATGAAGGGTGTAAACGCGGCGCGACTAGGATTTACTCTTTGCAAATTGAACATGTCGGATGATGGCAAAATCCGAGCAGTTGCCTCGGAAGTTATCCACACATAAAAAAACTGGCGGAGAATGAGGGATTTGAACCCTCGAAAGGTTGCCCTTTACACGCTTTCCAAGCGTGCGCACTCGGCCGCTATGCGAATTCTCCAGTACGGGCCTCTCGGCCAGCGAGTCGTAGCCTATCGGCTCTGGAAACTATGATTGCCCACAGATCCTCCGTGCGGCGCTACCGTACTGAACTCCCCCAGGACCGGAAGGTAGCAAGGGTAGGTGCGCTCTGGCGGGTGCACGGAGGATCCCTAATAAGAAGGAGAACGGTGTCACTCGCTCTATATAGAAAGTATCGCCCCTCGACCTTCGCTGAGGTCATTGGGCAAGAGCATGTCACGGTGCCGCTTTCCAACGCCTTAGCCGCGGGCAATATTCACCACGCTTATCTCTTTAGTGGTCCCCGTGGTTGCGGCAAGACTTCCAGCGCTCGCATCATGGCGCGTTCGCTCAACTGCATAGATGGACCAACACCTAATCCGTGCGGCACTTGTCAATCATGTACCGATCTTGTTGCCAATGGCCCGGGCTCGATTGATGTTATGGAACTTGATGCTGCGACTCACGGATTAGTTGACGATGCACGCGACTTACGCGATAAAGCATTCTTCGCTCCCGTACAAGCGCGTTACAAGATTTACATTATCGATGAGGCGCACCAACTCGGACCCGGCGCCGCCAACGCCCTGCTCAAAGTTGTTGAAGAGCCACCACCCCACGTCATCTTTATCTTTGCAACCACCGAGCCAGATAAGTTGATCTCAACTATTCGCTCGCGTACCCATCACTACCCATTTCGTTTAGTACCACCTGGCATTCTCTCAACCCACCTCGAGAAGATCTGCGATCTCGAAGGGATCAAAGTTGCCAAGGGAGTCATCCCACTCGTTGTTCGCTCTAGCGGAGGATCAGTCCGCGACGCACTCTCGGTTCTGGGACAACTCTTAGCTGGCGCCGGTCCCGATGGAGTCACTTATGACATCGCAGTACAGCTCTTAGGCTTTACAGATGGTGCGCTGCTCGATGAAGCAATTGATGCGCTCGCAGCCCGAGACAGCACAACGATCTTCAACACGATTGATCGCGTTAT
>CAIZKO010000069.1 GCA_903933585.1 uncultured Actinomycetes bacterium
CAATAACCAATTTCTCTTTTAGAGCTTGTGGGACGAGCGCCCAACCAACACGGAAACCAGGAGCGATTGTCTTTGAGAATGAACCGAGGTAGATAACATTTTCAGAGTCTTGCGCGCGCATCGCATTTGGCGATGGCTTATCGAACCCTAAAAGTCCGTATGGATTATCTTCAACGATAAAGATTTTCTCTGCAGCACAGATCTCGAGTATCTCGGTGCGCCGTTCCGCAGGAAGAAGTACGCCGGCAGGATTTTGGTAATTTGGAATGAGATAGAGGAATTTAATCTCTTGCCCGGTCTTGCGAACCGATGCAATGGCGGCCCTGAGTGCTTCCGGGATCATTCCATCATCGTCCATAGCTACGTGGACGACATTTGCCTCGTACTGTTTAAAGGTTCCTAGCGCTCCAACGTAAGAAGGAGCTTCAACAAGAACGACATCGCCGGGGTTGATAAAGATGCGAGAGATAAGGTCGAGCGCCTGTTGCGATCCAGTAGT
Organism: uncultured Actinomycetes bacterium; assembly: GCA_903933585.1. Lineage (GTDB taxonomy): Bacteria > Actinomycetota > Actinomycetes > Nanopelagicales > Nanopelagicaceae > PALSA-747. Next base: position 500 of record CAIZKO010000069.1, read on the forward strand.
AACAATGATGTCATCAGGATGTGCACGAATACCCTCTAACGCCATAACGTCACAGATCTGTTCGCGTAGCTTGGGATGACCTTGGCCGCTGCCGTACTGCAGTGCTTCCATACCATTTTCTTTAATGAGTTTTTCGACTACTTCAGCCATCATCTCCATGGGTAGGGCGGAGAGGTTAGGCATTCCACCAGCGAGGGAGACGATCTCGGGGCGGGAGGCGACGGCAAAGAGGGCGCGGATCTCACTGGCCTGCATCAACTCAGCGCGGTGGGCAAATCGCTGTGTGAGTTGTTGATCTTCACCGGTACGAAATCGCGTTACCTCATTAGACATTAGACAATTCTGCCACACCAATCAAAGGACAGGAGTCGCCTTTATTTACGGAGGCCAGCTCTGCGCAGATCAGAGATCTTCAAGGTGCCAGTCTTTGCATCGTTCTCTGCGCTCAAATAGAGACGTTGGATTGCAACCATAAGGGCTTCTACTACCGTTTCGCGGAAAGCGGGATCTGCGATCCGTTTGGCATCTCCAGGGTTGCTTTGATACCCCAAATCAATGCGCACTGTTGGAGATTTTGTAAGGCGCAGCAAATCCCAAGTCTTTGCATGAATTCGACAGTTGAGCAGGTCGGTGCGAGCACAAATTTCACGTTGCGCCAAGGTGGCAAATCGCTCGCCGACTATCGAGTGGACACCATGAGAATCGCTCCCATAGTAATAAGTCGCAATCCCATGGGCTTGCTCATTTACGTAGCGATCTTGACGTAGGGAGATAACGAGGTCAGCGTTGGTCGCATTAGCAAACTCAATACGTTCGGACTCTTGCGGAGCAGAGGCCAGGGTCCGGGTAAGAAAGACATTGACACCCAGAGCAATCAAACGCCCCTCTAATCGCTGTGTAAGATCGAAGATATCTGGGGAATCTGAAGGATCAATGACAATTACTTTTCCAGAGAGGGCTGGTCCGCGTTCAGCACGTACCGCTGCATCGCGAAGTTGATTTGGAGCTCCGCCCGAAACAATCTTCTTTAATCGCAACATCGACATGATCGTTGCGGGGCCACACTTACCATCAACCTTGACCCCGACCGATTTCTGAAATTCCATAACTGCAATTTCAGTATCTAATCCAAAGATTCCATCGACGCGACCACAATTGAACCCCATCTCACTCAATTGTGATTGCAGAGCAGCAATATCATCGCCGCGCATCGGTGGAGAGGTAAGCGAGAGAACTCGGTCTCCAAGTTTCCATCTAGCTTCTTCCAGCGCGCGCAAGGTGATGGCATCGACCGTTCCAGAAACCGTTAATCCGCGCGATTGTTGAAACTCTTTGACGGCTGCGGCAACAGCGGCATCAAAGTGCGAGGATTCAACCTTCAATAAATTTAAGCGAGTGAGATAGTTGGTCACTTGCAAAACAAGATCGCCCGATCCACCAAAGGTCAGATCGGGCGTCATGAGAACACTTTACTTCGATACCTAATAATTATTGAATGTAGTCCGCTAGATCTTTGAGAAGAGCTGGCTTTGGCTTAGCCCCAACGATGCTTTTAACAACCTGGCCGCCGACAAATACATTCATTGTCGGGATCGAGGTGATTCCATACTTCATTGCAATGGAAGCCTCTTCATCCGTATTAAGTTTTACGATCTTAATCTTTCCGGCGTGCTCGCCTGCGATCTCTTCCAAGATTGGGCCGACAGCGCGGCAGGGGCCACACCACTCTGCCCAGAAATCTACAAGCACGGGTGTCGTGCTCTTAAGAACGACCTCTTCGAATGTGGCAGCTGTTACTGGCGATGTATTGCTCATATCTCTCCCTAGATTATTCAATTTAAACTACCTGGTTTACAAAATCAGAGTACGGATTCTAGTGTCCCGCTAAGAATCTTTCAGCGTCTAACGCGGCTTCACATCCGGTTCCCGCCGCCGTGATTGCCTGGCGGTAGGTGTGATCGACGAGATCCCCACAGGCAAATACCCCCGGGAGATTGGTTCGAGTAGAGCGGCCTTCAACTTTTACATAACCCTCAGCGTCGAGATCAACTTGCCCAACAAGGAGTTCAGAACGTGGAGTGTGGCCAATTGCTACAAAGAGTCCAGTAAAGGCGCGCTCACTTTCGCTACCGTCGACAGTGTTACGCAACTTAAGTCCAGTCACATTTTGATCACCGAGAACATCAATGACCTCGGTATTCCAAACGAACTCAATCTTTGGATTTGCGGTCGCTCTATCAATCATGATCTTGGATGCACGCAAAGAATCACGACGATGAATAACCACAACCTTAGATGCAAAACGTGTTAAGAAGTTGGCTTCTTCCATCGCCGAGTCACCGCCGCCAACAACGGCTATCTCCTGCTCCCTAAAGAAGAATCCATCACAGGTAGCGCACCACGAAACGCCGCGACCAGATAGGCGTTTTTCGTTGACGAGGCCAATCTCTTTGTAAGCCGACCCTGTGGCGAGAATGACCGCCTTGGACCGAAGCACATTCCCGCTTCCATCGGTGAGAACTTTAATTTCTCCATCGAGTTTCATATCAACTATGTCATCTCGAACCAATTGGGTACCAAACTTTTCACACTGCGCTTTTAGGTTATCCATTAAATCTGGGCCGATGATCCCATCGGGGAACCCTGGAAAATTTTCAACCTCTGTGGTGTTCATCAGTGCACCGCCAGCGGTTACTGAACCCTCATACAGCACGGGTGCGAGCTGGGCGCGAGCTGCATAGATGCCTGCGGTATATCCAGCGGGGCCAGAACCTACGATAACTAGGTCATGGATTGTGTCAGTCACGTCCGCACCATCTCTCTCTTCAAAATCCGTGGAATTACTTTTAGCGCCGAGGTTTAATAAAGAGGGAGAAAGCGGCGCCTACTTCCCCGATCTTAAAGGTCTTAGCCAAGGCCAGGTAGCCCAACCCGCTAGTGCAGAGAACAACTAATAGCTTCAGGCTATTCCCTCCTGGGATATGCCCCATGATGAGATAGAGCGGCACGGCGACCACGGCGTAAATCACAGCTAGGCGAAGATATAGACCGGTGATCTCACTCGTCCGAATTACGATGTCATATCTACGCAAGAGTCGTATTGAGGTCCACGCGCCGATGTAATAACTCAATGCAAGAGCGGCGGCCAGCCCAACGGTCACCCATTTGGCAGGAAGTGTCATAGCGAACAAAAAGGCGATCAAACTCGCAACGATATTCATAATTGCGTTACTGAGCACCTGTAACTTCACATTTTCAAAGGCATTGAGACCACGCAGGGCGATCAAATTAACGCTGAGCGGCAACAGTCCAAGGGCAAAAGCGGAGAGCACTAAGCCTAGGTAGCGCGCATCGGCGTTGGAGATTCCAAAGAACAAAGTTCTTGTTATGAGTGGTCCAAAGAGCAGGAAGGCGATGGCGCTTGGCACGGTGATGATCCCAACCAGCCGAATAGCTCGCACCAACTCATCATGGATCTCTTTAAACTTCCGATCAATGGCGTGGCCCGAGAGTAAAGGCAAAATCGCCGTAACAATCGAGATGGTAATTACCGAGTGGGGCAACATGAGGATTAAGAATGCGTTTCCATAGGGTGTGTAACCAACACCAGTAGTTATGCCCTCTTTAAGAGCTCTCACCGCAGCGCCGGTCGAGAGATTCACTGTAACGAGGTAGCTCAATTGCGAGAATGCCGCGAAGGCCAATGTCCACGAAGCCAAGTGGAGCGACTTCTTGATCTCGGGGTCGCGCCAGTCAAAGCGTGGACGGATCTTTATCCCAGTCTGCCTCAGGACCGGAATGAGACAAGCCAGCTGTACGACAAATCCCGCGGTCGTCCCAATCCCTAACCAAGTTGCTTGGCCTTGAGTGATCGTCGAAACTTTCCACCCTTTTGAAATATGTAAGAAGTAACTAAATACCCCAATACCTACAATATTGTTGAAAACTGGAGCCCACATCATGGGACCAAACTTTCCTTTGGCATTGGCAATTTGGCCTAGAAGCGCGAAGAGACCCATAAAGAATATTTGTGGCAAGCAGTACCGCATAAAGAGAACGGTGAGATTAAATTCCGGTCGACCAATGTAGCTACTAGCAAAGAGTCGAACTAAGAGCGGGGCCGCAACGGTCGAAACTACGACAAGGACAGCCAAAAGAACCGCGGTCGCGGTCACCAAACGGGAGATGAATGCTGAACCGCCATCCGGTTCGCGAATTGCTCGCACCAACTGCGGAACGAAGACCGCGGTGAGCGCACCACCAATAATAAGGTTGTACAAAATATTGGGCATCGTGTTAGCGACGTTATATGTGTCTCCTAAGAGGGTGGTACCGAGTACTGCGACGAGAAGCAGCCCACGAAATAAGCCGGTGATGCGCGAGACAAATGTCCCAGCCGCCATAATGGCGGAGGAGCGAACGATGGAGTTATCGCTCATTTCTGCCTTCTTCTAATTCGTCGGATACTCTGAATGGTTGCAGCGATAAAGAGGACGATAGCCGCTCCAGTTGTGAACCAAGTGGCAACAGGGCTGATAACCGCCAAGGCAACTGGGTAAGTAATCGGATCACCCAATACATCACCGTGGGTATTGGTGATCTCCATCGTAAGTGCGGTGGATCCAGATGTAAGTACGGTGATCGGAACCATCACTTGAATCTTCGACTTGGCGGGGATTGTGAACTGCGGCAGAGAGCCGACCTCTACCTTGAAATTGCTGGGAATTACGCTGAGATTCACCTTAATTTCGTTGGGGAAACCATTGGTGAGCGTAATTGGAAGGCTTTGATGCGTAGAAGTAACTGTAAATTTTCCGGGGCTCAGATGTGCCAGATGGATCTGGCTGTAGGCGGCGGCGGTGAGATCGCGTATGAGATAGGAGCGTCGATCTCTCGTGAGATCTGGATTGAGAATTTTAATGAGCGCCAATCGGTAGGTATCAATTGCTGCAGGATCCACAAAACTGGCCGTTTGTGAAAAGTTAGCAGCAGCATCATTTATTGCGGCGATATCCGAACTAGCGATGGAAAACCCACTGTGCGATCTATATTGAGCTGGATCGATTGCTGCGAGAGTCAGCAAAGCTTGCAGTCGGCTGCGCGATATAGATAGAACATAATTGACTTCGTGGGGTGAGAGTCGATTTACCCAATATGAAGAGGGATTGCCATAAGCCAACGGCAGAACGTTTGCAAATTTAATATCGGCAGTTAGCTGCGTCAGCCAAGATTTTGCGAAGAGTTGTCCTGCGCCAGCGACTCCTGAGGTGAGCGTGTACCCCTTGCTCATGGCAATAACTTCTTCGATAAGAGCAGGATCAATAATCCATGTTCTAGTTCCAAGAGGCGGACTGAAGACTAATTGACCGAGGCGACCTGAGACTCCAAGTGATGTGGCAAGAGCGTCGTCAATAAATTCTCCGTTAATTTGGCGGTGAGTCGGTTCGGTGAGAAGAACTGAATTGCTCGCCTGGGCGACGGGAGTTGAAAGAAAGGCAATGACAAGAGCGGCGATGAGGGATAGTAGGCGCTTCATACTTTTAACTCACCAGATTTTGCAATCAACTTCTTCTCATCGGGGTAGGCCAAGAGAGCGATAATTTCATCAAGGGGGAACCAACCAACGTCATCAACTTCGCTTACCTGTGGTGAGAGAGTGCCACCTACTTCACGGAAGAGATAGTGATGAACTGTCTTGTGGATTCTCTTTCCACCGGCCATGAACCAGAAATCAATAACACCCAATTCGCGCGAGATCTCGCTTTGGATTCCAGTCTCTTCAGCAACCTCTCGGATGGCGGCTTGCTCTGGAGTTTCTCCTGCCTCGATATGACCCTTAGGAAGTGACCAGAGTAAACGCTCACGCGTGGCATCTTTAAGGTCGCGGCGTCCTATTAATAGCCCCTTCGTCCCAGTGCCATCGATAACCAAGCCTCCCGCGCTGACCTCGTCGACCCGCTTGGCATATACCGAGCGCTTGCGAGGTGGAGCTTTTTTGACAGGCGGAGTACCAGGGTCGGTTTTAGCAGCAGAAGAAGAATTAGTAGGTGTGTGTGGCCCCGCAGGACGCCGTCTCCGACGTTTTTTCCGTTTCGCTTCGCCACCCGCACCAGGTGCCGGGGTCATAAGAGAAGGGTACTGCTCTAGCCTTACTCATTGTGAGTACTCAGAATCCAAACCCCCATGAGATCGCAGCCAAGCTTGCCCTCGGTGCGCTCCACCTCCATGGCTCCCTGATCACCTCGCTGGCGCAGGCCTTTAAAGAGTCGGGATTTACTCTGGCGTTGGTCGGAGGTCCCGTTCGCGATGCGATCCTAGGTCGCTTAGGAAATGATTTAGATTTCACAACAAATGCCCGCCCCGCGGATTCCAGCAAGATCCTAAAGAAGTGGGGGGATTCCATCTGGGAGACCGGTGCCGCTTTTGGAACTATCGCCGCAAAGAGCGGTGATGTAACTGTTGAAGTAACTACTTATCGTAGTGAAAATTATGACCGCGATTCGCGGAAGCCTGAGGTCAATTTTGGTGATTCGATTGAGGGGGATCTTTCGCGAAGAGATTTTACCGTCAATGCGATGGCGTTGGAACTAACCAGTGAAGTTCCGATCTTTATCGATCTCTTCGATGGCGCTGGAGATTTAGCAAAGAAGATTTTAAGAACCCCAGGCAGTGCGCTGACATCATTTACAGATGATCCATTGCGCATGATGAGAGCTGCGCGCTTTGTAGCACAACTAGATTTCTCTGTCGATCCAGAATTAATTGCAGCAATTCAAGAGTTGTCAGGCCGCTTGTCGATTATCTCTGCTGAACGAATTCGTGATGAACTCATCAAGACTCTTATGTCGCAAAACCCTCGTCTAGGTCTGCAACTTCTCGTCGAAACTGGGCTGGCAGCAATATTCCTACCGGAGCTTCCGAAACTTAAACTTGAAATTGATGAGCATCATCACCACAAAGATGTATACGAACATACGCTCACCGTCTTAGAACAAGCTATCGCGCATGAAGATCGATTAGGCGGGCCGAATTTAGTTATCAGATTGGCAGCGCTACTTCACGATATCGGAAAGCCACGAACTCGAGAATTGATTCCCGGCGGCGGTGTCTCTTTTCACCACCATGAGGTGGTCGGCGCCAAGATGGCCAAGAAGCGGCTTATCGAGCTGCGTTTCGACAGTAAGACGGTGGATGAAGTTTCCGATCTGGTATTTCTACATCTGCGTTTTCACGGATATGGTAACGGCGAGTGGACCGACTCTGCGGTTCGGCGTTATATTCGTGATGCTGGAGATCTGCTCGATCACTTACACGTACTTACTCGCGCTGATTGCACTACTCGTAATCAACGCAAAGCCGATCAGTTAGCGCGGACATACGACTCTCTTGAAAAACGTATTGAGGAGCTCAAGGCTCAAGAGGAGTTAGATCGCATTCGCCCTGATCTCAATGGCCAGCAGATAATGGAGATTCTAGATATTAAACCTTCGCGATTAGTGGGAGAAGCGTACGATTATCTCTTAGAACTTCGTATGGAGCGCGGACCATTAGGTGAGGCAGTTGCGACAAAAGAGCTACTCGCTTGGGCGGGCAATAAAGAACTTAGAAGGTCGTAGTAGCAGCAACGAGGTCATTGCAAAGGCCACCGCTGTAATTAATGGCAAGACTATTGAGTGGCCACTTTTGGGAAGAATCCACGCTGAAATGAGCGCACCCATAACGATTATCCCGTTCACGGCGACATCGTAGAAGGCGAAGACGCGGCCCCGGTATTCATCGGCGATTTGTGACTGCACTAAGGCGTCATTTGTAACTTTGACCGCCTGCCCGCAGGCGGCGATAAAGAAGGCGGTCGTTATGAGCAACCACTCTTGTGGGATAAAGGCGAAGAGAATCAAAAAGGTGGCGGGCGCTACCATCATCAAGCGAATCCAACGATGTCTTCCCATGTATGCAACGAAGTAGGGAGTAACAAATGATCCAACTCCGAATCCAACTCCGGCAACCCCCAGTGCGAATCCGAATCCGGCTAACCCGGCATCTGGATTGCTGGGAGGATTAAAAGTATTGCGTTCTAGCAGTAGACCCATCAGGGTGAGTGCAGTGAGGCCGCCTCTTTGAATAGCAGTGGCAAAAATACCGCGGAGCGCATCGGGGTGATTCTTAAGGATGCGCCAGCCCTCTTTCAATTCGCCGAGTCCACGAAATTCAGCCGGGGTTTCGTGCGCAGCCGGACCAATCTCCATTCGAGACAATCGCCGAGTGAAGTATGCACTTGCTACATACAAACACATGGCAATTAATATCACCTTAGCGTCGGCGAGATCGCTCTTTCCATGTGCATCGAATAATTTCTTTACTGCTATGCCTAACCCACCACCAATAACTACGCCAATACTTCCGCCTGTCACCGCAAGTGCATTCGCTGATATCAGCTCTTTTTTTGTTACTACGAGCGGCAGCCCCGCGGATAACCCCGAAAGAATTAACCTATTTATTCCAAATGCCACCAAGACGAGAAGAGTTAAAGGAACTCCAGTTGCTCCCGACTTAATTAATAATGTAATAAGTGCTAGGTCGGTAGCGCGCACCAGGTTGGAGATCTGCACAATCCGCTGCCTAGAGAATCGATCCAAGAAGACGCCGGCATATGGGCCGACAAGAGAGTATGGGAGGAGGATGACGGCGAAGGCGGACGCGGCTCCTACAGCATTGGGTTGGCGTTCGGGAGAGAAGAGAACGAAGGATGCGAGAGCTGATTGAAATATTCCGTCTCCCACCTGTCCCAACCACCGGATCGTCAGAATGTGCGGCAACTTACTTCCGGGATGGAATCTCCAATTTGTGCTCATCCCAACCCTTTTCATAACGCCAAGCGTAGTTAGTAATAAAGGTTTATTCTTGGCAACTATGTTGGCCGTCTTATGGAGTCGCCGTGATGCGATCGATTATTCACTTAAACGCAGAGCCACGCTTATTGCGTTATTTAAAGGAACGACCTCTGGGCTAGATGCATGCGATGCCGATCCGTATCTTAAGAGCGCTGCAAAATATCATGGGGAGCCCGTTGCCAGGCTCTGTCCCGTCTGCCGGAAAGCAGAGATGGTTGAACTGCGATATACCTTTGGTGATCAACTTGGTCAGTACTCGGGCCGCATTAAAACTTCCGGTGAAATTGCAGAGATGCAGAACGAATACGGGGAATTTCGCGTCTATATCGTTGAAGTCTGTCGGGGGTGCGGCTGGCACCATCTGATCTACTCATTTAGGTTGGGAGATGGCAAATATCGGAGACCACCTCGTAAGGTGCGAACCCTCGAAGATGAGGATTACGCCAGCAGCGCAGGGCGGTAACCTTTCCGCATGGAAAAACCCACCCGCGAGAACCTACGAACCTGGTTTATTCGGGGTGCAATCTTCACCATCGGTGGCGGATTTGTCATTGGGACCTACCTCTTCTCATACGCGTATTTCACGGTAAAGATCCCGGATCCAAATCAATATGTGAATAGTCAGGCAACAATCATCCAATATGCAGATGGCTCGGAAATTGGTCGGGTCGGGGCGCAGGATCGAACCAGCGTCCAGCTCGCCAGTATTCCAATCAATGTGCGTCACGCCATCATGGCCGCCGAAGATCGAAACTTCTATACAGAACATGCCTTCAGCCCGACCGGAATTCTGCGCGCACTTTGGCATGATCTCCGTGGTGGCTCATTACAAGGCGGATCAACAATTACGCAGCAATATGCCAAGACAGCATTTTTATCGCCGCAACAGAGTATTCAGAGAAAGATCAAAGAGATTGTCATTGCTGTCAAACTCGAACAGCAACTTTCTAAAGATCAGATTCTTGAAGATTATCTCAACACTATTTACTTTGGTCGTGGGGCATACGGGGTTCAAACCGGATCGCAAGTCTTCTTTGGAAGAACAGTTGATCGGTTGAGCATCTCTCAAGCAGCGGTACTAGCCAGCGTATTAAATGCTCCAGGTTATTACGATCCCGCCAACGGTGCCAATTATTTAGCGCGCTTAAAAGCGCGATGGAAATATGTCTTAGATGGAATGGTCAAGGCGAATTGGTTAACTCCTGCGCAAGAGGCAAAGCAGGTCTTCCCATTTATTCAACCTAGAGTCTCACCTGGTTCACTTGCTGGGCCAAAGGGATATGTTGTCTCTTGGATCGAAAACCAATTGCAGCAATTTGGATTCACTCAAGATCAATTGATGCAGGGTGGTCTAGTAGTAAAGACCACTCTTGTTAAGAAAGATCAAGAGGCGGCGGTAGACGCTGTATCGAAGCGCACGCCCAAAGCACCATTTACAAATTTGCGAATCGCCTTGGTATCAATACAGCCCGGTACCGGAGCAGTATTAGCGCTTTATGGCGGGCAAGATTATTTAAAGAGCCAGTTCAACAACGCGACACAAGCAACGACGCAGGCCGGTTCCTCCTTTAAACCCTTTGCACTAACCGCGGCGCTGGAAGCGGGAATTAGTTTGCAGTCGGTGTGGAATGGCCGATCCCCACAAGTCTTCTTTGACCCGGGTTCGCAAGGACCTTATCCGGTATTTAATTATGGCAACGAGCAATTTAAAAACGTGAATCTCTTAGATGCGATCGCCAATTCAATTAACACCGTATTTGTTCCGCTCGGGATAAAAGTCGGTCCGGATAAGGTTATTGATGTAGCTAGACGCGCAGGTATTCCAACATCAGTACAAATGGTTTCGGGTCCTTCGGTAACTCTTGGTGTCGCCAGCCCTCATGTTATTGATGTGGCCTCCGCTTATGCCACCTTTGCAGCTCAGGGCATATATGCCAAGCCATATATCGTCTCGCAAGTCCTCGGCAATAATGGGGGAATTTTGTATCAAGCTCAACCCCAATCCAGTCAGGTCTTTGCCAGCGACGTTATGGCTGATCTCACGACGGCGCTACAAACAGTTACGACATATGGAACCGCTTCTGGTGCGGTCGCAGATTTGGGAAGGCCAAGTGCCGGTAAGACAGGTACTACTACTGACAATGCCAGTGCCTGGTTCTCGGGCTATGTGCCACAGATGGCGACCAGCGTCGCCTTCTTTCGAGATAACGCTTCGCAATCTCTTAATGGCATCGGTGGTTTAAACGCTGTCACTGGTGGAACATTTCCAGCGCGAATTTGGGATCTGTATATGAAGGAAGCCCTCGTTCATGTTCCAATTATGGATTTCCCACCGGCAGCGAATATCGGCGGAGTTGATCCAGTTCCCATGCAGAGCGCAGTTCCAACAATGGATCCAGCACTTGCCGTCACTCCAAAGCCCACTCCAAAGCCAGCGCCATCTCCCAAGAAGAAGTAAAAAGCAGAGATAATCATGCGGCTCTCCTTCGTAACAAAGGCGGTACTTGCACTCTCCCTCTTTGCGGCAATCCTCTCCTTCACCAAATTTGACCACTGTTATAACGCAAATTGGTCAGGCGCAGGAATAAATGCTCATGAATGTTATAGCGATCTCCCCGCTCTCTTCGATGCTCGAGGCTTGGTACATCATCTCTGGCCGTATTCGAGTGCAACCAATTCCGTTGAGTATCCTCCACTCACTGCAGTTGTAATGTGGGCGACCGCATTAATTACCCCGAGCGGTACTTACTCCGATAAATATTATTTCCTCATCAACGTTGCTCTCCTCGCGCTTCTCTTCATAGCAGTAGCTTTCGTGGTTTCGAAGATAAATCCTAAGAAGTGGTATTTACTTCCGGTTCTGCCAGCGGTGATCGCATCGCTATATATCAATTGGGATCTCTGGGCAGTTTTGACCGCTGTAGCCTCGATCTATTGGTTTGATCGCAAGCGATATGAGTTAAGCGCAGTCATCTTGGCTATTTCTATCGCAACCAAATTCTTCCCCATTGTTTTACTTATCCCGATGGCCTTGATATTTATTCGACAAGGTGAGATCCGGCGCGGAGTTCGTTATATAGCGCTGACGCTTTTCTTATGGATAGTAATCAATCTCCCATTTGCAATCTCAACGCCGACTGGGTGGTGGAGATTCTTTAAATTAAATAGTTCCCGTCCGGCAGATCTTGGTTCGCTCTGGCAAGCTTTAAATATTTTTAAGATTAATCCCCCAGGAATTAATTTATTGTGGGCCGCGCTCTTTATCCTCACCTCGCTTGCGGCGTTCGCACTTCTGTTACGCCGAGCGGTTACCCCGAGCCTGGCCGAGATCGCCTTTATCTTTGTGGCTCTCTTCACCGCCTTTAATAAGGTCTACTCGCCGCAATATGTTCTCTGGTTAGCACCTCTCGGCGTAATAGCCCTTGTGAATAATCGAGAGCGCCCAGCTTTCTGGGTCTGGCAGGGCAGCGAAGCGATCTATCACTTCGCCATTTGGGAGTACTTGGGGAGCTACTCGGGGGACAAGTTCTCCCTCCCCGCCCGCTGGTATGCGGCGGCGATCTTCCTCCGCGTCGGGGCCAGCCTCTTTTTCGCCCTCAAACTCCTCTTATCCACACCTGAAATAGCCCCCCCAGAGGAGGAATTTCTCCTAACGGGCGCGGAGAGTTAGGCTTACCCTTCCTTCACGTTTAGGGCACCCGTCCTTTCCGCTTGAGGAGCAGTAACCCTCCTGTCGTGGAAATCCCACGGCCGCTTTAGTCCAGAGGAGGTGGGGTTAACGCATGCGTCATTATGAAATCATGGTCATTCTCGATCCAGACCTAGAAGAACGCACAGTCGCACCAAGTCTTGAGACATATCTCAAGATCATCAAAGACAGTGGTGGAACCGTCGACAAGCTCGATATTTGGGGCCGCCGCCGCATGACCTTCGAAATCAATAAGAAGGCCGAAGGCATCTACGCTGTTGCTGATCTGCACTGTGGTCCAGATGCGATCAAAGAACTTGATCGCCAACTCAATTTGAACGAGGCCGTGCTTCGCACCAAGGTCGTTCGTCCAGATCAACTCAACTCATAATCAGTCAATAGTTAAGCGAGAGAAAAATGGCAGCTGGAGATACAACAATCACAATGATCGGCAACTTAACAAGCGATCCTGAACTGCGCTTCACACCATCTGGTGCTGCTGTCGCAAAGTTCACCGTTGCATCAACTCCTCGTTATCTCGATAAGGCAACGAACGAGTGGAAAGATGGCGACAGCCTCTTTCTTAATTGCCAAATCTGGCGTCAAGCTGCAGAGAATGTTGCAGAATCATTGACTCGCGGAATGCGCGTCATTGTCTCTGGACGACTCAAGCAACGCTCTTATGAGACTAAAGAAGGCGAAAAGCGCACAGTATTTGAGGTTGAAGTTGACGAGGTAGGTCCATCACTTCGCAATGCAACCGCAAAGGTCACCAAGACAACTCGCGGTGCTGGTACTGGCGGTTTCACCGCAACAACTGAAACTGCATCTGCAGATGATCCTTGGTCAGCCGCGCCGGTAGGTGGCGGTTGGGCAACTGGAGCATCCGACGATCAGCCTCCATTTTAATTCATTCAAACCAACCATTCCTGTTTCAATAAACAGGGCCCTCATAAAGGAGCACCACAGTGGGAGCAAGAAGTAATAAGACCTTAAAGCCAAAGAAGGTCGCGCCGAAGATGTCGGCTGCGGCTTTAAAGAAATTTAAGAAGAAGCCATGTTCTTTCTGCCAGCAGAAAGTCTCTTATATTGATTATAAGGACATCGCTACCCTTCGTAAGTTCATCTCCGATCGCGGCAAGATCCGTGCTCGCCGAGTAACGGGTGCATGCACCCAACATCAACGTGCAATTGCGGCCGCGGTTAAGAACTCCCGCGAGATGGCGCTCTTGCCTTACACCTCAACAGCTAGATAAGGAGAGGATAAATATGAAACTCATCCTTACACGCGAAGTTGCAGGACTCGGTCAGGCCGGCGATGTTGTAACCGTTAAAGATGGTTATGCCCGCAACTCCCTCCTTCCAAATGGCAATGCAATTGCCTGGTCGGTCGGCGGAGAGAAGCAGATCGAGGGAATTCGTCGTGCGCGTAGCGCTCGCGAGATCCGTGATCTCGACCATGCTCGCGAAATCAAGGCGACGCTAGAAGCAAACCCAATCGTTGTTAAAGCCAAGGTTGGAGCTACTGGCTCCCTATTCGGTTCAGTAACTGACAAGGATCTCATCGCTGCGATCAAATCATCGGTCGGTATCGATATCGATCGCCATCGCTTGAAGGCTCCAGTTATGAAGAAGCTCGGCAACTATGCTGCCAAGGTAACCCTGCATGCGCAGGTCGCTGCCAATATCGCAGTTGAGGTTGTCGCTGCTTAATTAACGGCAATTGAGAGACCCCGCCCGGTGCATCGGGCGGGGTTTTCTCATCTAGTGAGATTTCTAGATTTATCTTTATCCCCAACCTTGCCAGCTGGATTGAGCGTGTTTTCTCGGTAATTGGCCGCTCTATCCCCAGTATGGGTCGAGTTACCCACAACCCCTCCACAGCAAAACTCAGGTTATCCCCAGTAAATCGCGCCTTTCCCACACAGAGCGCACATGCTTCCATCGCGAATGTAGGGAATGTCGGTGGCTCATAAGAGGATTACCTCATGAGCATCGCTGAACTTCCTAGCCGTGGAAATAACAGCATGCAGGCTCGCCCCGTTGAATTCGAGCGGACCCCTCCTCAAGATTTACTCGCCGAGCAATCCGTCCTCGGCGGAATGCTTCTCTCCAAAGATGCGATCGCCGATGTCGTCGAGATTATTAAAGAGCGTGACTTTTATCGTCCGGCGCACGAACTTATCTACGATGCAATTCTCGATCTTTATGGACGTGGTGACCCTGCCGATCCAGTAACCGTCTCCGCCGAACTCACTAAGCGCGGTGACATCACTCGCGCCGGCGGAGCACCGTATCTCCACACACTTATCTCTTCTGTACCAACCGCAGCCAACGCTGGTTATTACGCACGTATTGTGCGCGACCGCGCAATTTTGCGCAGGCTTGTTGAAGCGGGAACCAAGATCGTTCAACTGGGGTATTCCGAAGCGGGCGATGTCGATGATGCAGTAGATGCGGCGCAGGCCGAGGTCTATCAAGTTACCGAATCTCGTATGAGCGAAGATTACATTCAACTCTCCGAACTTCTTCCTGCCGCTCTTGATGAGATTGAAGCGATCTCTTCAGGTATCGCCGATGAGGGAGTGAAGAGTGGCTTCCGAGATCTCGATGCGCTTACGAATGGCTTCCACCCAGGAAACATGATCGTTTTGGCAGCGCGCCCCGCCGTTGGTAAATCCACACTGGGGCTAGATATCGCCCGACATGCATCGATTCATAATGGTGATACCTCTGTCATCTTCTCACTGGAGATGAGCCGTTCTGAGATCACGATGCGTATGCTCTCTGCTGAAGCAAAAGTTGGTCTCAATAATATTCGCTCCGGCTCACTCTCCGATGATGAATGGGGACGATTAGCAAAACGTATGGGTGAAATCTCCCAAGCCCCGCTCTTTATTGATGATTCACCGAACCTCTCTCTCATGGAGATTCGTTCCAAGGCCCGCCGCCTCAAGCAACGCCATAATCTAAAGCTGATCGTCATCGACTACTTGCAGCTGATGACCTCTGGCAAGCGGGTAGAGAGCCGGCAACAAGAGGTCTCCGAGTTCTCCCGTAATTTAAAGCTCCTCGCTAAAGAGCTCAACGTTCCAATCATCGCGATATCTCAGCTCAACCGCTCACCCGAACAGCGCGCCGATAAGAAGCCAATGCTCTCTGATCTCCGAGAATCAGGATCGATCGAGCAGGATGCAGATATGGTGATTTTGCTCCACCGTGATGATCTTTATGACAATCAGAATCGCTCCGGTGAGGCAGATTTAATCGTCGCCAAACACCGTAACGGTCCAACGCGAACCATCACCGTTGCAGCCCAACTTCACTTCGCCCGCTTTGCCGATATTGCTCCGGCATTTAGCGGCGGCGAAAGCTTTGTGAAGGATTAATTACTTTTATCCGAATATCGTGCCACGGTAAAGCCGAAGTGAATCGGCAGGTTAATCGCGAAGATAACAAGCGTTGCAGTCATAAGCGCTAATACCCCACCACGAGATCCATCCTTAATAAAGATGTACTCCAGTGCTGCAGCGAAGAGGCCATAGGCCAACAAGGTCCATTTGGCGACGGTCGTAAAAACCTTCCAGTCAAACTCTTTTATCTGCAGCAGCAAGAAGAGATTGACGAGCACGATCGCACCAGCAACGATCACTGCAACGGTTGTAGGCACCAAAGTGACATGCTTTGGCAGGTGTGTGGCAAGGAATACTCCTCCAGCAACAACAACTGCTAGGACAAGAACGGAGAGCTCCGAAATCGGAGGTAGTTTCTTCTTCATAGCGTTGCAATCCTTGTCATGATAATTAGGGTAGCAACTTGCATCACCCCGGTAATTCCGGCGGTGTAGAGAAAGCGTTTCATGAGTTTTCCTATCACCTCGCCATTTGGATGCTCCTTCTTCAGTTCAAAGAGCACACCGATATTTGCCGGCTCCAGAAAGCCCAAAGCAACGACAGCCAAAACTCCAACCACGATCATGGATGCGACGACCCAAGGATGGTGCTTGTCAGAGGAGAGGATGAAACCCTCATGTCTAGCTAATTGCCATCCTCCAGCTAGCGTTGCAATAACCAGCGTTGGCATCAAGAGCACCATCTTCGGCATAAATTTCTTGGAAAATTCCATCCGCGCAGGAATACTCATCTTTCCAATGATGGGTCCGATAACAAACCCTAGGAAGAGGTCGATTGCGGTCCAACACGCACCGCCCACTACATGAAAGAAGTCCAACGCCCAGAGACGGTTAGTGGCGACTGCCACGATGAGCCCGATATAGACAATCGCAACAAGTGGAATCGCACTAGTTGGTATAATTTTGAAGTCACCTGGTTTTTGCGTGATTACATCATGCGCCATATGTAAATCCCTCTCGATAGAAAGAGCATGGATTTAAAGGGTAAAGAGGTGCTTGCGACTTCGCAATAGGTTGTTGATTTAATTTACTGCGGTGAGCAGGCCACTTTTCACATCATAGATAGCTCCCATTACACGCACTTCATCGTGCAGCAGTGGGTAGCTTTCGATCTTCACGATATCTTTTAAGAGCGCGCCGAGTTGGTCGGTAGTGGTCTGGAAATCCAGACTTCGGGTGTCCACGCCGCTCTTTTGAGATATGTCAGCGTGAATGCCCGCTTCATCAGTACTGGCCATTCGGCAATCGGTATGAGGCATAACCAAGACTCTAGTAACACCGAGTAAATGAGTCGCAAGAACCAAGGTTCGTAAAACGTCATCTGTTACGCGGGCACCGGCGTTACGGAGAATCTTGGCATCGCCTGCATGCATTCCAACGATACGTAGTGGATCTATTCGAGAGTCCATGCAAGTGACGATCGCGAGGCCTTTAACTGCAGTACCGGTGAGATCTTCTGAGGTAAAAGTTGAAACAAAGCGTTGATTTGCGCTGAGAATATCTTCAAATCTATCCATTTCTCACCCTTCGACAACTCCACCTTCAGGAATCTTCTCATTTGCAATAAAGATTCCAACAAGCACCACCGCGGCACCGATGAGTTGAATAGTAGTGAAAGTTTCACGCAAGAGTATCCACCCGAAGACACCAGCGAGCACCGGTTCTAACATTCCTATAATGCTCGCGACTTGTGGGGAGAGTGCATTTATCCCAGCTAAGGTAAAGAGATACGGAAGTACAGTTCCGATCACGATTACAAATGTAAGCAGCAGCCAACCTGGTAAGTGATCTCCTGAGAAATGGCCGTTGAGATTTACTTGCTCTTTAAAGATATGAAATGGAAAGGACCACCAGGGTTGAACAATTGCGTACAGCACAGTGGTGATTCCAAAACCCCAGACCAACATGGTGTCAGTACTACGGATCCTTCCGAGCTTACGGCCCAATAAAAAGTAGGCAGCCAGACTCAGTGCATCGAAGAAGGAAGAGATGACTCCTAGGCCGTTGAGCGTTAAACCGTTCCACACTTCACCAACCAAGATCAGTCCGATAAAGGCAGCAACGAGACCGAGCCACATGGTGTTTGCGATCTTCGTCTTCTTAACAAAGCGCAGATAGAGGACGATCCAGATCGGAGCAGTGAATTCAATAATTAAAGCGATGGAGACATGCAGCTTTAGGATTGAGAAGAAATAGAAGGATTGAACCGCCGCTATCCCGATCACCCCGAAGACGATTAAGAGGGGGAGTTCTCCTGGAGCGGGCCGCAAAAGGTGGAGTCTCCCCTTGACACCTAAATAGATAAGTAAGGCGAGCAAGGAGCCAGTGGTTCTGATTTCAGTAAGCCGCCATGGAGAGAGGCCAGCCTCCATCACCCACTTGGAGACGATTCCGTTGATCGAATAGAGGAGCGCCGCACTTACGAGGAGGAGATAAGCACGGCGGTTACTCATTAGCCAAACTTATCGGCTCACCGCCACACCCATCGCCACAGTTGAATATCGGTAGGTGCGATAGGGTTTTGACCGTGCTACTAAGTGATCGCGATATCGCCGCAGAAGTCTCCGCTGGCCGGGTAAGAGTTGAGCCCTTTAGCGAGGGGATGATCCAACCATCGAGCGTGGATGTCCGCCTGGACCGCTTCTTTCGGGTCTTCGAGAACCATAAATATTCAGTGATTGACCCCTCGATCGAACAAGCAGAGCTCACCCGCGAGGTGGCAGTCGCCCCCGATGAGCACTTCATATTGCATCCCGGTGAATTCGTTCTAGCCAGCACCTACGAGGTGATAACCCTTCCCGACGATATCGCTGGACGGCTCGAAGGAAAATCCTCACTCGGTCGTTTGGGGCTACTCACTCACTCCACCGCCGGCTTTATTGATCCCGGTTTCTCGGGCCATATCACCCTTGAGCTATCCAACGTGGCGAACCTTCCCGTGAAACTCTTTCCCGGAATGAAGATCGGGCAGCTTTGTCTCATCAAACTCACATCTCCCGCAGAGCATCCCTACGGTTCAGCACTCTATGGTTCTAGATACCAAGGCCAGCGCGGTCCAACGCCAAGTAAATCGTGGCTAAACTTTCATCAAACTAAGATTCAGTAACGCACCAGGTTAATTACACACGAAGGAGTAGTTCATGAAAGTTTTCGTTCTTGTTGTTGCAATTATTCTTATCCTCGCTCTCTATGCGATTATGTCTCGCAACCGCTTGGTCCGCGCCAACATTTCAGTGGACGAAGCCTTTGCGCAGATCGACACCCAGCTCAAGCGTCGCTCTGACCTCATCCCAAACTTGGTCGAAACCGTTAAAGGGTACGCATCACATGAGTCCAGTACCTTTGAGGCGGTCGTCGCCGCTCGCGCAAAGGCAACCACGGCTACGACTGTTGCCGATGTTGCTGCCGCAGATGGTGCGCTAACGCAGGCACTTCGTGGCTTACTTGCTGTTACCGAGAATTACCCAGACCTCAAAGCATCTACCAACTTCCTAGCCCTACAGGAAGAGTTATCCTCTACCGAGAATAAAGTCTCCTTTGCCCGCCAGTTCTACAACGACAGCGTGCGTACTTTGAACTCTGCTATTAAGACATTTCCTAGCAGCCTCTTTGTAAAATCGGCTGGCGTAAGTACCCGACCATTTTACGAAGTTGATGATCCGCAAGATCGTAAGGCACCGCAGGTCAAGTTCTAAATATGGATTTTCGAAAACTTCAGTCCGCTAACAAATTAAAGACGACCGAACTTCTCTTCGGCATGGCTCTGCTCGTCGGAGTAGTGATTTGGGCGTTAATGACTTATTTCGGCAAGACCGGGGTAGGAGTTGTCCCCTTTGCAGTAGGAATTGCGCTGCTCTCGGTCTGGGGTTCTTATTGGACCTCTGACAAAATTGTTCTCACGATGACCGGGGCGAAGATCGTTACCGAAGCTGATAACAAGCAACTTTACGACTTGGTTACAGAGGTTTGTATCGCCGCTGGGTTACCCGTACCAAAGATCGCCATCGTTGAAGATAACGCCCCAAATGCTTTCGCGACTGGTCGCAATCAAGATCATGCGGTGATTGCCTTCACTACTGGAATTTTGCGTGTGATGGACCGCGAAGAGCTGCAGGGAGTAACAGCGCACGAGATGGCGCATGTAGCCAATCGCGACACCTTGGTTTCCGCAATTGCTGCCACGACGGCGGGAGCGCTCGCTCTGTTAAGTGACTTCATGCTGCGCATGATGATCTTTGGTGGAGGAAACCGTCGCGACAATAACAACAATGACCAAAATCCACTGGCATTGATTGCCTCACTCGTGGTTCTCATCCTTGCGCCTCTCGCTGCGCTCTTGTTGCGCTTGGCAATCTCTCGGAAACGCGAAGCGCTAGCTGATGTCACCGCGGTGGCATTTACTCGAAACCCAACTGGTTTGCGTCGCGCGCTCGAGGTCTTGGCAGCCGATAGCACCGTCGTTCATCAAAAATCTACAGCTGTTGCGCATATCTGGATTGAATCTCCTCTTGATGACAGCAAGACATCAAAACTTTTCTCTACTCACCCACCATTGGCTACGAGAATTGCAACTCTCAAGGCGATGGAAGGAAATGCCTAGTGAAGAAATTTGTGCCACTTTTGGCGCTCGTTTCGTTGATCCTTGTTGCGACTTCAAGTTATGGAGCGAGCACCCCACCACTGACGGGTTATGCAGCCAAGTTAGGTGGAACTGTTCTCAATGTTCCAATTCCAACAGAGTTATTGACCATCCCACTCACCGATTCCAACGGAAAGAACTTTACCTTGGCCTCTCTTAAGGGTAAGACCGTTGTGATGACCAACTTTCTGACTCTGTGCAATGAGATCTGTCCTATGACGAGCATCAATATGCGCGAAATCGGAGATGCTATCTCGCGAGCCAAGCGCACTGGATCAATGATGAGTTTAGAAGTTACGGTCGATCCCAAGCGCGATACGCCCGCGCGTCTTAAGAGCTATCAAGCTCTCTTTAATGATCCAAGTTGGACGGTCGCGACGGGAACAGTAAAGGGTGTCAGCAACTTATGGTCATGGTTCGGCGCCTATACACAGGTAGTGCCTGCCGAAAAGGGCGTTATTGATTGGATGACCGGAAAAGAGATCACCTATGACGTCAATCATGCCGATGTAATCGTCATTATTGGTCCAGACCTACATTGGCGCTGGCTCGATTTGGGGTCACCAGCTGTGACTAATCCGAAGGCTAAAAATATCGTGCCATCGAAGTTGTATACCTACCTTTCCGGCAATGGAAAGAGCAATTTGGTAAAGCCTGAGCAACCTTTCTGGACCACGAGCGCTGTCTACGGCGCCCTTGATGAGATTTTCAAAATTAAGATCGGAAAGTAATGAAGAGGATAATCATTGGCTTTATAGCAGCCGCTCTCACAATCACTGGAATTTCGACTGCTTCCGCTCACACCGTTTTAATATCTGCAAACCCAAGTAAAGGTTCTTCGGTAAAAGCTTTACCTGCCAGCATCATATTAAAATTTGCCGAGCCACTTCTTACCCTGGGGAAGCGTGCCATAAATAAGGTAGTAGTAACCGACCCAGATAATTTTTTGGTTAGCACCGGGGTGAATTATGTAAAAGGGGCCACGCTCAGCGCGCCACTTGTTACCGCGACTCCCATAACAGGAACTTATAAAGTCAGTTATCGAGTCTCGGCGCAGGATGGTCACATTGTGACCGGATCATTTACCTTTAAGCTTCAGAATTAATTGGGAAGTGCAGGGTAAAGGTTGAACCCTTACCTATCTCTGATGCGACGCTCACAGAGCCGCCATGGGCTTTCATAACCGCGTCAACGATCGATAACCCCAGCCCACTACCTTCGCCAGCGTGGCGCGCACGGGATGGATCGACTCGGAAGAATCGTTCAAAGATGCGCGCCTGGTCACTCTCGGTGAGTCCAGGTCCAGCATCTTCAACAGCAACGGTAGTTTCAACATCACTCGTCGCGGCTGTTACCCTGATTAATGTGCCGCTAGGCGTGTGAGTACGAGCATTAGCCAGCAGATTACCTAGCGCTTGATGGATTCTCTTGTTATCACCCAACACATAAAGGTCAGTCGGAACATCAACAGCGATTGGGTGCTCTGGCCCCGCAGCCAGCGCCGATGCAACACTCTCTTTAATGAGGTGGGAAAGGTCAACTGGTTCAAGAGTGTGTGGTCTCGCCTCATCCATGCGCGCCAATAAGAGTAGGTCTTCCACCAGCGAACCCATGCGAATCGACTCTTTCTCGATTCTTCCTACTAACTCTTTGGTTTTCTCTTCACCAGTTACCGCACCTTGGCGATGGAGTTCTGCGAATCCACGGATTGCAGTGAGAGGCGTGCGAAGTTCGTGAGAAGCATCTGCAACGAAGCGACGCAACTTGGATTCGGAGGCATTCTTCTGGGCGAAAGATTCTTCGATCCTGCCCAACATGGTGTTCAGCGATTTAGTAAGGCGCCCGATTTCGGTTGCAGGATGTATCTCTGGTAGACGAGCAGAGAGATCACCCCCTGCGATTGCTGCAGCAATTACCTCGACTTCAAGGAGTGGTTTAAGACTTAGAGTGATCAACCAACGAGAGATCAAACCAATCAATATTAAAACCGCGAGGCTTATTAAGAAAAAGAAGAAACTCAACTCGTGCAGCGTTCTATCGACACTTGTCAACGAAACTGCAATTACTACAGAACCCAGATTGGATGGCAGAACGTAGGCCACGGCGCGGGTTGACGTGTGTGGATTTTCAGTGTGAACGGTAAATGCCTTGCCCTTTGTGGCGGCGACCTGCGCCAGCGTCATTCCGGTAAAGGTCGCTTGAGAACCTCCAGCGGATATGTCCCCACCGACTTGACCCAAGATAACCCCGCTTGGATCTAAGAGCGTTAATGAGGTTGCTGTTGGAACTCCACTGAGCGGACTCACTGCACGGAAAGGAGTTGCGCCAGCGGTGCTATTCGTGCCGTCGTCACTGTTGGGTGCGATACCAGCTCGAACCAATCGGGTTAAGGTTGAATCGGCCACACTGGCAAGTTGGGTATCCACCTGGCGGATAAGAAATCCCCGCAGTTCAGTGTGTGCTGCGAAATCGGAGGCGATGATTCCGATCGTAGCAACGACAACGGTCGCCAGCAATAAGCGATTGCGCAGGCTCCATTGTTTAAAGCCCGGGACTCTCCGATTCATTGAAGAATTATCTTAGTTTCCTGCTGGAATACGCATTCGGTAGCCAACGCCACGCACGGTATGAATGAGGGCAGGCTCATAAATGTCGATCTTCTTGCGGAGGTAAGAGACATATGTTTCAACGATTCCAGCATCACCACGGAAGTCATATTGCCAAACGTGATCGAGGATCTGTGACTTGCTAACAACGCGGTCAGCGTTGATCATCAAATAGCGCAAGAGCAGAAACTCGGTGGGAGAGAGGTCAATCAGGTGCCCAGCGCGACGAACCTCGTGAGTTGCCTCATCGAGCTCGAGATCTGCGAAGCGAACTTTCTCTTCATCAACGGTAGCTTCAACAGCTCCAATTCGGCGAAGCAGAGCGCGCAGGCGAGCAACTAATTCTTCGAGTGAGAAGGGTTTGGTTACATAGTCATCGCCACCAATGGTGAGGCCAGCGATCTTGTCATCCACGGTATCTTTGGCGGTAAGGAAGAGTACGCCGACGCTATGACCTTCGGAGCGGAGTTGACGGCAGACTTCGAAACCATCTTGGTCTGGCAACATCACATCGAGGATAAGCGCGTGAGGCTTAAATTCCTCAGCGATAGTCAAGGCCTGAGATCCGGTAGCTGCGGTGCGGACATCGAATCCCACAAAGCGAAGGCTGGTCGCAATAAGTTCGCTGATGGAACTCTCATCATCAACAACGAGAATTCTCTGCAAATTGTTGTTCTGGGTATCTGCCACGGTAACTCTCTCTTTTAGTGCGGTCATTTCTTGATCCTCCACGGGTGCGCTTCTCTATCCCCAATGAGGGGCCTAGAAGAGAGGATTCTCTCATTCGCTGGGGATTTCCTGAGAAATAGCCGAAGTTTTCCACAGGGTTTATCCACGGTGTGGAGAATTACAGCGGTGTAATTAAAAGGGGTAAATCAGCGCCACTTTGTCGCCAGGGTGAAGCCCCCAGCGATAAAACCGAAGCCAATAACCATATTCCAGGCTCCAATATGCGGAATTGGGTAGGTGGTGTTGCTGACGTAGTAAATCACGATCCATACCAGACCAGCGAGAAATCCAGCGAGCATCAAAGGAGCGAGCCATTTTGGGCTCTCGGTTGGAAGTGGAGCCTTCTGGGCTACCTCATCCGGAATGTAGACCGGATCCTTCTTGCGACTACGCGATTTAGGCATGAGTAAAAGGTACACCAATATTAAAAATGTCACCGTCATTCCACTCGGTAGCCTTACCCCATGACCAGAATCCTCGTCGTCGATAATTACGACTCCTTCGTCTACAACTTGGTCCAATATTTAGGCCAATTAGGCGCAGATGTAACCGTGCGTCGGAACGATGAGGTCGATTTCGCAACCCTGGAAAGCTTCGATGGAATCCTGATCTCTCCAGGTCCCGGAACTCCAGAGGCAGCGGGGCAGAGCATCGAGCTCGTTAAGTTCGCCACCGCCAAGAGCATTCCACTTTTGGGAGTCTGTTTAGGGCATCAGGCTATCGCCGTCGCATTTGGGGCCACAGTTTCCCGAGCTCCTGAACTCCTGCACGGAAAAACTTCAATCGTGCACCATACAAATAAAGGTTTACTAGTAGATCTGCCATCACCCTTTATCGCTACGCGTTACCACTCACTAGCTATTGAACCCGCAACACTTCCTGATGAATTGGAAGTGACCGGGAAGACGGATTCTGGCGTTGTGATGGCGATCGAACATACGACTCTTCCAATATCTGGCGTGCAATTCCATCCCGAATCGGTACTAACGGAACATGGTCACCAAATGCTTGGCAATTGGTTGGAACGTTGCGGAGATGCTGGTGCACGTGCCCGTTCTGAAGGACTCTCACCAGTCGTAAATAGAGTTTGAACTAACTCGCATTAATTAGTTGGTTGTGTGTTTACAGTAATCGTTACCGAAGAACCAATATTTTGCGTAGTGCCAGCTACGGGTGCTTGAGCTAAAACAATTTGAGCAGCCTGGGTTGCATCATATGCAGTTGCGGTGCGCACTAAGAATCCCGCTTGGGTAAGAGTTGTAATTGCCTGTACTTCACTTAATCCAACCAAGTTTGGTACTTGCAAACTTCCACTGGCGATTTGCAGTACAACCCCCGCGCCTGCAGGCAAGATACTTCCAGGAGATGGATTCACTGCGAGCACAGTTCCGGGAGCTTGATTTGAATCAGTTGGGATCGTTTGGGCGACGAGTAAACCAACAGCTGTAAGGGCGCTTCTCGCATCTGCAAGTGATAATCCCACTAAGTTAATTGGGATCGCGGTATTTCCAGCCCCAGTGGATTCGGTCAAGGTAATGCTGCTCCCCGGGATAACCTTCGCATCGGCGAGCGGAAGTTGACTTGAGATGCGACCCTTGGGAATCGACGATGATGGTCCATCTTGAATATTGATCGTAAAGTTAGGAAGTAACGCTCGAGCCTGCGCCTCGGTGAGGCCAACGACATTTGGAACCTGCAAGGTAGGAGCGCTCGGATTCTTTACCTGGGTATACAGAGTGGATCCTGCAATGAGTGCAATGGCCACTGCCACTCCACCGAAGAGGAATAAGCGACGTTTTGATTTCGTGCGCCGGATCTTTGTTGTTACTTGCTCTCCGCGCATCGCCCGCTGTAAATCTTCTAACATCGCTCCAGCATCTTGGTAACGATCATTGGGATCTTTATGAAGGGCGACCTGAATAATTGTCTCGAGATTGGGGTCTATGTCGGGG
This sequence comes from uncultured Actinomycetes bacterium, assembly GCA_903933585.1. Classification (GTDB taxonomy): domain Bacteria; phylum Actinomycetota; class Actinomycetes; order Nanopelagicales; family Nanopelagicaceae; genus PALSA-747. The sequence goes on from CAIZKO010000069.1 coordinate 26,417, forward strand.
TTGATATCAGATGGCGCCGGGAGGGGAGCCGATACATGTTGGAAGGCGATTGATACCGGAGTATCACCGATATAAGGCGGTCTTCCAACTAACAATTCATACATCAAGCATCCAACTGAGTAAATATCACTCCTGGCATCTGCATATTCACCTGTTGCTTGTTCGGGCGATAAATACTGTGCTGTACCGACAACATTCCAGGTATTTGTCATGGTGGCGCCGATATCATCCAACGCGCGAGCAATCCCAAAGTCCATCACCTTTACCTTGCCAGAGTCGGTGATCATAATATTTCCCGGTTTAATATCGCGGTGAATAATTCCCTGCGCGTGTGAATACTCGAGCGCCTCGAGAATTTCGGCGACGATCTCCACTGCTTCATCTTGTGAGATTTCTGCATCCGATTGCAGAACTTGACGCAAGGTGTGTCCCTTGACAAGCTCCATCACAATATAGGAATTCGAACCGTCTTCTCCGGAATCAAATACTGCAACGATGCCAGGATTGTTCAAACCTCCCGCAGCAAGCGCCTCCTTTTTAAAACGAGCAACAAATGCGGGATCGCGTGCTAAATCGCTGCGCAGGATCTTGACTGCTACCTTGCGGTGTAGGCGTAGATCTTCCGCAATGTAAACATCTGCCATACCGCCAGTTCCAATCATCGCTCCGATTTCGTAGCGACTATTGAATATTTTCTTGTTCATACGCGGGCCGCCCCTAGTAATTCAATGGCAGGCTCTACTTCAGTTTCAATAATCTCAGCCCAGAGAATCGTCACATTATCTGGTGCGCCTTTTTCGAGAACCACAGCGATTAATTGATTAACTACCTCAGCAGGGTCGGAGTTCTTAATGACATTAACAATTTCAAGATCAGAGAGGACTGAACTGAGGCCATCGCTGCACAGTAGAAAGTGGTCTCCCAATTTCGCCTCAAAGAGGTTGAGTATTGGGTCGATCCCAGAGTCGCCAATCAACGCTTGGGTGAGCAGCGATCTTTGGGGATGGTTAATAACTTCATCAGCGGTCAGGCGGCCTTGGTCTAACAACTCTTGCATCACCGTGTGGTCGTAGCTCAGTTGAATTAATTTCTTCCCGTTCCACTGGTAGCAACGAGAATCACCAATATGAAGGAGTTCAACACGATCGCCGTTGAGGTGGAGCGCGGTGAGGGTTGTGCCCATCCCTTGCAAGCTGCGATCGCTACTGGCCACCTCTGCGATCTCATGATCAATTGAGAAGGAGATATTGAGGAGCAGATCTTCGCGTGATTCAGAATCCAACTCCGCGTTATTGAGAACTTCACTCAATTCTTTAACGGAGGTAATCGCAATTTTGGAGGCAACCTCTCCTCCAGCGTGGCCGCCCATCCCATCAGCGACTGCTACCAGCCTCGCGGAGACTAGGGCCGAATCCTCATTGCCATCTCTTACAAGGCCGAGCTCGCTACGAGCTATAACCTTGAATGAGCGATTCATAGATTTAGCCTAACGGTGCTAACCTCTTATAAGTAAGCCCGAGTGGCGGAACGGCAGACGCGCACGATTCAGGTTCGTGTACTCGTAAGGGTGTAGGGGTTCAAATCCCCTCTCGGGCACTCCTATCTAGGCGGATACCCTAAATTAGGCAGATTTCCCTAAAAGGATCGGTAGAAGGGATTAATGCATGAGACGTTCAATCGCTGCTCAATTAATCACCTCACTCTTGATCACATGGGCAATGGTCACTCCCGCTAGTAGTTTTGCTGCTACAGAAAAGTCGACCGCGGTTATCAAAGTGGAGCACGTTGGTGGATTTGTTGGGCCAAATTTTAAAAGTGCTCGACTTCCTGATGTGGTCCTCTATTCAGATGGTCGAATTCTCACCCCTCGCAATCTCTCCGATTCAGTGCGGCAAATGTTTCAGGGCTCGGTGAGTAAGCCCCTCCTGCAGTCGGAAATAACTGCCTTTTTAAAAGCGATGAAAACACCCATTGGAGGTTGGGGATTGCCTGGGGTTGCCGACGTCCCATCAACCAGGGTCTCTCTCATGCAAAATGGTAAAGAGAGGATTGTTGAGGTGTATGCCCTGGGTTTTGCTTTGAATAGCTCACTTAAAGATGCCAGCGTCGCTCGAAAAAAACTTTCACTCGCAATCGAACATTTGATTGCGCTAGGGGGTAAGAAGTCGATTTACAGTCCGACCAAGTATGAAGTTTGGCCGCAGGGAAATATTTCTAACGGAACGGCAACGGGAATTCTTTGGCCCAACGACATTGCGCCACCGACCACAAATTGTGTTGGCGTTACAGCACAACCCTTCCAAGCACTGCTCCGAAATGCCGGGAGCAAGCCGTGGATATTGCCAAACGGCGACATAATCAATTTAACCTGGCGGCCAGTGCTTCCAGGTGAGATCGCCTGCAAAAGGTAGCCCGTGCATCAAATCGACACCCGAGCACTCATCAGCTTTAGATAGAGTTAACCAGTGAGTACATATGCCTACCTAGGACCCTCCGGAACATTTACTGAGGCAGCCCTGATAGGCATCACCTCAGATTCAGATCAACTTATTCCTTACTCCAATGTAACTGCCGCTTTGGATGCCGTCCGCCAGGATCGAGCAGAGTTCGCACTTGTTCCCATTGAAAACTCGGTTGAAGGTGTCGTTGCCCGCACTCTCGATGAATTGGCTACCGGCCTCGCATTGGAGATTGTCGCCGAGACGACTATTCCAGTCAGTTTTGCACTTATGGTGCTGCCTTCAAATTCAACCAAGTCGATTACTCGAATTGCAACCCACCCGCATGCCGAATCGCAATGCCGTATTTTTATTGCGCGGGAATATCCGGGTGCAGAAGTGATAACCACTCCTTCTACAGCAGCAGCCGCCGAAGGATTGAAAGATGGCACTTGGGATGGGGCAATTGCGGCGAAGATAGCCGCCGACAAGTATGGCCTCACGGTCATTGCAGAGAATATCGGCGATAACGATGCAGCGGTGACGCGATTTGTTCTCGCCCGTAAACCTGGCGCAATTCCAACTCCGAGCGGTAACGATCGAACCTCACTCGTTGCTTATATAGGCATCGATCATGCCGGAGCCCTCTTAGAGATATTGACCGAGTTCGCTAAGAATGATGTCAACCTTTCATTTATTCAAAGTCGCCCGACCGGGCGCGAACTGGGGCACTATCACTTCATCATCGATGTGGAGGGCCACCAGAGTGACGCAGCAGTTGCTCGCTCAATCAGCGGGTTACGCTCAATCTGCGAAGATATTCGCGTTCTAGGTTCATACCCTCGTGCGGCGAGTAGATAGGCTAGCCCTGTGATTGATCTAAAGATACTTCGTGAGGATCCCGAACGCATTCGCCAATCGCAGAAGGTGCGCGGCGAGAGCGTTGAGATCGTTGACCAACTCTTAGCTTTGGATGAAGCGCGTCGTACCGCGATCACGACCTTTGAAACGCTGCGGGCAGAGCAGAATGTGCTCTCCAAATCTGTCGGCGCGGCTAAGGGCGATGAGAAGAGTGCGCTATTGGAGAATGCGAAAGCGTTATCTGCAAAGGTGAAAGAAGCAGATTCTGCCCGCGCTATTGCGGAGGCAGCAGCCGATGCAGCCTTACTTCAGATTCACAATGTGATTAGCCCAGATGCGCCCGTGGGCGGCGAGGCCGACTTCGTAGTTCTCGAACACGTTGGCACACCACGCGATTTTTCTGCTGCAGGATTTGAACCAAAGGACCATGTAGAACTCGGGAAAATTCTTAAAGCTATTGATACCGAACGCGGGGCTAAGGTCGCAGGCTCTCGCTCCTATTACCTCACTGGCGTAGGTGCGCTCTTGGAATTTGCACTCGTCAATTACGCAATTTCATCGGCAACTAAAGCCGGATTTACCCCCGTTATTCCGCCGGTCTTAGTAAATCCGCCAGCCATGGAAGGCACGGGATTTTTAGGTCAAGCGGCAGAGAATGTCTACCACCTTGAAGAAGATGATGTGTATCTCGTCGGTACTAGCGAAGTACCTCTAGCTGCGTATCACATGGATGAAGTCATCGATGGTTTGCCATTGCGCTACGCCGGATATTCAACGTGTTTCCGTCGTGAGGCCGGAACATATGGAAAAGATACGCGCGGCATCATCCGAGTTCACCAATTCGATAAAGTCGAAATGTTCATCTTCTGTGAACCAAAAGATGCGCTCGCCGAACACCAGAAGTTATTGCGCTGGGAGAAAGATTTCCTAGATGCGATGGAGATCCCTTACCGTGTTATCGATGTTGCTTCTGGCGATCTGGGGGCAAGCGCGATTCGCAAATTCGATATTGAGGCCTGGATTCCTACACAGAACGCGTATCGCGAAGTTACCAGCACATCCAACTGCACGGAGTTCCAGGCTCGTCGTTTGAATATTCGATACCGCGAAGGCGATGTAACGAAACCGGTCGCAACCCTTAATGGAACCTTGGTCGCCATTCCCCGCATGATCGTCGCAATCTTAGAAAATCATCAACTAGCAGATGGTTCGGTTATCGTTCCCGCCGCACTTCGCCCCTTCTTAGGAGTCGACCGATTACTTCCGGCATAACTGGCAATAGACCTAAGGTTATTGCAACCGATTTAGATGGCACGATCGTCTCCTCGTATGAGCGGATTACTTCACGTACCGTTGCAGCCTTTACCGCTGCTCGTGACGCAGGTGTAGAGATCTTCTTTGTCACTGGGCGACCACCTCGGTGGATGCGCGAGATCAAAGATACCTTTGGATTCGGTAACGCAATTTGCGCTAATGGAGCGATGCACTATGACTTGATGAAAGAGGAAGTAATTGAAGAGTGGTTGATTCCACTCGACAATCAATTCGAATTTGTTAAGAGAATGCGCGCCGCCGTCCCATCCATCTCATTCGCCACCGAATACGGCGATGATTTTCATCATGAAAGTGCCTATGTTCCTCGCTGGGATGTTGGAGTCGATATGGCCCCTGTGCTGCGAATCGAAGAGAAGTTACTGAAACCCGCATTTAAAATGCTAGCGCGCTGTTCCGATTATGAATTCACATCAGATGAGCTCTTAGAGATTGCCCTGCGTGAAGTCGGGGATCTTGTCACTATTACCCATTCCAATGCCAACGAAGCGCTCTTAGAGATTTCTGCTCTTGGAGTCAGTAAAGGGGAAACCCTCGCGAAACTTACGGCGCGCCTAGGGTTCACATCGAAGGATGTTGTGACATTTGGAGATAATCCCAATGATTTTTCGATGCTCAAATGGGCAGATCGATCATGGGCGATGGCTGATGGTCATGTTGATGGCCCCAAGAACGCGAAGTTCGTCGCTGATCCTCATCACCTAGATGGAGTCGCGATTGTCATTGAAGGATTGCTCGCCTTACCTGAGTAAAAGTGGCGATTTTGCCTCTCCCTAGATGTGCCAGTAAGTTTGCCCACGGAGGGCTCGCATAGCGGCCGAGTGCACCGGTCTTGAAAACCGGCAAGGGAAACCTTCGTGGGTTCAAATCCCACGCCCTCCGCCAGATTTACTAGACCTTCTTGGGCTTGTGTGCGATTTCACCCCTGGAAGGTAGTCCCCTACCTAGCGTTAACGGGGCTCTGGCACGAAACTTCTCCCATGGCAATTGATACCCCAGGCAATGGCGTCTTCTCCGAAGGTCGAGCAAAATTATCGGCTCGCACGCTACGCACGGATAAGTGGTGGCTCACTCCCTTTGTCACCTTCGTTGTGCTCTTCTCTTTCATTGTCTACGCGACTTTTCGCGCTTTTGAAAATGGAAAGTACTTTGCGCAACCCTTGATCTCTCCTTTCTACTCACCATGCCTCTCTACTGATTGCGTAAAAGATTCACCATCCTTTGTCGGAACAATCTTCGGCACGTACCACATCTTCGGAATGACAGTTTCACCATCTCTCTTCATCTTGATCTTCCCGCTCGCTTTTCGACTTACTTGCTATTACTACCGGAAGGCCTACTACCGTTCATTTTGGATGTCACCACCTGCATGTGCAGTTGCAGAACCTCATGCCAAGTACACCGGCGAGACGCGCGCTCCGCTCATTTTGCAGAATGGGCATCGCTACGCCTTTTACGCCGGCCTAGTTCTCAATGTCTTCCTGAGCATTGACGCCATCGGAGCATTTAGAAATGAGAAGGGCCAATGGGGACATATGTCTATTGGCACACTCGTTCTCCTTGCCAATGCAACTTTCCTCTGGCTTTACTCTCTCTCTTGCCATACCTGCCGCCACACCATCGGTGGTCGCCTACGTAACTTCTCGAAGCACCCAGTTCGCTACAAGTTGTGGACCTGGGTCTCCGTCCTGAATCACAAGCATCAGAATTTCGCGTGGATTTCACTCTTCGGTGTCGCCCTCGCAGATCTTTATGTCCGCCAGGTTTCTGGTCACTCCATTCGCAATCTCTACTTCTTCTAAGGGCGCTGACCATGACTGCAAATATTGAACGTCATAAGTACGACATCGTCGTTATTGGTGCCGGTGGCGCTGGCCTGCGCGCAGCTGTCGAAGCACGCGAAGCTGGACTCACGGTAGCGATCGTTTGTAAATCACTATTTGGTAAGGCACACACCGTTATGGCCGAAGGTGGCGCTGCTGCTTCTATGGGTAATGTGAATGATAAAGATAACTGGATGGTGCACTTCCGTGACACCATGCGCGGCGGTAAGTTTCTCAATCATTATCGGATGGCTGAATTACATGCCAAAGAGGCGCCCGATCGCATCTGGGAGCTAGAAACTTGGGGCGCGCTCTTTGATCGCACTAAAGAGGGCAAAATTTCACAGCGTAACTTCGGTGGGCACGAATATCCACGTCTGGCTCACGTTGGTGACCGCACTGGACTGGAATTAATCCGAACTATGCAACAACGCATCGTTGCCTTGCAACAGATAGATGCGCGTGAAACCGGCAGCCCTGAAACCAATATAAGAGTATTTGCCGAAGTAACCATCACGGAAATTCTCAATGAGAATGGCAAGGTTGCGGGTGCCTACGGATACCGCCGTGAAAATGGTGCAGAAGTGCTCTTTGAAGCACCAGCAGTCGTTATTGCAACGGGCGGCGTTGGTAAGACATTTAAAATTACCTCTAACTCTTGGGAGGGCACGGGCGATGGTCATGCGCTCGCGCTCAAGGCGGGAGCCAACCTGGTCGATATGGAATTCTTGCAATTCCACCCGACAGGTATGGTCTGGCCGCTCTCGGTAAAAGGAATTCTTGTCACTGAGTCGGTACGCGGTGAAGGTGGAATCTTGACCAATAGTCTGGGCGAACGCTTTATGTTCAAGTACATTCCCGATGTATTTAAGAATCAATATGCAGATAATGAAGCGGAAGCGGATCGCTGGTATATCGATCAAGATAACAATCGCCGTCCCCCAGAACTTCTACCGCGCGATGAGGTCGCGCGCGCAATTAATTCCGAAGTTAAAGCTGGACGCGGAACCGAGCACGGTGGAGTATTCCTCGACGTTTCAAAGCGCCTTTCTGCTGAAATTATTAAGAAGCGTCTACCATCTATGTGGCACCAGTTCTATGAACTTGCTGGAGTAGATATCACCAAAGAGGCGATGGAAGTTGGACCAACCTGTCACTATGTTATGGGCGGTGTAGAGGTCAATCCAGATACCGCTGCAGCGGTTGGAGTCGAAGGTCTCTTCGCCGCTGGTGAAGTTGCTGGTGGAATGCATGGTTCAAATCGCCTCGGTGGAAACTCGCTGACGGATCTGTTGGTCTTTGGTCGTCGCGCCGGAATGGGTGCTGTTGCTTATGTGAAGTCACACGGAGTTAATCCAGTGAGTGATTCCACCATTGAGAAGGCGGCTACAAGAATTGCCGCTCCTTTCACACGAGAAGGCGGCGAAAATGCCTATTCGCTTCATCAAGAGCTGCAGGAGATCACACACAACTTGGTGGGAATTATTCGTACCAGAGTAGAACTCATGGAAGCGATCGAAAAGATCGCTGACATTCGCCAGCGCAGCGCCAATATCTCTGTGACTGGAGATCGGATGTTCAATCCGGGCTTCCACTTAGCTTTCGATCTCGACAATATGTTGCTTGTTGCGGAAAGTACTGCAAAGTCCGCCCTGCTCCGTGAAGAGTCACGCGGTGGGCATACCCGCGATGACTTCCCTGGAATGAACCCCACCTGGCGTCAGGTCAATCACATCTCCAGTTTTGATGGCGCAAATGTCAATATCAAGGTCCAAGCGTTGCCAGCGCTACCGAAAGAGCTCTTCGATCTCTTTGATGTTCACGAATTAGAGAAGTACATGACCCCGCAGGAAATTGCGAAAGGCGGATCAAACTAATGGCGCGCACACTCAAACTTCGCATCTGGCGTGGTAACGATGAAGATGGGGCCCTACAAGATGTCACCGTGGAAGGAAATAACGGCGAGGTAGTTCTCGACATCATTCACCGCGTACAAGCGACTCAGATGGGTGACCTGGCGGTTCGCTGGAATTGCAAAGCGGGTAAATGTGGTTCATGTTCTATGGAGATCAACGGAAAGCCACGCTTGGCATGTATGACGCAAATTTCTGCCTATGGCGATGATGAAGTAATCACGATTACTCCATTGCGAGCATTTCCCGTCATTAAAGATCTGGTCACCGACGTCTCATTTAATTATAAGAAGGCGCTAGAAGTTCGCGCTTACGAGCACCCGGTGGATCTCAAGCCCGGTGAGGCCCGCATGGAGCAGGTTGATGTCGAACGCTCGCAGGAATTTCGTAAGTGCATCGAATGCTTCTTATGCCAAGATACCTGCCACGTTATCCGCGACCACGAAGAGAATAAGAAGTCCTTCGCTGGCCCTAGATTTTTTATCCGTATCGCCGAACTCGATATGCATCCGCTAGACACCCTGCGTAATCGCAAGCAGACCGCGCAATCTGAACATGGCCTTGGGATGTGCAACATCACCAAGTGCTGCACCGAGGTATGCCCCGAGCACATCCGAATCACTGACAATGCGATTATCCCCATGAAAGAGCGCGTCGTAGACGTCAAGTACGACCCACTTCGCTGGTTAGGCTCGGTTATCAGAAAGAGAGACGGTATTCTTTAACCATGAGGATATTTGTTCGTTGGGGAGTATTAGCCCTCGCAGTATGGGCGGCTACAGGTTTAGTTCCAGGGATCAAGGTCCACGGGGGAGCATGGTCGTATCTCTTGGTTGCCTTGATTTTCTCGTTGATTAATACCTTTCTGGGTTCATTCCTTAAGCTGATGACTCTTCCCGCAGTCATTCTGAGCGCGGGACTCTTCTTGATCGTCATCAATGCCGCGATGCTCGAAGTGACAACGCATATCACTAAGAGACTCACCATCACTTCTTTCTGGTCGGCAGTATTCGCCTCGGTCATTATTAGTTTGGTTTCGGGTGCGGGTTCTCGCCTAACTTCGAAACGCAATTGGAACTAAAGCAACTCTCTGTCGTATCACTAGGCGGAATTGTCGGCTCCCTGGCCAGGTGGGTCGCCTCACTCCTCATCGTTGACCCGGGTTTTCCTTGGGCCACACTCACCGTTAACTATTTGGGTGCCGTTTTACTAACCGTCATCGTGATCTATACCCGCCATCACGAGAACCCACAATGGTGGTGGCGCCCCGCGCTAGGAACTGGATTCTGTGGTGGCTTCACGACCTATTCTGCCTTTGCTGTGACCCTTGATCATGACCTCAACGCTCATAACTATCATGGTCTTATAGCTTATGTGCTGGCATCTCTTATCGGAACTTTTATCTTGGTATTTGCGACAAATGAATTTCTCGATAAGCGCTGGGCTAAAAAGTGAGAGTGCTATTGATCTCTCTTGGAGCCGGGATTGGCGCGCCTCTGCGCTATCTCATAGATAAAAATATGCGCAAGACGCGCATCAACTCGATCCCCCTTGAAACCCTATTAATCAATGTACTCGGTTCTTTTGTACTTGGAATAACCGTCCACCGCGACGCAAATATTGGATTTCTCTTTGGAACCGGATTTGCAGGTGCGTTTACTACCTGGTCGGCCTTTGCTCTGGAAACTCACGACCTGTTCAAGTCGAGAAAGCACTTTGATGCTTGGGGTTATCTCGCCTTGACGCTCGTCCTTGGAGTCGCGGCCGCAGCCGCAGGTGATGCGATCTAACGCAGTAAGTTCGCGACCCAGACCTCTACTTCATCAGGATGGCTAGGAAGAGCTCGGCTCAAAACTTGCACACCCGTCTTGGTAACTAACACATCATCCTCAATGCGAACTCCAATACCGCGATACTCGGCCGGGAAGAGTAAATCATCGGGCTGAATATAAAGTCCGGGCTCCACGGTAAGCACCATTCCTACTTCTAGAACTCCCTCGCGGTAATCCTCTTTGCGGGCTTGCGCGCAGTCGTGAACATCGAGCCCCAGCATATGCCCAGTGCTGTGAACCGTCCATCTACGGTGGAAACCGGCATATTCTTGTAGTGATTCTTCTGCGCTAACAGGAAGCACGCCTAACTCTTCCAATCCCTTTGCCAAGACGGCGCTTGCAGCATCGTGAAAAGCGCTCCACGGCGCTCCTGGCTTTACAGCGTCAATACCAGCACGCTGTGCAGCGTAAACGAGAGAGTAGATCTTGCGCTGCGCTGGAGAGAACTTTCCATTGATCGGGATAGTTCTTGTAATGTCTGCCGTATACATGGAATCAACTTCAACCCCGGCATCGATCAAGATTAAATCTCCGGGGAGGACATCTCCGTCATTTTGCATCCAATGTAGTACGCAGGCATGCGCACCGGCAGCCGCGATCGTGTCATATCCGAGGTCATTGCCCTCAAGGCGTGCTCTTCCATAAAAAGCCGACTCAATGATGCGCTCACCGCGTTTAACAGATACCGCGGCGGGAAGCGCTTGCACCATGTCGCTAAATCCGCGGATGGTGACATCGATCGCCTTCTGGATCTCTGCAATTTCATAGCGATCTTTTATTAATCGCAGCGCAGAGATTTGGGCTAGCAACTTGGCCTCGCGCTTCTTACGGTGCTCGACTAAGGCATCGACAACTGGATCTTCACCATGGATAGCCAAGGTGTCCACATCATCTTCAAGCATTTGCGGCAGATCATCGATATGGATCACGGAAATTCCGTAGCGTTGCTCGGTTTCTAAAGCAGAGAGTCTGCGTCCAACCCAGAACTCACCATGTCTGCGATCAGAGTGGAATTCATCGGTATCGCGTGGGGAACGAGGGTGAATCAAGAGTAGAGCTTCATGCCCTTGTGCGGCTGGCTCAAGTATCAATACTGAATCTGGGACGCAATCAGTGGCGGAAATACCAGTGAAGTATGCATAAGCGCTGTGCGCGCGGAATTTATAGTCGGTGTCATTGCTGCGAACCTTGAATGTTCCCGCTGGGATAACCAGTCGCACTCCGGGATAAAGAGCAGAGATCTTGGCGCGTCGAACGGCGGCAAACTTCACAACTTCGGCGGGTTTAACTCCCTGTAGCGTGGTATCTGACCACCCCAAGGACATAAATTCCGCTAGCGCTTCACCTTTGGGAATGTCATGTGATTGGGTACCAGGTGCCCGATCGGGAATCTTATTCACATTGGTAAGGGTACTAGGCTTCGCGTATGTCCTTACAGCCCTTTCAAGCAGTGAATCCTGCAGATGGTCTCGCCTTCGGAGCCGAATATCCAGAGCAGAGCCATGCAGAGGTAACCGCTGCAATAACCCGCGCTGCCAGTGCGCGCGAACCATTCGCTGCATTAACGCTTGCAAAGCGCGCCAGCCTGCTCGAGGCCATCGCCGTTGAAGTTGAAAATCTGCGCTCCCAATTGGTGGCGATTGCCAATTTAGAGACGGGATTGCCAGAAGCGCGGATAAATGGCGAGATATCCCGCACCATAGTGCAACTCCAACTCTTTGCCGCCATGGTCCGTACAGGTGTTCATCTAGGCGCCACCATCGATTTAGCTGATCCTGACTACAAACCCGTAGCGCGCCCCGATATGCGAAAGGTTAATCTTCCCATCGGAGTAGTGGCAGTCTTCGGAGCATCCAACTTTCCATTTGCATACTCCGTTATTGGCGGTGATAGCGCTGCTGCACTCGCTGCTGGTTGTCCTGTTGTAGTAAAGGCTCACCCTTCGCACCCGGGTACTTCACTCTTGACCTTCCAGGCAGTGCAAAGTGCACTTCTGTCGCAAGGGCTTTCGCCTGATATCTTTACGATGGTTCAAGGACGCAGTCCAGAAATAACCCACTGGATCGCACTCGCCGCAGATATTGCAGCGATTGGATTCACGGGCTCGGCACTTGTGGGGCAACTGCTCGTTGATTTGAGTCATTCACGCGCCGTACCGATTCCAGTCTTTGCTGAGATGGGGAGTTTGAATCCCATCTTTATAACCGCCGCTGCTCTCAAGGAACGTGCGACCACTATGGGTGAGAGCCTCTTCGATTCCGCAACACTGGGATCTGGGCAGTTCTGCACCAAACCTGGCTTAATTTTTCTCGGCGGCGAGAGCGCGGAATTTATCGCGGCGCTGCGTAACAAGATGGGCTCTGTCGGATCCCAACCCTTACTCAATAAGGGTATTAGCGAGCGATATAACAGCGTTGTCTCTGCACTCGCAAAACATCCTGGAGTCGAAACAATTGTCGGAGATGTTCCTGACCAGGGATTTATCGTGCAACCCGCAATCTTTATACTTGATTATCAGATGTACAAAGCAAACCCCGAATTTAGTCACGAACACTTTGGGCCAACGACCGTGGTCGTTAAATGTGAGGAATCAGAGTTCGCAGAAATTATCGCTCATTCCGAAGGACAATTGACAGCAACTTTGCATTTAGCAAGCGGAGAAAGCCGTCCCGAGTTAGTAAGAGCGCTCAGCGCTATTGCCGGTCGTTTAATTCTTAATGGCGCACCAACTGGCGTATCGGTCTCTGCGGCACAGAATCATGGTGGGCCTTGGCCATCATCTTCCACTCACACAACATCGGTTGGCACTGATGCGATCTATCGCTTTATGCGCCCTGTCACATTCCAGGGATTTTCCGATGAGCTGTTGCCCCCAGCTTTAGCGAGCAGCAATCCAGAGAAGATTGAAAGATTGGTAAATGGAGTTCGCGGTTTAAAGTAAGAAACCATTGGGGAATGGATCGGTCGAATCCAAAATCCAAGTCGCTTCGCCCATCACCCACGCTCGGCCAGTAATTGTTGGGATGATTGCGGGAATACCAGCGACTGTGGTGTGTTCTTTAACGCGACCCTCAAAGTGCGAACCAATCCAGGATTCATTGATGAGGACATCATCATCAGCGAACTCGCCACGGGCAACCATCTGTGCCAACCGCGCGCTTGTACCTGTACCGCAAGGAGATCGATCAAACCAGCCTGGATAGATAGCCATCGCATTCTTCCAATGCAGCCGATGATCCCCCGGCGTTATAAAGTCGATGTGGTGACAGATCGCAATTTCCGGATTCTCGGGATGCACGGGGCGATTTTGTTCATTGATCGCATCAGAGATCGCCAGCCCAGCTTCTAGAAATTTGGCACCGTTCTTCCGTTCAAAAGCTATCCCCACGCGCTCTATTGGCACGATCGCATAGAAGTTGCCACCGTAGGCCATGTCGTAGGTGATTTCACCGAAGCCGGGGACGGAAACAACCTGATCACGTTGGAAGAGGAATGAGGGAACGTTGGTGATTGTCACGCTAAGGGCTCTGCCCTCCTTGACCGCCACATCAACAACCACAAGCCCCGCCGGGGTATCTAGGCGCACTGTAGTGACTGGTTCTATAACGGGTACCAATTTCTTTTCAATAAGAACTGTTGCTAAACCAATTGTGCCGTGGCCACACATGGGTAAACAGCCCGATACTTCGATGTAAACAACACCAATATCAGCATCGGCACGCGTACTTTTTTGAATAATCGCTCCACTCATCGCCCCGTGTCCGCGTGGTTCAAACATCAACCATTGGCGGAGATGATCCATGTGCTCCATGAAGTAGGCACGTTTTTCAAAAGCGGAGTTACCTGGAATCTCACCGATTCCTTCTAGGACAATACGGGTTGGCATTCCCTCGGTATGTGATTCAACGGTCTTGACCGAGCGGATGGTCGTCATTCTTAGCGATTCTTGAAGAAGGAGACTGCTCGAGCGGTATCAGCCCGCAACTTTGCGTCATCAACCGCCGGAAGCGGAAGGCGAGGTAGCCGGGTTGGTCCACCATATCTTCCTAGAATATCCATGGAAAGCTTGATGGCCTGAATAAACTCCTTGCGCGAATCCCAGTTGAAGAGATCGTGAACCGCTGCATACATAGGTGCAGCTTCCGCATATCGTCCTGTTGTCACAAGGTTGTAGAGCTCGGCGGATTGCGCCGGCATGGCATTGGGAAAACCTGCAATCCAACCTACAACTCCAGCGGTGGAAAGTTCCAGAAGTACATCATCGGCACCGACGAGAACTTCGATGCGTGGTGCACGTTGGTGGATCTGCCAAACTCGCTTCACATCACCAGAAAACTCTTTTATTGCAACGACGTTGGGAACTTCGTCGGCGATGCGGGCGACGAGATCCGCCACCAAGTCAACTTTGGTATCAAAAGGGTTGTTGTAAGCAACAATTGGAATCCCCACCTTGCCAACTTCCTTGTAATGCGCGACAACTTCATCATCGTTAGCTCGGTATGCATTTGGCGGCAAGAGCATCACTGCATGAGCTCCAGCCTCGGCGGCGTGCTCGGCCCACTTGCGGGATTCAGCGGCACCATAAGCACCAACTCCAGCTACTACGTGAAAACCTGCTGGAGCTGCACTTATTGCGGTCTCTAGAATCTTGGCGCGCTCCGCGTCACTCAACACTTGATACTCACCGAGAGAACCATTCGGGACTACACCATGAGTTCCATTTGCGGCGAGCCACTGCACATGCTCCGCATATTTATCGAAATCTACTTCGAGATTTTTATCGAAGGGAGTCGCAGTCGCGGTGATGATTCCATGCCATGGCTTTGTCATAGCGTCACAATAATCCGTCCTGCGCGAGTTCACCAAGTGTTATCGGAGAGATTATCGGCCGGTATACACCTTTTATTCGATCTGCATCTGGGCTATCGAGTAAATCCGCTACGTTGCGTGAACAGATGCGTCCCTGACACATTCCCATTCCACACCGCGTCATCAGTTTTGCGCTGCGGGCATCATCTGCGTCCAACTCTGTAAAGGCGCTTTGAATCGCCGCATGGGTTACCTCTTCACATCTACAGATTATGGTCTCTGGAGTGAGCCAACTCTTCCAGCCCAATGCGATCGGATAAACGCGCTGTAAAGTCAGGGCAAAGCGTCTGGCCTTGCGCCTAATTTTCTTTAAATCGCGCAGGTTTGTCCGAGAATCGGCAGCAGCCAGCCCAGCTATTGCACCTTCCGCTAAGGAGAGTGCGGAGCCACCGATTCCAGTGATCTCACCTGCGGCAAATATGTGAAGTTCTGAGTGTGCGGAACTGGCACGCTGATTTTCATCCACCGCCACGACTACCGAGCCATCTGCTGCAACCTCTTCCTTTAAGCCCAACGCGCCTGCCATTGAGGTATCAGGAGTAAAGCCCCATCCGATGGCGGCAACATCACAGTTGATTGAGTATGTTGATGTGATATGAAATTCTGCATCTATGTTGGCTACGGTAATCGATTCCAGGAGACCATCACTGTCCGCATGCGCGGAGATAACGGCCTGCTTAAAACGCATCTCTACCTTGGCTTTACGTAATGTGAGAAGGTAACCCAGCCCCTCGCTGATCTTCGCTGGATTTTGTAGCAAGGAGAGAATTTCTGGGAGCCAGGCAAATTTTCCGGCGGCCTCTATCAGCCCAACAACTTTCCCGCCGTGAGAACTTAACCCTGCTGCAACGGGTAGTAGGAAGGGACCGCTGCCAGCCACGACAATCCGTTTGCCAGCAATTACTCCACTGCCTTTTAGAAGAGATTGCGCCGCACCTGCAGTCATCACGCCTGGAATATCCCATCCCGGAAATGGAAGAGACCGGTCGTAAGCCCCAGTAGCAAGAATCAATCGGCTGGTAATAAAAGCGCCATCCTTGTAGCGCAAAACGACCTCTCCGTTAATAACTGAAGCGCTCCAGATAGTTGTGTTGGGGTAGATCGTGATTCTGGGATTAGCAATTATGGCATCCATCAGAAGTGAGCCCTGATCGAAGTTGTGGTGACGAGATTGATCATCGCTTTCGATCCCAGTGTGTCGCCAATACTGTCCACCGAGACGGGGCGCTGAATCTAGGAGCGCAACGTTGCAGCCGGCGTTGGCCGCGTACTTGGCGGCGTTGAGTCCAGCCGGGCCACCACCGATCACAATGACTTGATGTCTAAGCTCCATCTTGCACCGCCACAACCATTCCCGCTTTGACTTCTGTTATGCAACTCCGTTGGTTGGGTTGACCGTCAATAATGATTAAACAATCAAAGCAAACGCCTATACCGCAGAATATTCCGCGCGGCTTACCTGCAGCGCGCGTGAGCCGCGTAATTCTCTCATTATGTGCAATAAGAGCAGCAGCCACTGACTGTCCTTCGCGCGCAGTGAGTTCAACTCCATTAAAAGTAAAGGTGATCACGAGGCTGCTGCCTTTGCGAATCGAGCCGGAGCAAATGGGGTGGGATTCATAAATGAGGGACGGTCAAATATTCCATCACAGATTAATTGGGCGCTAGCTGGAGCCAGCCCAATACCCGCTCCTTCATGGCCCGCATTGTGCCAAAACCCTTTAAAGATGGGGTCTTCGCCGATGACCGGCAGGTGGTCGGGAGCATAGGGCCGGAAGCCCCGGTATGCGCGCAATAGTTGAATATCAGCCAAGATCGGAAAGAGCGCTATCGCTTGGCGCGCCAAGATTCGTAAGATCTCGAAATCAATTCCATCTTGGAAGCCCACTCTCTCGCGCGAAGCACCAATCAGAATTGTTCCGCTCTGCGTTCCTTCAACTACTGCGCTCGATTGTAGGTCAGCATCACCGCTGGATACATTGGCAACATATTCCGCGTCATAAACCTTATGAAAGATGATTTTGCGGGTTGGCGCGGAGACGAGAATGAATCCGCGGCGAGGTGCAATGGGAAGCGCTGACCCGGCGAGTTGGGCGATCTGCCCCGCCCAGGTTCCGGTTGCATTGACGATCACTGGTGCGTTAAATGTTCCTTGACTAGTGACAACACCAGTTACAGCACCATCGTTCGTTGTAATTGCAGTGACGTTCGCTCCAGATACAAATTTCCCACCACGTGCCTTCGTTGCACGCAGGATATGTGCCGCGGCAAGCATCGGCTGGCATTGCGCATCCTGCGGATAGAAAGCGCCATCTGTAATCGAATGAGATAAGTGTGGTTCTAGCGCCCGCAACTCTGTTATCGATATATCTTGCGCATCAATACCAGCAATACGTTGTGCAGCAGTCAGCGTGCGTAACGACCTCAGACCATCTTCGCTGCGTGCTACAACCAATCCACCTTTGGCTTCTAGCTCAAAGCCGCCGCCAATATCTTCCTGAATCTCAAACCAGGCATCGCGCGATCGCAGCGCTAAATCCAGTTCGGGGCCGGGGGCTTTATCGCTGACCAAGATATTTCCCTCACCGGCACTTGTTGTACCAGTGGCCACATTTCCACGATCAATAACAAGCACCTTCATCCCCGCGTTTGTAAGGGAGAGGGCTGTGGTCGCTCCTACAATCCCCGCACCAATAATGATGGCATCAGGGTTGCTATTCACATTGATAAGACTATTCCAAATTGAGAAGTTTCAGCAGGCGAGTTATCTCCGAGGTAACTTCAGCGCGAGCAGAGCTGATGTATTTTCGCGGATCTACCAACTTTTCATTGCTAGCCAAGGTTGCTCTCACCGCATCGGTGAAGATGTGGTTGAGGTGGGTGGCGATATTAATCTTTCGCATTCCGGCGCGCACCGCGCTCTGCAAGTCGGGGTCATTAACCCCAGACGAGCCATGTAAAACAAGAGGTATGGGTACCGCTCGGTGAATTTCAGCGATTAAGTCAAAATCTAATTGTGCGTCCCGACTTGTCATTGCATGGGAGGAGCCCACCGCTACAGCTAGAAGATCAACCCCGGTTTCGGCCACAAATGACTTTGCATCGGCTGGTTTGGTGCGGATTCCAGGAGCATGCACCCCATCTTTACCACCAATCTCGCCTAGTTCTACCTCAATCGTTGCTCCGTACGAGTGTGCCAGGGCAGCCATCTCTTTGGAGGTCTTTACATTCTCTGCAAAATCTAACTTTGACCCGTCGTACATGATGCTGTCATAACCTAGATCGAGGGCTCGGCGAATTAACTCGGTATCTTCTGCATGATCTAAGTGAACTGATGTCGGTACCGTTGCGGCGGTCGCGCACGCCAGCGTTGCTAGTGAGATTGGTTCCAGAGCACCATGATATGTGACAGCGTTCTGGCTAATTTGCAAAATAACAGGAAGTTGAGCAATCTGCGCACCCGCGATAATCGCTTCTGCATGTTCAAGGAGAATTACATTAAAGGCACCGACGGCTGTCCCTGCACGATCGGCCTCGCGAACGATTTCAAGCGATGACAATTTTGACACCAGCCCCTTCTAGAATCGCGGTAGCCTTATCAGAGATACCCTCATCGGTAATAATCGTGTCAATCTGTTCCCGAGTGCGAATCATGGCAAAAGCGCTACGTTCAAATTTAGAGGAGTCGGTCACGATAATGACTTGGGCGGCTCGGGCGGCAATTTGTTGGTTCACTCTCGCTTCATCTTCATGACGCGCAGTTGCACCCACATTTGGGTCCAGTCCTTCAACCCCTACAAAGGCAATATCAATAGCTACATCATTGAGAACTTGCTCTGCGTAAGGTCCAGTCAGCTCATAGGACTGCGGGCGCGCCACTCCACCAGTAACAACAATCTTGATGTGGTGGCGCACCGTTAATTCTGTGGCAATGTTGAGTGCGTTGGTGACGATGGTGAGTGCAGGAGGGTCGCCAAAGGCGCCGGGACCAAAAGTTGGGGACTTGGCGAGAACTCGCGCGATCTCAGTGGTAGTTGTGCCGCCGTTTAGTCCGACTACTTGATGGCGCTGGACCATCTGCGCGGCAACAATAGCTATCCGTTTCTTGGCATCTTCCTGGCGCGCAATTTTGTAGGTGAGTGGCAATTTAAAGGAACCGCCTGTAGCGACAGCGCCTCCATGTGTTCTATTAAGGAGTTGTTGCTCTGCTAAAACATCGAAATCTCTGCGGATTGTCGCGGAGGAGACATGTAGCGAGAGCGCCGCTTCATCAACTTCTAGGCTGCCCTGTCGTATCAACAGTTCTAGGATCGCGTTGAGCCTAGATTGACGGCTCACTTCACGCTACCAGCCGTAAGGCCACTCACCAGGTACTTTTCAATCATTGCGAAGAGAATTACCACTGGCACGATAGCAATGAGTGATCCGGCAAAGAGGTACTGCCATTGCACCTGGTATTGACCTATAAGCGATTCCAACCCCACAGTAAGAGGCTGATGCGCCGGCGAGCTCTCAATCGTCAACGCAATAACGAACTCGTTCCAGGCGGAGATGAAGGTAAAGATAAAGGCGGTAACCAGTCCTGGCAGCGCTATTGGCAGAATTATTTGGCGCAAAGCCTGCATGCGCGTGGCGCCATCGATCCAGGCTGCCTCTTCAATTTCAACAGGGATACTGGCGAAGAAGCTGGAGAGAATCCAGATCGAGAAGGCCATATTAAATGCGGCATATACCAAGATGAGCGCCATCCAAGTGTTAACCAGATGGAATCTAATGATTTCGCGAAAGATTCCGATGATAAGCGAGGTAGGCGAGAACATCTGGGTGACTAACACTAAGAGCAAAAATGCATTACGCCCTTTAAATCTATTACGGCCAACATAGTAAGCCGCCGGAATTGCCAAGAGCAATACCAAGACTGTCGCTGAGAGCGAGACCACGATGCTGGTGCGTAGGTATTGCGCTAAAGGCAGTTGTTTCCAGATAGTGATGTAGTTAGACCAGGTCCAATGTTGGGGAAGATAAGTCGTAGGGATCGTGAGAATTTCAGCTTTTGATTTAACTGAAGTAATCATCATCTCTATATATGGAGCTAGAAAGATGAGTGCGATAGTCCATCCCGAGATCGTTAGGGTGACTTTGCGCCCTGTGATCTTTTTCCGTGACTTCTTAGTTAACAACGTAGTCATTAGGAGTCATCCCTCCAGCGTGAAACCTTCAGGAATAAGACAATGAAGAGCAAGATAATTCCAAAGTTGATAGTGGCCATCGAAGCAGATTGCGCGATATCTGCATTGCGGAAGGAAATTTTATATGCCAGCGTGGTTGTGGTATCTGTCGAATAACCAGGCCCGCCAGTAGTCATCACCCAAATGATCGGAAATGAGTTGAAGACATTGATGAGGTTGATCACCATAGAGATGAGGAGCGCTGGCCGTAGTAATGGGAAGATGATGTTCTTATAGCGTTGCCATCCAGAAGCTCCGTCAACCGTTGAAGCCTCCAAGATATCTTCACCAATTGTTGTGAGACCTGCAAGAACAACATAAGTGGTAAAAGGTACCGAAACGAAGATTGCAACAACAATGAGCCAAGTAAACGATTGAGTTTGCGATCCTAAGAATTGTTTCTGGTCTTGAATTAAACCCAACGACAAAAGTATGCGATTGAGAACTCCGTAGTAGCCATTGAGGATCCAGAGCCATGAAGTGGATGTCATAACCACTGAGGCCGCCCATGGAACAATAAGCGCGTAACGAACAAAGCGTCGTCCTGGGAACTTGGCGTGCAAGATTTGCGCCACAGGTAGCGAAATGAGCACCGTCAAAACAACGATAGAGATAGTCCAGATAACAGTACGTTCAAGTACTGCCGTGAGATTGGGATTGCGAAAGAGGGTCCGGTAATTGCTTAAACCAGCAAAGCCGTGGGATGTACCGGTTGGATCAATGCTCATAAATGAGGTTTTAATCATCTCGAAAGCAGGATAAAGAACCATCAAGAAGATCACCGCCATCGCGGGACCGATCCAAGGGAGCGCTCCTACGCGGTAACGCTTGCGAACGGTGGTCAACTGATCCCTACTTCCCTTAAATTGCGAGTATTTCGCCAATAATATTGGGGGCCCGCATTAACTGCGAGCCCCCAATCTCTTCTATTTACTACTTAGCAGCAGCTGCTGCTGTTTGTAGCTGACCGAGAACCTTTGCAGGATCTCCGGTAACTGCTTGACCGATTCCTTGTTGGATCTGGCCCTTTACGGAGTTCCAAGAAGCGATATCTCCTGGGTAGAAGACTGCATTTGGAAGCAACTTAATGAATGGAGCAAGAGCTGGATCTGATGCAGCCTTTGCGCCAGCAGACTTGGTTGCTGGAATAAACCCGCCAGCAGCTACCAAGAACTTAGCGTAGTTAGCAGGCTCGTAAATGAAGTCCATCCACTTTTGAATTGCAGCCTGGTTACCGTTCTTGCTATATGCGGTGAAGTAATCCTGAACACCCAGCGTTACTGGCTTATGGCCCGTGTTAGAAACGAATGAACCGGTTCCAACATTGAGCTTTGCGCCGCCGTTTGCCTTGAGCCAGCTTCCGAGGAAGACGGAACCGTTGATGAATACAGCCTTGCCAGCTGCAAACAGTGCTTGGGCACATGCTGTGCGGTCACACTTATCTGGATTTGGCTCGGTGTATCCCTTAGTGGTCAATGACTTCAAGAAGGTTGCTGTTGCAACGTTCGCAGGTGAATTAAGTACCCATGCCTTGGTTGCATAGTTGTAGTAGGAACCGCCGTTGCCGCCAGCCCAGATATTAAACTCTGCTTGTGCTTCCTCTGGTCCGAGTGGAATTGCGTATCCGTAGATACCCTTCAACTTACGATGGATGATTCCAAGATCAGTTGTCAATGACAGCCATGATGTTGGAAGCTTGGTGATTCCAGCCTTTGTCAAGAGATCCTTGTTGTAGAACAAGGCACGTGCTGAAGCCAGATCAGGTAGCGCGTAGACAACTCCGTTGTACTTAGAGTTATTTAAGAATGCTGGAAGGATGTCAGCCAAAGTTGCTGGCGAGACAATCTTTGAAGCAGGGTAGAGAAGGCCGGCAGCAGCGGGAGCTGAGTAGTCACCCTTGTTAACAACATCTGGTGTCTGTCCGCTGGCAATCTGAGTTGCTACATATTGATCAATGTCGTTCCAGCTCTTCACGATTACATTAACCGTGATATCTGGATTGGCGGCATGGAAGCGGGTAGCGAAGTCGGTCCATTGATCTTGCTGGGTATGTCCGTCGCCAGGGTAATCGGCGGCGATCATGGTGAGGGTCGTTGCGGCATGTGAGGGCGTAATCCCCACAGCCATCGTTACAGCCAGAGCTATGGCAGATGTAACTGCCGCTCCGCGCGTCATTCTCTTCATCTAGTACTTCCTTTGCCTATAGGCCCGGCGGTATCCGGGGTTATGGTCAGGTTGGAGAGACGGTTTCATCCGTGGAGAGCTCCGACCTAACGGTGAGCACACTTCACTACCTTCCGGGGTCGAAGTCAAGCACTTTTGCATAAATTTGTTGTTATAAAGCGAAAATTGGCAAAATCGAGCAAATTTTCTTGACTTGATGGGTTCGCAACCCTTACCGTGCGGACATGAAGAGTGATATTCAGTTCCACGCCGAGAGAGAGATCGATAGCCAACCCCAGATTTGGCGTGAAACCGCCCTCTTTGCCCCCACCGTCGCCCACCTCCTTCCTCAGCCAGGCGAGCGCGTGGCAGTCGTCGGTTGTGGCAGTTCTTGGTTTATGTCCCAGGCCTATGCCAGTCTCCGCGAAGCCGCCGGCCAGGGCGAATCGCACTACTTCACCGCCTCCGAGTACATCTATTCCCGCAGCTTTGACCGCGTCGTAGCCATTACTCGCAGCGGAACAACAACTGAGACCGTTGAATTACTGCGCAATCTCAAAGGCAAGGTCCCCACAGTTGTCTTGACCGCCGTACCTGGATCGCCGGTAACCGAGTTTGCATCGGACTCCATCATTATGGATTTCGCTGACGAGCAGTCGGTCGTACAGACCCGCTGGGCTACTGCAGCGCTTGGATTACTTCGCGCCTCACTTGGTACCGATCTCGATGCGCTGGCGCTCCAAGCAGAGATCGCACTCAATGAAGATCTTGGTGATCTCCCCATGATGGATGAAATTACCTTCATTGGAACTGGCTGGACCATTGGTCTTGCATCAGAGGCTGCTTTAAAAACTCGCGAAGCGGCACAATTTTGGGCCGAGGCCTATCCCGCCATGGATTATCGCCATGGACCCTTATCTATTTCGCAGCCCGGTAGGGCTGTCTGGGCATTCGGCGAGATTGAACCCGCATTGATTGCAGATATTGCGCAGACGGGCGCCACACTTGAATTGAGCACGCTCGATCCCATGGCTCACCTCGTCAAGGCACAGCGACTCGCTATCGCGCTCGCCCGTGTTAAAGGTTTGAACCCGGACTTTCCTCGTAATCTCTCTCGATCGATTATCTTGAATTAATCAGATTAAACACAATCTCAACTAAAGTGTGCAGATGAAATATGTCGCTGCAATTGATGTGGGCGGCACTTCAATTAAAGCCGCTCTCGTCTCCGAGGCGCTTGGGGTCATAACGACTTCGACGGCTCCGACCCCTCAAAATGATCCAAGCGGTCTCATGACGGCACGAGCACTGGCCGCCATTCTAAGTGAACTTGAATTAGTTCATCATGTTAGTGCTATTGGCTTTGCTGTACCAGGCGCCTTAGATGAAGAGCATGGCATTAGCCGCTGGACCGGGAATCTGGGGTGGAGAGAACTTCCCATTAAAGAGTTGGTATCTCGAGAGGTCAATCTTCCCGTTGCCTTTGGCCACGATGTGCGCAGCGGCGCTCTGGCTGAATTACGCAGCGGCGCTGCTAAAGATTTCCAACAGTCAATCTTTATCCCAATAGGAACTGGAATTGCAGCTGCACTTATTATTGATGGAAAGATCCGCAGTAGCGATGGTTACGCCGGAGAGATCGGTCACCTCAATGTGGGCCATGACATTCCGTGCGTTTGTGGGTTATCTGGCTGTTTAGAAACGATTTCCTCTGCCTCGGCTATCTCTCGCGAATACGAAAAACGAACTGGCTTCGCGATTTCAACGAAGGAAATTCTGGGGCGCATAAGAAGTGATGATCACGCCTGGCAGGTCTGGGAGCAAGCAATTGCCTATCTGGCGGTGGCTTTGGAAGACCTGATCACAATATTGGCGCCAGAAGCAATCATTTTCGGGGGCGGATTATCACAAGCGGGAGCCGCTCTCATTGAACCACTGCAAGCCATCCTGAGCGAGAGACTGACCTTTCAACGGATGCCGCAATTACTAATCGCCCATTACGGGGTTAATGCTGGGACAATCGGGTGCGCCATAATGGCGCTGGACCTTCTAGCGAAAGAGACGGCATGACAACCGGCTTCACGGATATTCACTCTCATGGTGGCGGCGGATTTAGCTTTAGCGACCCAAACCCGGATCACATTGCGAAAGCGTTAGCAACGCACCGAGCGCATGGAACCACCACTCAAATTGCCAGCCTTGTCACCGAACCGTTGGATGTACTTAAAGCGCAGATCAAGAACTTACTCCCCTTTGCTCTCGATGGAAGCATCGCGGGGATTCATCTAGAAGGGCCATACCTTTCAAGCGCAAAATGCGGCGCGCATGATCCCAAATTACTTCGCGAACCCAAGTTGGATGAGATCAAGGAGTTAATTGACGCCGGCCAGGGTCATATCCGAATGGTGACAATCGCGCCTGAATTGCCTGGCGCTCTCGCTGCCATCGAACTTCTCAGAGATCTTGGAGTGACAGTTGCTATCGGTCACAGTAACGCCACCGAGGCCGAAGCAAAATCGGCCATCTCCGCTGGAGCTACAGTCGTTACGCACATGTTTAATGCACTTCCAGAGCTAGATCATCGCACTGGAACTATCACGAATGCGCTGCTCATCGATCCAGATATCTACTTTGAGATAATTCTAGATGGCGTGCACGTCAATCACTCGGCGGTGGAACTCTTGCTTCAATTAGCCCCCGGTCGAATCATTCTTGTTACCGATGCGATGTCCGCAGCTGGCGGCATTGATGGTGATTACACAATTGGAGATTTAGCGGTCAAGGTTAAGAAGGGTATTGCGACCCTCGCCTCGAACGGCTCTTTGGCGGGTAGTACTCTGACGATGGATGCGGCATACAATCGTTTTGTAAATGAATTTAAGGTTTCACCAGAAGCTGCCCAATCCGCAGCAATTGACCTAGGAAAGAAGGCACTTGGAATATGAGCGCGCTACGTTGGGGTTTTTTGAGTGCAGGCGGAATTGCTACTGCAGTGGCCGATGATTTTCGAATCGCCGGAATTAATATTCAAGCGGTCGGTGCGCGAGATCTAGCAAAGGCCAATGAGTTTGCCGACAAGTTCGGAATTCCTAACCGTCACCAGGGCTACGAGGCGCTCGTAAACGATCCTGAAGTAGATGCGGTCTACATTTCTACGCCACACCCTTGGCATCACCAACATGCACTTTTAGCTCTTAACGCAGGTAAGCATGTGCTGCTCGAAAAACCTTTCACCATCAACGCTCGCGAAGCCCAAGAGATCAAAGAACTAGCCGCCACGAAGAAGCTATTTGTTCTAGAAGCCATGTGGACCCGCTTCTTACCTTCGATGGATGCCATCTTTGCTGTGATTAATTCTGGGATCCTCGGTGACATTAGGTTGGTCACTGCCGATCACAGCCAATATTTGCCGCATGTAGCACGACTCTGGGAGCCAGAGTTAGGCGGCGGCGCGCTCTTAGATCTGGGGATTTATCCCGTCTCCTTCGCAGTCCGAGTCCTCGGTCTTCCAAAGCAGGTCATCGCAAAGACGACACTCACCGGTCAACATGTGGACGAGACGACATCTCTTATCTTTGAGTACGAGAGTGGAGCTCAAGCCTCGCTAACAACCTGCATGTCTGCCGCGGGTCCAGTGACAGCTACGGTTGTGGGAACTTTCGGCCGCATTGAAATTGACACACCTTTTTATAACCAGACTTCCTTCAAAGTCTTCAATCAAGGCGGAGAAGTTATTCAAAGCTATGACCAGAAGATAAAAGGCGTTGGACGGCAATACCAGGGGCTGCACCTAGAGAAATGCGTCGCAGATGGATTACTCGAAAGCCCGGTTTTGAGCGTCACTGAGAGCGTCGAAATCATGAAGGTGATGGATGCGCTCCGGGCTCAGATGGGCGTTAAATACCCTACCGAGTGATCTACTCGCGGAAAGCGGGTTGATCAACTAACTCCGATTCAATCGGTCCATCAGGGGGGCAACTGGCGTTGAGTTCAGTGATCTGCGCAGCGCTTAGTTGAATACTCGCCCCGGTAAGTGAATCCAAAATTGAAGTGGCTTTTGATGCCCCGGGAATCGGTATAGATGTTGGGAACTGCGAGAGATGCCATGCAACTGTTAGCGCATAAACAGAGATGCTTTTTTCTTGCGCAATTCGATCAAATGCTCCGAATTCTCCGGTCGCAAGTCTTTCAAAGTTAGAGCCGCCTCCGAGTGGGGACCAAGGCAAGAAAGCAATCCCATACTCCGTACAGATATCAATGACATCGGTGGACAATCGATAGCGCGGGCTGTATTCATTTTGCACCGAGACGATTCCACCTTGCGATGGAGTTCCCCCAATTGTGATTGCACGACGCAGTTGTTCTGCGTTTACATTGCTTAAGCCAATAGCTCCAACGTATCCATGGTCCTTCAGGGATAACACATTCTCGAACTGCTCTTCAAAGGTGATCGCGGTATCAAGGCGGTGATGCTGCCAGAGTGGAATCTTGGAAAGTCCCATCTTTGCCGCCGAGGCCTCAACGGCTCGGTACAAATAATGCTTTGTAGCGTTACGTCCAGGCTCACCCCACCAGTTATCGCCCCTGCCTCTTGTGATTCCACCTTTTGTAGCGATGACTACCTTCGCTTTCGCTTCGGCAGGCGCATTCCAGGTTCTAAAAGCATCGCCGACCAGGATCTCGTTATGACCCATTGAGTTCCAAGTTGGAGCGTAAATATCAGCGGTATCCAGCAATTGCACTCCGGCGTCGAGCGCGGCATGAATAACGCTGATTGCATAGTCGCGATCATCAAGAATCCATTTATTGCGATCACTGGCCATGGATAAGGGCATGCACCCCATCCCTACCGCGGTTACTTCATACGGGCCAAGTGTGCGCGTCATCATCATGGGGGAACTTTAGTGGCTAGGTAAGCGAGATGGAGATCGACCTGATCGCAAGGGGAAGATGGGAAACGAGGATGACTAGGCGGTCGGAAAGTCTCTCGGCCACCCGCTCGGAAATTCGCGCCACCATGTGCGCGTCTAGGAATTCGTAGGGCTCATCCAAAATATAGATCGAAGTATCTCGTAGCAGAAGACGAGCCAGCTTTAAGCGTTGCTTCTCTCCGCCCGAGAAGTTGTAGCCCATAGATCCAATCATGGTGTCGAGTTGTTCCGGCAGAGCAGCGATGAAATCATGAAGTTCTACTAGTTCGAGTACCTCAAGAAGTTGCGCGTCAGAAGCCGATGGATTGCCAATCTTTAGATTCTCTCGGATGGAAGTCCCGAACAGGTAATCATCTTGCAGCAGCGTTGAAAATAGATGTAGATCTCCGGGCTGTAACTGCTCGCCATTTAAGAGTATCTGGCCAGAGTACGGAACAAAACCAAGCAAGGAGTTGATAATTGATGACTTTCCCGATCCTGATCGCCCCGTGATGAACAGAGTCTCGCCGCTTTTAACTAAGGAGGTGATCTCTTTGGTACTGGCATCAGCAATCAGTGGTTTCAAAGCTTTCAGTTCCAAGGTTACAGCGGGCGGAACCAAAGAATCTTCTACATCAGGGGTCGATATCGCCACCAACATTGGTTCAATATTTCTTATAGCACCGAGCACCTGTCGTAACTGTGAGAAGGCGCTGGGAAGCGAACTCAATCCGTCGAATATTGCGAGCGGCACCAAGGCAATCACAGCAACATTGATTCCTGCGATCTGATGGGTGAGCGCGCCGCGAGCA
>CAIZKO010000070.1 GCA_903933585.1 uncultured Actinomycetes bacterium
AATGGTGGAAATTCCTGATCCCGAGCGTTCTGTAGACAAGTACCCCCACCAACTCTCAGGTGGGCAGCGTCAACGTGCCATGATCGCGCAAGCGCTGGCATGTGATCCCGCACTGCTTGTCGCTGATGAGCCAACGACCGCTTTAGATGTAACAGTGCAGGCTGAAATCTTGGATTTAATGCGTGGGCTACGCACTCGTCTCAACTCTGGCATCTTGCTTATTACACATGACATGGGTGTAGTTGCTGATATGGCCGATCGAATTATGGTTATGCAAAACGGCAATACTGTTGAACAAGGTACGGCGGATCAAATCTTTAATCGACCAACACATCCTTACACTCAGCAATTGCTCGCCGCAGTGCCTAAGCTGGGCAGCACCACAATGCGACTACTCGAACCAAGTCAGGCCGCGAAGCCACCAGTTCTTAAATTAAGCAATGTGACGATTGAATATCCGAAGCACGGTCGCATCCCTGCCTTCGTTGCGGTAGAAGATTTTTCATTAGAGATCTTTCCGGGTGAAATTGTCGGACTTGTTGGCGAATCTGGATCTGGTAAGACTACGGTTGGACGCGCCTCCATTGGGTTGCTTCCCATTAAATCTGGGCATCTAGAGGTTGTTGGTCAAGATATCAGCGGCGCTTCGCAGAAAGATCTACGGAAGATTCGCCAAAGTACCGGAATCGTCTTCCAAGATCCTGCTAGCTCGCTCAATCCGCGTTTGCCAATCGGCGAGAGCATTGGAGAGCCACTCTTTCTCGCGAAGATTGCCAAAGATAAAGAGTTAGATAAGCGAGTCGAAGATCTACTCGCTAGCGTTGAACTACCACGCAGTTACCGCAACCGTTATCCGCACGAGCTTTCTGGGGGACAGCGTCAACGCGTAGGAATCGCGCGCGCTTTGGCGCTCACTCCGCAGATTTTGATCGCAGATGAACCAACATCGGCGCTCGATGTATCTGTTCAGGCTCGTTTCCTTGAGTTGCTTCAAGAGCTGCAATCGCAGTTGAAGTTCGCCTGTCTCTTCATTAGCCATGATCTGGGGGTCGTCGACATTTTGGCGCACCGGATCGCGGTTATGCAGGATGGCAAGCTGGTCGAAGTTGGTAGCAGAGATGAGATTCTCAAGCACCCTAAGGACCCTTATACCCAGCGTCTGATCGGTGCGGTGCCCGTTCCAGATCCTGCCGAGCAGAAGCTACGTCGCGAGGCGCGTTTAGCCGCGAAGTAAGAGCCAGCGTGGAGTTACCAGATTCGGACGCGCTCTGATTCTGGTAACCAGAGTGGGTCACCTTCGGTGATATCGAAGGCTTCATAGAACTCTGGGAGATTTTTTAGAATTTGATTACAACGAAATTCTCCAGGGGAGTGCGGATCGGTTGCAATCTGACGCTTGATCTCTTCTGGACGGGTCTTTGCATTCCAACTCTGCGCATAACCGATAAAGAAGCGCTGCGCACCGCTCAGACCCTCTAAAACGGGCGCTGGAGCGCCTTCTAAGGAGATTTGGTAGGCCTCGTAAGCAACACAAGCCCCGCCGAGATCGCCAATGTTCTCGCCGATTGTGAGGGCTCCGTTGACATGTACCTCTGGGGCATCCGTGGGGCGCAGAACTTCGTACTGATCAATCAATTTCTTGGTGAGAACTTCGAATTTACTGCGGTCTTCGCTGCTCCACCAGTTGTTGAGGTTCCCATCTCCATCAAATTTTGAACCTTGGTCATCGAAGCCATGCCCGATTTCATGACCGATCACGGCGCCGATTCCTCCGTAGTTGACGGCATCGTCGGCATGGAGGTTGAAGAAGGGAGGCTGCAAAATTGCCGCCGGGAAGACAATCTCGTTGTAGAGCGGGTGGTAGTAGGCATTGACCGTTTGCGGTGTCATGCCCCATTCCGTGCGATCGATCGGAGCGCCAATCTTGGCAAACTCGTAATCCTGTCCGAATTTTGTGACCGCTTCTAAGTTGGCGATCAGGTCGTCAGCAACGATCACCAGTTTGGAGTAGTCGCGCCACTTATCTGGGTAACCAATCTTTGGGGTGAACTTATTAAGTTTCTCTAGCGCCTTGGCCTTTGTCTCATTACTCATCCAAGAGAGCGTCGCTATATCGCGTCTATAGGCCTCAATAAGATTTTGAACGAGTTGGACCATCCGCTCCTTTGCGGCGGGAGGAAAATGGCGGGCGACGTACTCCTGACCTATCGCCTCACCCAGAGACCCTTCAACGAGTGATACCCCGCGCTTCCATCGGTCGCGTAGCTCCGGGGTTCCGGAGAGGGTACGTCCGTAAAAATTAAAATTCTCTTCTACAAATGGCTTTGAGAGGTAGGCCGCGCACCCAGAGATTAAATGCCAGGTAAGCCATGACCGCCAGGAGTCGCGATCGAAGTCGCGAATTAGCTCTGCGATTCCAGCGAAGTGCGAGGGTTCTTGAACGATGAGATCTTCCATGACACGGTGGGGAACCTGCGCGGATTTCATCCAAAGATCCCAGTCGAATCCTGGTGTCAATTCGGTGAGACCGACAAAGTTATAGGTATTGAGAACCAGATTCATATCGCGATCTTTAACTTGATCGAAGTGATTGGCTGCAATCTTCGTTTCTAAGGCGAGCACTCGGTGGGCATGGGCCGCTGAATCTGGTACTCCGGCCAGTTCCAACATCGTGGTGGCGTGGGTTATGAAGGCGGCGCGTATAGGTGCGTATTCCTCCTCGCGGTAGTAGGCCTCATCGGGGAGGCTAATTCCACCCTGTGCCATATAGACGACATACCGATTGTTGTCGTGAGCATCGACTTCCACCCCCATATTGAAAAGTCCTCCGATGCCGCGAGCTTCCAGCGCACCCATAACTTCCAATAATTCGCTGGCGTTTTCGACCGAGAGAGTTCGGGCAATATCAGGGGAGATAGGTGAGATTCCCAGTTCTTCGATGCGAGATTCATCCATAAATGAGCGGAAGAGGTCGCCAATCTTCTGGGCACTACTGCCACTAGCTGCGGGTGCCTGCGAGAGATCTTCAATGATCTGACGGACTTGCTCCTCGCTCTTTTCGCGAAGCAAGGTGAAGGATCCATAACTGGATCGGTCCGCTGGAATCTCGAAATTCTTGAGCCAGCCGCCATTTACGTAGCGGAAAAAGTCAGATTTGGGGGAGACCTGGGTATCGAAATTCTCGTGCAGGATTCCGCTGGAAGGTTGATTGTTTGCGCTCATGGGCTAAGCCTAATAGTGGTTTTTATCAATCCGCGACCCAAAAGTAATTGACCTTTCAACAATATCGATTTCAAAGTACCATTAAGCCATGCCTGCCAAGAAAATAGAGCCCAAGTGGCTTTCACCGAAAGAGCTCAAAGCCTGGCGCTCCTATATCGTCGCTTCTCGACGCCTCTGGGATGCCATGGAGAACGATCTCTCGCCCCACGAGTTGTCGATGTCAGATTACGAGATTTTGGTGCACCTCAGTGAGGCGCCGGAGCGACAGATCCGAATGAGCGAACTCGCCGAAAGTGCCTTGATCTCTAAATCGCGTCTCTCGCACCGCATGAAGGTCATGGAGAAGGCCGGCTGGGTGCGTCGCGAAGTGTGTGCAATAGATAAGCGCGGCCAATTCGCCATCATGACCGATAAAGGCTGGAAGGCTATCGTTAAAGCCGCCCCCGACCACGTTTCGAGTATCCGTTCTCGCTTTATCGATCACCTCACGGCGAAAGATCAAGAGGATCTCGCCCGCATATTTGAGCGGGTAACCTCCAAGATGCGCGAACAATTTGAGAGCACGTGTGACGAGTAATTTTTTAAGTTGTAGGAAATAAAAAACCCCGCCACTAGAAAGTGGCGGGGTTTTTCAATGGGGATTTACTTCTTTGCAGCAGCCTTCTTACGTGGCTTTGCAGCAACTTTCTTTGCAGCAGCCTTCTTGCGAGGCTTTGCTACCTTCTTGGCAGCAGGCTTTGCTACCTTCTTGGCAGCAGCCTTCTTGCGAGGCTTAGCAGCGGCCTTCTTAGCAGCTGGCTTTGCAGCAGCCTTCTTGCGACGCTTTGGAGCAGCCTTCTTAACAACTGGCTTAGCAGCTGCCTTCTTACGGCGCTTTGGAGCGACCTTCTTTGCTGGAGCTGCCTTCTTAGCAGCGGCCTTCTTACGACGCTTTGGAGCTGGAGCTGCCTTAGCAGCTGCCTTCTTGCGACGCTTTGGAGCAGTTTTCTTAGCTGCAGCCATGTACATCTCCTATCAGAATGGTTCGATCCGTCACCGAACCTGTTCAAGGAGAATCGTGACAGTAATTGCACGAAGAAGCCACTATTTTCGATATAAAAGAGAGTGCGTGTCGCAACAATCTTTTTCTCAATTTTTATGCCGTTTCGACATTTTTTAAGCAATATGTCAATCGAGATTGGGACTTTTATTCTTCTTCGCTCTCTGTTCAATCGCATAGAGATTGGTTTTCAAATCAAAATTGCGAAATTCTGGCAACTTTGCCGCGGCAACCGAGACCAATCCGATGCATAAAAGCCCGCCAGAGATGACTGAGGTGCGCAGTGAGGTTGCTGCTGCCGTGGTACCGGCGCGTAACTGACCGGCGAGTGGACCGACCGAGTAGGAGAGAAGTTCAAGACCAGCAAGCCTTCCGCGATATTCATCATCGATCGTTAGATTCCACAAAGTCTGACGGCAGAGTCCACTTACCTGGTCGGATGCCCCTGCTAGCGCAAGAAAGAGCAGAACTAACCAGAGAGAATTGGTGGTACCAGCGAGTGCGATGCAAATTCCCCACCCGATAGCTGCGCCGGTAATTGCCCAGCCGTAACGATTGAAATTTTTCATCCAACCGCTGGTAGCCGTAACCACAATGGAGCCGACAACTCCCGCTGCATAAAAGAAGCCTAAAGCCCAGCGGGAGTGGATTTGATCAGCCCAAAAGGGGAAGAGGGCATTGGGCATGGCAAAGAACATCGCGGTGAGATCGATAATGTATGTACCGACCAAATCTTTACGAGATGCGGCGTACTGCAGTCCGCCAAAGAGCGCTTTAATGGATCTAGTCGCCCCATCTTTCAACGGTGGAATCGCGGCTATCTTCAGCATGAACACTACGGAGATCAAATAGGTGACTATGTCGATGCTATAAGCAGTTTTTACGCCGCTCGTAGCGATTATTACCCCAGCGAGGGCCGGCCCAAGGATTGAACTAAATTGCCAGCGAAATGACATGAGCGCTTGCGCCGCGGGAAGATCATCGTGGTCGACCAACCTGGGAATCATCGCGCTGAAACTTGGGCTCGAAAGTCCATCAACCGCAGAGAACCCAGCGGCCGCTATGAAGAGCACGAGCAAGTGGGGTTTGTGGAGCAATGAGTTGCCAAGGAGCGCCGCGGAGAAGAGTAAGGCGCCGGCTTCGCAGCGCCAGACCATCTTCTTGCGATCAATTGAGTCAGCAAGGACTCCACCCCACAGGGCAAAGATAATCAAAGGAGTAATCTCGACAGCGCCCATCGCTCCGACGGCGATATAGGAATTTGTCAGCTCTTTGATTTGAAAAGGGAGAGCGACGAGAGTTAAGGCGGTGCCAAAACGGGAGATAACCCCAGAGATGAAGATGTAGCGAAGGTTCTTGTTTTTGCGCAACGGGGTTAAATCAACTGCAAATCGCGCCATGGTGGGAGCCTAGTGAAAGGTCTGCTCTTCGGTAGGGAACCTGCCCGATGCAACGTCCTCCATCCACTCTTTTACCCCGTTAGCGATTTCTGCACGGAGGTTTCTGTAGGCCTTCGCAAACTTTGGGGCGTTCTCTGTTAGCCCCATGAGGTCGGTCCAGACGATTACCTGCGCATCGCAATTCGGCCCAGCTCCGATCCCGATCACCGAAATGTCGAGTGCGGCAGAAATTTCAGCAGCGAGTTCTGCTGGAACCATTTCCAGAACCAGCGAGAAGACGCCAGCGCTTTGCAGGGCTTTGGCATCTTTCATGATTCGGGCAGCGTCTTCCCCGCGTCCTTGCACTTTATAACCGCCCAGCGCATAGACCGATTGCGGGGTGAGGCCGAGATGCCCCATAACGGGGATACCCGCCGCTATAAGTTTCTTAATCTGTGGCACTACCTTCTTTCCACCTTCGAGTTTAACCGCGTGCACCTTCGCCTCTTTAAAGAGGCGCGTAGCGCTTTCTAAGGCTTGCTTTGGCGATTTCTCATAACTTCCGAAGGGAAGGTCAGCGACCACCATTGCGCTCGTGGAGCCTCTTACTACCGCGCGGGAGAGCATGATCATCGCATCTAGTGTTACTGGGATGGTGTTCTCTTCCCCGAGAAAGTTATTTCCGGCGCTATCGCCGACAAGAAGAACTGGAATTCCTGCCTCGTCGAAGATAGAGGCGGTCATCTCTTCGTAACTGGTAATCACAGACCATTTTTCACCGCGAACTTTCATGGCGGCCAGATCTGCAATGGAGGTGCGGCGGGTACGGGCGTTCGACATATATTCCCCTTAGGGCTCGCTGCCAGTTCTGGTCCGCGGCCTCCCATAAGTCTAGCGATAACCCCCACTTGGTAGCGCCGCAGGTAGGATTTATTCATGAGCCCGCAGGTCATAGGTCAGCTTCGAGTGGGTCTGGCGCAGGTAAATCCAACGGTGGGAGCCTTAGAAGCCAATACAGATTTAATTCTGGAGTACGCCAAAAAGGCGGTGGCCGCAGGAGTCCACCTCTTGGTGCTTCCGGAGATGGTTCTGACTGGGTATCCCGTTGAAGATCTCGCCAATCGCGCGACTTTCCGTCTTGCATCTAAAGCGGCACTGACGACGCTAGCGACAAAGTTGGGTGACTTCGGCGATCTCGTGAGCATCGTTGGCTATCTAGAAGAGAGCGCCTCCCGCCGCCCACAAAATGCAGTTGCTGTCATACATCGCGGAAAGGTGCTCGCCACTTATATAAAGCACCACCTTCCCAATTACGGCGTCTTTGATGAATACCGAAACTTTGCCCCCGGAGAAAACTCTCTAGTAATTCGAGTTCACGGAATCGATGTCGGCATAGCTATCTGCGAAGATATTTGGCGAGAGAAGGGGCCGGTTTCTGCGCTCGCGGCGCGGAGCGTTGGACTCGTCGTTGTTCCGAATGGAAGTCCCTTCGAGCGAAATAAAGATGATGTGCGGGCTGCGCTGGTACGGCGTCGCGCTCGGGAGATTGGGGCTCCGCTGCTCTATGTGAATATGACCGGCGGTCAAGATGATCTGGTCTTTGATGGGGATAGCATCGCGGTTTCGGCAACTGGCGAATTAATTGCGCGCGCCCCGCAATTTGATGATGGGCTCTTAGTCGTCGATCTTGACGCGAGGGCGCTATCGAGCAATCCGGATCTCATCATCAGTGAAGAGCGAGTTGGGGGCTACCTGAAGAACAATCACGGGATCGCTCCGCGGTTGGAGATAGAGGGCGAAATCTGGCAGGCGCTCGTCGTGGGCTTAAGAGATTATGTGAAGAAAAATGGATTTCCCTCGGTCATCCTTGGCCTCTCCGGAGGCATCGATTCAGCGGTGACTGCAGCTATTGCTGCCGATGCCATTGGAGCAAAGCGAACCTTTGGAATTGCGATGCCGAGTCAGTACTCATCTGAACATTCTTTGAGCGATGCAGCCGATTCGGCAAAGCGCATCGGACTCAATTTTCGGGTTATTGAAATCCAAGGAATGGTAAATGGTTTCCTTAACTCCCTCGGCCTCACCGGGTTGGCGGAAGAGAATGTCCAAGCCCGAGTGCGCGGTACAACGCTCATGGGGCTTTCGAATCAAGAGGGCCATCTCGTACTTGCAACCGGAAATAAATCGGAGCTCGCAGTTGGGTACTCAACCCTCTACGGTGATGCCGTCGGGGGATATGCGCCGATTAAAGATTTGCTTAAATCTGAGGTCTGGGCGATCGCCCGTTGGCGCAACAAGGTTGCACTTTCCCGCGGTGAGCATGAGCCGATTCCGCTCAACTCTATTCTCAAAGAGCCCAGCGCGGAGTTGCGTCCCGACCAAAAAGATAGCGACTCGCTACCCGACTACCAACTTCTCGATCAACTTTTAACCATCTATATTGAAAATGATGGTGGGCTCCAGGGCCTTATCTCTGCCGGATTTGATATTGATCTGGCGACGAAGGTGATTCAAATGGTGGATCGCGCTGAATATAAGAGGCGCCAATATCCGCCCGGCCCGAAGATCTCTCGGCGGGCATTTGGCAAGGATCGCCGGTTACCAATCACATCTGGATGGCGCGAAAACATACTTCCCTCCTAGCCACCTTTGATTTGTTATCTGAGCCTCACCTGTTTATTATTTGGCCAGGTCACGAGTTCCAGGTTTTAGCCCCGGCTTACTGGACGGCAACCCTCCACCACGGTGGGGTGCTCCGGGTGAAGACCAGGTTAATTGCACAGTGCAATTAGCAAGCGTGGGTCAAAGATGAACTGGGGCTCTCCCCTTTTATTTCTGCACCCCCTAGCGTCTTAGGAGGAATTTCATGTCATTTTCACCAGAGCAGGCGGGCTTCGAAACTCGCCAAATTCATGCCGGACAAGTACCAGATCCATCGACCGGTGCACGCGCCTTGCCGCTCTTTCAAACAACCGCCTATGTTTTCCGCGATACGAAGCATGCCGCAGATCTATTTGGGTTGGCAGAACTGGGAAATATTTATACCCGTCTCATGAACCCAACGCAGGACGCAGTCGAGCAGCGCATCGCTGCACTTGAAGGTGGAGTTGCTGCGCTTCTCGTGGCTTCTGGTTCCGCGGCGACAACGTATGCGGTTTTAAACGTTGCACAAGCTGGCGACCACATCGTCTCCTCTCCAAGCCTTTACGGCGGAACTTACAATTTGTTCCACTACACCTTGCCAAAGTTTGGAATCGAAGTTACCTTCGTTGAAAATCCCGATGACCCCGAGTCGTGGCGCGCAGCACTTCGCCCAAATACCAAAGCCTTCTTTGGCGAGACGATCTCAAATCCAAAGAACGATATTTTGGATATTGAAGCTGTTGCAAAGGTTGCTCACGAAAATGGAATTCCACTGATCGTTGATAACACCGTTGCGACCCCATTCCTGATCCGTCCGATCGAACATGGTGCTGACGTTGTTATCCACTCGGCAACCAAGTTCTTATCTGGTCATGGTAACTCCATCGTTGGTGCGATCGTTGACTCTGGAAATTTTGACTACGCCCTGCAAAAGGCGAAGTTCCCTGGTTTTAACGAGCCAGATCCTTCCTATCACGGCCTGGTGTATGCACAGGCTTTGGGAGTCGGCTCGGCCTTTGGAGCGAATCTCTCCTACATCTTCAAGATCCGCCTTACTCTGCTCCGCGATACTGGCGCCGCGGTAAGTCCTTTCAACGCTTGGCTTTTGGCGATTGGCCTAGAGACCCTTTCACTTCGCATCGAGCGCCATATTGAAAATGCGAGAGCGGTTGCGGCCTACCTCAGCTCACACCCCCAGGTAGAAAGTGTTAATTACGCTGAACTGGCCTCTTCGCCGTGGAATCACCTCGCTAAGAAGTACGCCCCCAAGGGCACTGGAGCGGTGATCTCCTTTGAAATAAAGGGCGGTATCGAAGCCGGAAAGAAGTTCGTTGAGGGCTTGAAGTTGCACTCACATGTAGCCAACATTGGAGATGTGAGATCACTTGTTATCCATCCCGCATCGACCACCCATTCACAGCTCACTGTGGAAGAGCAGTTCACCGCAGGAGTGACCCCTGGGTTGGTTCGCCTCTCTGTCGGGCTAGAAAATATCGTTGATATCAAGGCCGATCTCGATGGAGGCTTTGCTGCGGCGAAGTAGGTGCTTATATGAATGAGAGCGATTGTCCTGTAACGGGTGCGTGGCTAGAGGGCCACGATCCGGGCGCTCGCCAATTCATAAAGATTGGAGACCTCACCCTCGAATCGGGTGAGGTTCTTCCCGATATAACCATTGCCTACCAAACCTGGGGGGAATTAAATGCGGATCGCAATAATGCGATTCTCGTAAATCACGCGCTGACTGGATGGTCTGATGTCCCGGGCTGGTGGCCATCGATTGTCGGTCCGGGCTTGGCACTTGACTCAAATAAATATTTTATTATCTGCCCCAATGTTATTGGCGGTTGTCAGGGGAGTACCGGACCTTCATCACTTGCTCCCGATGGAAAGCGGTGGGGGTCGCGTTTCCCTGTCATCACCATCCGCGATATGGTCGCCGCAGAATTACTCGTTACCGATCTCTTGGGTATTAAAAGTTATGTCCTGGCAGTTGGCCCCTCATTAGGAGGCATGCGCTCGCTGGAGTGGGCAATCGATCATCCCGATCGCGTCGAAGCCATCTGCACCATTGGTTCATCTGCAGTTGCCACTGGAGATCAAATCGGAGGCGCATCTATTCAGATTCGGGCCATCAAGAGCGACCCGCATTTCAGCGATGGTGATTACTACGAGCAAGAGATCGGACCGACGGAAGGAATGGGTATTGCCAGGCGGATTGCGCACCTGACCTACCGAACTGAATCTGAGATGGATGTGCGCTTTGGGCGTGAGCTGCAAGGCGATGAGACCGGGCGCTACGCTGTCGAGTCCTACTTGGATCATCAGGCCGTTAAATTAGCCCGCAGATTTGATGCAAATACCTACATTGCCTTGACCGAAGCGATGAATTCCCATGATGTAGGGCGGGGTCGGGGCGGGGTGGCTGCCGCGCTGGGTGCAATAACCATCCCAGTTTCGGTAATTTCTATCGATACCGATCGACTATTCCCGCATCGCCTCCAGGAGGAGATTGTGGAATTGACTCCTTCAGCTCGCCCTTTGGAGACTATTTCATCGCCCTTTGGCCACGATGGCTTTCTCATTGAGGTCGAATCCATGGGGGATTTGCTGCGAAAGGCGCTTAATCACTAAAAGGAGCCCCAAATTCGGCGGTTGGATGTGCATTTAGGGCTGTGGACAAATTATAATATGGCTATCGATTCCACTGGTCAGTAAAGTTAGGCCAGGTAAACCAAAGGATGCTCCGTGGCTG
Organism: uncultured Actinomycetes bacterium; assembly: GCA_903933585.1. GTDB lineage: Bacteria > Actinomycetota > Actinomycetes > Nanopelagicales > Nanopelagicaceae > PALSA-747. The sequence goes on from CAIZKO010000070.1 coordinate 11,039, forward strand.
TAATTCGTGCGCCCAAAAAAGGCGACCAAGTAAGTAGCACCACAGCGAAGAAGAGCGCCGTAAAAAAGGCACCGGCGAAGAAAGCCGCACCGGTGAAGAAGGTGGTAGCCAAAAAGGAAGTAGCTAAAAAAGTCACTGCAAAGAAAGCTCCCGCGAAGAAGAGCGTTGCGAAGAAGGCTGTTGCCGCGCCACATCGCTTCCCCACCAAGGCGGAATTGGCCGAACTTAAATTACAGCGCGAAGCCGAAGAGCGCGCGAAGGCTGAGCGCAAAGCGGCTCATCGGTTTCCAACTAAGGCAGAGCTTGCTGCTCGCCGCGCCGCGGAAGAAGCTCTCAAGAATCCTCCTAAAGCTGGATCTGCAAAGAGCGCAGCACCCGTCATCACCAAGATTGATGGCGAAGAGGTTGAGCTCGAAGAGATTGAGTTAGAAGATCTCGATACTCTCGTTGAAGAAGTAAAAGAGATCGTCGCGGAAGAGGAAGAGAAAGCTGAGATTCGCGTCGTCAACGTCGCTGAAGAGTCTCAGAACGAAGAGAATGCATTCACCATTAAGGATTCCGAAGAGGATGATGCACCTGCTCAGACGGTATTAACTGCCGGTGCAACCGCCGACCCAGTGAAGGATTACCTCAAACTCATCGGACGCGTTCCTCTCCTCAATGCTGAGATGGAGGTAGAGCTTTCACTCCAAGTTGAGGCGGGGCTCTTTGCCGAGGAGAAGCTCGCGCACGATAAGAAGTTGGATAAGAAATTGAAGCGCGAATACGAACAACTTGTATTGCAAGGACGCCGCGCTAAAAATCACCTCCTGGAGGCCAACCTTCGCCTCGTAGTTTCATTGGCAAAGCGTTATACCGGCCGCGGCATGCTCTTCTTGGATCTCATTCAAGAAGGCAACTTAGGACTTATTCGAGCTGTAGAAAAGTTTGATTACACCAAGGGCTATAAGTTCTCTACATATGCAACCTGGTGGATTCGCCAAGCGATTACCCGCGCGATGGCTGACCAAGCCCGCACAATTCGTATTCCAGTACATATGGTCGAAGTAATTAACAAACTTGCCCGTGTACAGCGCCAGATGTTGCAGGATCTCGGGCGCGAACCAACCCCAGAAGAGCTAGCAAAAGAGCTCGATATGACGCCGGAAAAGGTTGTAGAAGTTCAGAAGTATGGCCGCGAGCCGATCTCTCTCCACACTCCGCTGGGGGAAGAGGGCGATTCAGAGTTTGGTGATCTTATTGAAGATTCTGAAGCGATCGTTCCTGCTGATGCTGTTTCATTCACACTTTTGCAAGAGCAACTACATGCAGTTCTTGATACCTTATCTGAGCGCGAAGCTGGGGTTGTTGCAATGCGCTTTGGACTTACAGATGGTCAACCCAAGACGCTCGATGAAATCGGTAAGGTCTACGGAGTTACGCGCGAGCGAATCCGTCAGATCGAATCAAAGACGATGTCCAAGTTGCGTCACCCATCCCGATCACAAGTACTTCGCGACTACTTAGATTAATTTTTAGGAGTTCAATTTATATATGAGTAATAACCCGAAGATATTTAGAAATCCAGTAAGTGGGTCCTTTCGTTTTACTGGAACTGCAGATTTTGTTGATAGCGATGGAAAGATCATTGAGACGAAAACTGATTTCAAACTCTGCGGCTGTGGCAGATCAAAAGAGAAGCCATTCTGCGATGGCTCACATAAAGAGAACAAAGAGTGAGTTTCAAAAGAAAATAATTGCTGGAAGTGCGTTATCTAAATAACTTTGCAACTAATAATCCAACATTCACCCTAGATTCCTTGTATTGAAGTTCATTGGACATTACATTCGGCAACTTAAGCGTTGTTGCTTAAAAGATCTTGCCATTCAATGTTTAGTGAATCAGCTAAGAGGGGAATCAGAAATGGTTACAGCAACTGCGCAAGCGCGTGAGGCAAGAAATGGAATACATCCCACTAAAGATGAATTGATTAAGACTGTCGTTGTTCTTCTCGACAATTTGACGCTCGATGAGATCACCAGCGAGAGAGTCCTAGAAATCTCTGGGATTTCGCGTGGCTCTTTGTACCACCACTTTCAAGATTTTGCCGAGCTTCTCGAGCTAGCCCAGGTCCGTCGATTCTCCAGTTATGTTAATGACTCTATTGAAGTTTTAACAGAGTTATTTAGCACCGTCTCTTCTCGCGAGCAATTGGTGCATCGCCTTCCAGAAGTTTCCAAGAGTTTTCAAGCCCCGGAGTTGGCAGATACGCGCATTGAGCGCCTCACTGCTATCTCTAAAGTGATGCATAATCCAAGAATGGCTGCTGCCCTCGGCGCTGAACAAGAGCGTTTGACCGAGACAATTGCCGACCTTTATCGCGATTTACAGGCCAGGGGATTGGGCAATCCGTTGCTGCAACCACGCACCGCTGCCGTTATGTTCCAGGCTTACACCTTGGGGAGAACGGTCGATGACTTTACCTCTGCCCATATGGATCAAGATAACTGGCTATATGCAGTCTCTTTGGTAGTAGAAAATATCTTCTTTCCCGCTCAATAATCGCAGGAAAGTTAACTCTTAAGAGGCTAAAGAGCGTTGGGATTACTCAACGCTTGCAGGTGTCTCAACCAATTTTGAAGTTTCATCTTGAATCTTGGCGACGAGTGGTTTTAGCCCTGCAGAATACTCTTTTGCGTGGTGGCCACAGAAAAGAAGCTCCCCACCGTTGAGCAAAGTTGCACGGACATATGCCTGAGCCCCACAACGATCGCAGCGGTCAACGGCATTTAGAGGGGTAGGTTCGAGGATCAATTGTTCGGTCATCGACTGCTCCTTGTCTGTGTAGGTCCTGCTCAATGTATAACTTCTTCGGACGATAGTGGAACAGTAATGCATAGGTAGTTTATTCCCTTTTCAATTCTGCCGCGCATTTTCCGCTCATTTATCGCAATTCACAGAAAAAACTGGCTCAATTCTCTCCCAATACGCAATTTCGACAGAGTATGCCCGATAACCTTGGCGCCCATGGCCACCGATGATAAAACCGCAACGACTGCAAATGGCTATACCGCCAAAGACCTCGCGGTGCTGGAAGGGCTCGATGCTGTTCGCAAACGGCCGGGAATGTATATCGGAACGACTGACTCCCGCGGACTCATGCATTGCCTCTGGGAAATTATCGATAACTCAGTAGATGAAGCTCTCGCTGGGCACTGCACCAAGATTGAAATTAATTTGGAAGCCGATGGATCGGTAGAAGTTCACGACAATGGTCGCGGAATTCCGGTTGATAAAGAGCCAAAGACTGGCCTCACTGGTGTTGAAGTCGTCATGACCAAATTGCATGCAGGCGGAAAATTCGGCGGCGGCTCATACGCCGCCTCTGGTGGATTGCACGGTGTAGGTGCCTCTGTAGTAAATGCCTTGGCCTCCAGACTCGATGTTGAAGTCGACCGCGATGGAAAGATTTATTGGATGTCATTCCAGCGCGGCAACGCTGGAATATTTGATGGCGACGGGCCGAAGGCGCCCTTCGAAGAGAAGTCGGGATTACGAGTAATCGGAAAGGTGGCAGCTAAGGTCACTGGAACCCGCACCAAATGGTGGGCCGACAAGCAGATATTCCTCAAAGAGGCCGAACTCTCTATTGAAGATATCTATGCCCGGGCGCGCCAGACCTCATATCTGGTACCAGGATTGCAATTGACGGTAACCGATAATCGCAGCAAATCGAAGAGCACCGAGATATTCCTCCATAAGGGCGGAATCTCGGAATTTTGCACCTTCCTGCGTCCCGATGAACCGGTCGGTGAGGTAATTCGCCTTACTGGAAGCGGTGAGTACACCGAGACCGTCCCAGTTCTCGACGATAAAGGCCACATGATGCCCACAGAGGTCAATCGCACCATGGGCGTGGATATCGCGCTGCAGTGGGGCAATGCCTTTGAGACCACAATGTCATCCTTCGTAAATATTATTTCGACCCCTAAGGGTGGAACTCATACGCTGGGTTTTGAACGCGCCATCACGAAAGCTTTTAATGAGGAGTTACGTAATAGCAAGACCCTCAAGAACAACGAGATCGATGTCATCAAGGATGACGTCCTTGAAGGACTGACCGCGGTCGTTACAGTGCGTATGTCCGAACCACAATTTGAAGGCCAGACCAAAGAGGTTCTGGGCACCGCTGCGGCGACCAAGATCGTCGCCAGTGTCGTGGCCGATGAGTTAAAGAATTACTTTGCATCAACGAAGCGGATCGACAGAGCGACGGCACGCGCCGTTATGGAGAAAGTTGCTGCGGCTTCCCGTACTCGAATTTCAGCGCGAGCTCATAAAGATCTACAGCGCCGTAAGAGCGCGCTAGAGAACAGTTCTCTTCCTACAAAACTCTCGGACTGCCGTTCCGATGACACCGGTCGCACCGAACTCTTTATCGTTGAAGGAGATTCCGCTCTGGGTACAACAAAGGCGGCTCGTAACTCTGAATTCCAAGCGATCTTGCCGATCCGCGGAAAGATTCTAAATGTTCAGAAGGCCTCACTGTCACAGATGCTTGAAAACAATGAGTGCGCTTCGATTATTCAAGTTATTGGAGCTGGCTCTGGCGCTTCCTTTACCCTCGATGATGCGCGCTACGGTCGCGTGATTCTTATGTCTGATGCCGACGTTGACGGCGCTCACATTCGCTGCCTCTTGCTGACCCTGGTCTATCGCTACATGCGTCCGTTGATTGAAGATGGACGGGTATTTGCGGCTATTCCTCCACTGCATCGCATTGATGTCGTCGGCGGCAAGCGCGGGGAGATGTATTACACCTACTCCGATGACGAGATGAAGAAATTATTGGCCGATCTGACCAAGAGCGGAAAGCGTTGGAAAGAGCCGGTACAGCGCTACAAAGGTCTTGGCGAGATGGATGCCGACCAACTACGCGAGACCACGATGGACCCCGAGAAGCGCACCCTACGTCGAGTGACGATGAAGGATGCCAAGGCGGCAGAGGCGATCTTTGAACTTCTCATGGGCAACGAAGTTGCGCCCCGCAAAGAGTTTATTTCCAGCGCCGAGATTGATCGCGACCGGATCGACGCTTAATTACTGAATTTACTCAGCGCCAATGCGGGTACGACGAGGGGTGGCAAAAGCCTTTGAAACCGCTGTTAATTCTGCGGAGACCTGAGTCTTAATATTTGCCTCGCTGGAGAGCAACTTCTTGAGTGCTGCGATAACTTCGCTTAACTGCTTCTGTTCAGTTTCAAGTTCTAATTTGCTCACCTTGGTGAGGCGGCGCAGCGGCATATCCAAGATGTAAGTTGCCTGCTCGTCGCTCAATTTAAATCCCTTCATGAGCGCCTCTTTCGCAACTTGTGCATCTTCGGAGCCGCGAATGATTTTGATGACCTTGTCGATATCGATAATTGCCTTTAGCAATCCGTCAACCAACGTTAAGCGGCCTTCGGCCTTGGCCTTGCGAAATTCGGAGCGGCGACGAACCACTTCGATGCGATGGTCGATAAAGACTTGGAGCAGCTCTTTGAGTCCTAGAGTGAGCGGTTTGCCGTTCACGAGTGCCACTGCGTTAACCGAGAACTGATCTTCCATAGGGGTGAGTTTGTATAGCTGCTCGAGGATATCCTCGGGCTCGTAACCATTTTTGATTTCGATGACAACCTTGGTGCCTTGTTGACCATCAGATAGATCGATGATGTCGGAAATTCCTAGGATCTTCTTTCCTTTAACGAGGACCGCGATCTTTTCGACAACCTTCTCGGGTCCGATGTTGTACGGAAATTCGGTAATGACAATTCCTTGCTTACGCGAAGAGACTTTTTCAATAACGGCAGTGGCTCGGACTTTGAAGGAGCCGCGCCCAGTGGCGTATGCGTCTGCCACGCCTTCCAAGCCGATAATTTCTCCGCCAGTCGGAAAGTCGGGTGCGGGAACAAATTTCATGAGGGCCTTGAGCGTTGCCTTGGGGTTATCAATCAAGTGCTTTGCCGCGGCAACCACCTCACCCAGATTGTGTGGTGGCATATTGGTCGCCATTCCCACTGCGATGCCAGTAGCGCCATTGACCAAGAGATTTGGAAATGCCGCGGGGAGCACAAGAGGTTCGAGGAGCTGGCCATCGTAATTTCCGCCAAAATCAACGGTATCTTCATCGGCCTCATCGACCATCGCCATCGCCGCTGGGGCAAGGCGGGCCTCGGTATAACGCATGGCGGCTGGGCCGGCATCGAGCGAGCCGAAGTTACCGTGGCCATCAATCAGGGGCAGGCGGGTGGTAAATGGCTGGGCTAAACGGACCGCAGCGTCATAGATCGCGCCATCTCCGTGTGGGTGCAACTTACCCATGACCTCACCGACAACTCGAGCGCACTTCACATGTCCCTTATCGGGGCGCAGTCCCATCTCAAACATCTGATGCAAGATGCGGCGCTGTACCGGCTTCAGCCCATCGCGGGCGTCGGGCAGGGCTCTGGAGTAAATGACCGAGTATGCATATTCGAGAAATGACTCAGACATCTCTTGCGAGACATCGATATCGATGATCTTGCCGGGGTTCTCTCCAGCTTTCGGGAGAACGGCTTTAGGGGTGCGTGCCATGGCGCGTATCTTGCCACGCTATTTACGGCAGGATGGGGATGTGGGCTTTGGACTGGCAGATCTGTCGCAATCTATCTTTGCGACCCTTGGGCTTCCGGGCACCGAGAATCGACTCGCGCTCGCAGAATCGCGAAGAACTTGCCTCTTGCTTATCGACGGCATGGGTTCTAAGTCGCTCGAGAGTTATAAATCACAATTTCCAATATTTGCCGCGGTGCAATCAACATCCGAATTGGCATCGCACTTTCCTTCGACGACGGTTACTAATCTGACGAGTTTAGGTACTGGTGAACTACCGGGCGTGCACGGAATGTTGGGATACACGGTGCGCATACCCGATTCGGGAACTCCTGGACGATTGCTTAATGCACTTAAATGGGATGAGCGAGTCGATCCACTCTTCTGGCAGAAGGTACCCACTCTTTTCGAGCGTGGAATGCAACACGGAATTACCGTTACGAACATCGCTGAAAAGCGTTACGAGGGAAGTGCCTTCACTCAAGCTGCCTTGCGCGGTGCGAAATATGTAGGCGCTAACCGGAGCGAAGAGATGGTGAAGGCTGCAGTAGAGGCGCTCGCCGAGCCTTACTCATTCACCTACTTGTATATAAATGCGCTCGATCATGCGGGCCACAACGATGGTGTGGGAAGCGAGAAGTGGATGCTGGCCTTGGGGCAGGTGGCTGAGCTCATAAGCGCGTTGATGGCTCGCTTGCCAAAGAATACTGATCTCTATGTAACAGCCGATCACGGAATGGTCAATGTCGGCGAGAAGATAGTTCTAGGTCAAGACAATGGGTTGATGGATAACATCACCCTTGTCGGTGGAGAACCACGCGCTCGCCACATGTATGTGACCGAGGGATCCGAAGCGGAGACCATTGCGCAGTGGCGCGAATATTTAGGGAAGCGCGCAACAATCTATTCACGAGAAGAGTTGGTTTCCAATCAAACTTTCGGGGCCGTTGTTTCGCCGGAAAGTTTTGATCGCATGGGCGATTTCATGGCGATTGCGCACGAAGAGGTCATCTTGATCGACCCAACTCGAGTTCCACAGGAATCTTCGATGATAGGGCATCACGGGGGAGTGACTGAGATGGAGTCTGCTATTCCTCTTCTGAAGTTTCTTTAGGACCGCCAAACATAATGTCATCCCATGATGGGATCTTTAAACGTTTGGTGATTCCATCACGCTTCTCTGCATCCGACACGGTATCTACGTGACTTGGTCCGGTATTGATAATGGCATCGAGGCTTGAAATTTTGATCGGCTCCGGGAGCTCTGATTGATTTCCTTCTTCACGCACGGCCACTAATCGAGGTGCCGGCGTTGCTGCAGGATAAACAATTCCATGAGATGGAGAAGGGGTATGCGCCTCTAACTCATCTCCAGCAATCCAGGCGGCCCCGTCATCGAGGGCTTCCAGGCTGCGGTTGCTGATATCGAAGGTCCAATTGGCTTCGCTCGTTCCGCCATTTTTAGTGGGGTAGAAAAGGACGATGTTCCAGGAGCCATCAGGCAGACGCCAGGTATTCCACTCTACGAGAGTCATATCTACGCCACGCGGGGCAAGTTGTGAGATCGTCGCTGCTGAAAGTGTTGGAGCGTGCTTCTCCTTTCGCAATTGCGCAGCCAGAGCCAAGCCGATGACATAAGCACGTTCTTGCAAGATTGGTCCGGAGAACTTCTCAACTTTCTCGGCACTCCAACCGGTAGTTCGCACGATTGAGTCGATGCTCTCACCACCGCGTAAACGAGCTTGCACATCTTTAACGGTGACAGCGGATTGTTCTTCCTCGTTGACGACAGAGACGAGGCGGGGTTGATTAACTAAAGCGCGGAGTTGATCACTGATGCGAAGGTTGAAGTTGACTCCATCCTTCGATTGCAATTCGAGCTCGCTGCCATCATCTGATCGTCCAATTAATCGTAAGTCGCTCACGGGCAAAGAGTGCCACAACTGCGGGGGCAAGGTTGGGATATTTGGGCGGTCCTAGTGATCTGAAATCCGACGCCAGGTCCGAAGGTAAAGCAAGGTCGCCAAATTCCCCAAAAAGAGGCAGACCACGGGGACGATAAATGCCTTACTCGCTCCCTGCGAGTCGATGATATGGCCCGTCAGTGTTCCCGGCAGGGCGCTTCCTAACGAGAGGCCCGCAATTACCCAGGAGAGCGTTTCGGTCACTTTCTCTGTCGGAACTGATTTTTCGGCGACGTTGTATCCCGAGACGATGAGCGGCGCGACGCCGACTCCGGAGAGGAAGAGCGCAACTGTGAGCATCACCATGGAGTGGATGAAGAAGAAGGGGAGAGAAAGTACCAAGATCACGCCCAGGTTAATACGAAAACGCGAAGCATCTTTGAGTCGCCATTTAATTGAACCGTTAAAAATTGCGGCGATTCCACTACCCGCTGCCCAGATGGCGAGAACGAGGCCAGTGTATGCCGCATGGTGATGTTGCTGGGCGTACCCGACTACAGCTAGTCCCGTTGAGCTAAAGAATGCACCCAAAAATATAAATGGAAGGAATACGGCTTGAACGACTGGCATCGCTAAAACTAAACCGTGTTTCCCGCTCTCATCTTTCTTAAAGGGAGGTGGCTCCGTTGAACGTTGTGAGATGAAGAGGGTTGTACCAACAGCCATAAAAGAGAATCCCATGATCATTCCGGCAGCAGGAGAAATAAATGTTGCTGCTGATGACGCGACCAGCGGTCCAATAATGAAAATAATCTCATCCATCAACGCTTCATAGGAGTAGGCGGTATTTATCATCACGCGGTCTTCAGAGAGAACCCAGAGCCAGCGTCGGCGTACCAGGCCTCCGACATTGGGGAGGAAGATCTCAGCGAGGAAGATCGCGCTCATCCAGATGTAGGTCGGGGCGTGCTTACTTATTGCGACCAAAAAGATCAGATCGAAGATGATGTAGAAGGGGATGGTAAAGCGCAGCACCTTGCGTTGCCCGAGTCGGTCTGCATAACGCGACCAGGTAGGGCTAAAGACGGTCGATATCAAGGCGGCGCCAGTGGAGACGGTACCTGCCAAGGTATACGAGTGCTTTACATGCACAATCACGAAGGTGATCGAGAGCAGGGTCATCGAAATCGGCAGACGAGCGATAGAGCCAGCTATAGAGAATCGGAGCGCTCCGGGTACCGCGAAAAGTTTGCGATACGGTGAAAACATACCTAGATTCTAGCCATGAAGCAGCAACCGCAGACCGAGCTCATCAACGAACTACTTATCCTCGCCGAGGGGATCGCGCAGCGGGCTGGCGAGCTACTGAGCAATCGTCCCGATACCTTCGATATTAACGAGAAGAGCTCGGCACGCGACTTTGCTACCCATATGGATCATGCGAGCGAGAAGTTGATAGTGAGTGAAATCTTGGCGGCCCGGCCCGAGGATGGAATCATCGGAGAAGAGGGTGCAAATCGCGAATCTCAATCAGGTATCACCTGGGTGATCGATCCGATAGATGGAACGGTCAATTATTTTTATAACTTGCCGGGCTGGAATATCAGTATCGCGGCAAAGGATGATGAGGGAGTTCTGATCGGAATTGTTTATGCGCCCACGCTCAACTCCATGTGGCGTGCCAGTCGAGGGGGAGGAGCATTTCTCAACGATCGAGCAATCCACTGTTCCAAGGCCGAACATTTAGAAGATTCATTGATCGCCACGGGATTTTCCTACGATCTTGCCGAGCGGGTACGACAGGGCGAGAAGATCGCCTCTGTGATTCCACGAGTACGCGATATTCGGAGAAATGGAGCGGCTGCGGTTGATCTGTGCCATGTCGCTAGCGGAGCGGTGGATGGATACTTTGAAAGTGGCCTCAAGGAGTGGGATTTGGCCGCAGGCGGGCTCATAGCCCGCGAGGCGGGGGCTCTGGTGAGCGGTCGCAATGGCACCCCGGCGGGAGAAGAGATGGTTATCGCCGCTGGAGCTACCCTCCATGGGCTCCTCACGCTCGAAATTGGCTAGCCTCGCCCGACTGTGGCAAGATACGGTCTTCGTAGTAGTTACCTCAGTTGAGGTCATTTAAGCAAAGGATTACCCATGAACGTTTTGGATGCGGTTGATGCCGCCTCGCTCAAAAAGGGCATTATCAACTTCCGCTCTGGCGATGAGATCAAGGTCCACGTTCGTGTTATCGAAGGTTCTAAGAGCCGTATCCAGGTCTTCCAAGGCGTAGTAATTCGCCGTCAAGGTGCTGGAGTCCGCGAGACTTTCACAATCCGTAAACTTTCATACGGTGTCGGAGTAGAACGTACCTTCCCAGTACACACCCCAGTTATTGAAAAGTTTGAAATGGTCCGCCGTGGAGATGTCCGTCGCGCCAAGCTTTACTACTTGCGCGATCTGCGCGGTAAGGCTGCCAAGATTAAAGAGCGTCGTGGCGCTAACAATGAGTTCATTGTTGAAGATGTATTCGTTGAAGAGGCAGTTATCGAAGAGGTAATTGTCGAAACGGCTGTCGAAACTCCAGCAGTTGTTGAAGCAGTTGTCGAAACTCCAGCAGTTGTTGAAGAGGTCGCTGCAGAGTCTGAGACACCCGCCGAACAAGCTTAATTATTTTTAAGATGCGCCTTCCCAAAAAGGGTTCGCTGCTCCGAGAAGTTCCGATTATTGTTGTATCGGCGCTGATCGTTGCGGTAATAATCAAAACCTTTTTCGTGCACTTCTTCTATGTCCCATCCGGTTCGATGCAGAACACCCTGGGAATTGGCGATCGCATAGCCGTTAATAAATTCTCCGCCATGTTCAGCGATATTCGCCGCGGTGAAGTTGTTGTCTTTAAGGATCCTGCTGGATGGTTAGGGAGCCCTCCACCACCAACTGGAGATGTTTTCACTCGCGAATTAAAGCGAGCGCTCGTCGATGTTGGCGTGATGCCAGATCCAGCTACCCAGTACTTAGTGAAGCGCACCGTTGGAGTAGGCGGCGATCACATTGTTTGCTGTGATGCCAAGGGTCGTTTACAAGTAAATGGCACTTCGATTAACGAAAGTTATCTCTTTCCGGGTAATACCCCGAGCGATTCTAAATTTGATGTAACAGTGCCCAAGGGCGATATCTGGGTTATGGGCGATCACCGAGGGGCTAGCGCAGACTCTCGCTTCCACACCGACGATGTGCACAAGGGCTTTGTTCCACTGAGCGATGTAGTTGGACGTGCAGAATTCGTAGTCTGGCCGCTTGGCCACGTTAAATTCTTATCAGTCGCACATGACCTCTCAAAGGTCCCGGTTAAAAAGTAACTGCAATGCCCGGCATTGAAGCCTCATTGCGCGCCAGCGGAGTTGTGCGAATTGCAGGCGTCGATGAAGCAGGGCGTGGTCCCTGTGCTGGCCCACTCGTAGTCGCAGCAGTTATCCTAAAAGATTCTGACTCTCCAGCGCTCTCGCGGGTGCGCGACTCCAAGGCC
>CAIZKO010000071.1 GCA_903933585.1 uncultured Actinomycetes bacterium
ACATTCTTGGTGGCCATTGCCACTAGCGCTCTCTGCATGTGCCATGGGGCTGGGACTTGTTATTGGTTGGTGGTTGACCGTGATTGCACTTGGTTCACTCATTGTCAGCATCATCGGTTTCACAACCGAATATGAGAAGCCAGACCTTACTTCACACCACTAAAAACTAGCTCTTTTTCGTCGCTACGCTTTACTGCTGTGGCCATGACGCCTAGGTATGCCATTGGTGCTACAGCAACCAAGGCCAGGAAAGTTACTACGATGACATTTGACATCTCTGCCCCCTCACGCCGGATCGATAGATTCAGTCCGTTTCAATAGGGTAAGAATTGACGATTTAACTGAGGCGAATCTGTCATACACCTAGGTGTAGCCTGCGTGTTTACTGTTTTAATGCTGAGAGCGCTTGCAAGGCCGGACCATCGACGCGCATGACGGTCCACTCATCCATGTAGGTGGCACCCAGCCCTTTGTAGAACTCGACGGCATCCAGGTTCCAATCGAGCACCCACCATTGCAGTCGGTGGTAGCCCCGTTCAAGACAGAGAGCCGCCAAGTAGCCTAGAAAGGCCTTCCCAAGGCCCTTCCCACGAGCTTCTGGACGAATGTAGAGGTCTTCCAGATAGATGCCATGAGTTCCGGTCCAGGTTGAATAGTTCAGGAACCAGATAGCGCAGCCTTGCACGACCCCGTCGTCGTCCTCTACCAGATCGCAGAAGACGGCTGGGTGGGCAGCAAAGAAGGCCCTTTCAATATGGGCAAGCGATGCCTGCGCACTCTCTGGGGCCTTCTCAAATACTGCAAGTTCATGAATCAACTCTTGAATCAGAGGCGCTTCATGAGGAAGAGCTGCACGTATCAACATACGCGTTTAGTGGTGACCTTCTCCAAGTTCTTTAAGGTCGGTCAAGGTTGGTGCCGGGATCTGAGTGGCATGCGCGCGGTTCATCCGTGCCCGTAACTTGCCCTTGAGGCCAACGGTAGCGGACTCAGGGAGTGGTGCCGGTAGCGCCTCTGGACGTTGGTGTTGCGTCAGCGTCCACTTCTTCGCGTCAGATATTGGCTCATGAACTTCGACCATTTCACCATTTGGCATCATTACCAAGCGTCCGGTTTCGCGACCATGAAGTACGAGATCACGATCACTGCGTTGCAGCGATAAGCAGACGCGCTTTGTAATAACGAATGCAATAGGTGGAATAACGAATAGTCCGATTCGGGTGAACCACATAATTCCATTAATAGTCAGATGGAAGTGTGTGGCAATGATGTCATTTCCACCGTTGACGATAGTGATCAAGATGAAGACGATCGAGGTAACGCCAAGGGCGGTTCGGTTCGGAGCATTACGTGGGCGATCCAAAAGGTGATGCTCGCGCTTATCGCCCGTGAACCACGATTCGATAAATGGATAGAGCGCCATTCCAGTGAAGAGAATGCCGGGAAGTATCAAACCTGGAATCAAAATGTTCCAGGAAATGGTGTGCCCAAAGGCATGAGTTTCAATGGGGGGAGCGGCACGGACTAAACCATCGAGCCAACCCATGTACCAGTCTGGTTGCGAACCGGCCGAAATTTGGCCAGGTGTGTACGGGCCAACGAGCCAGATTGGGTTGATAGAGGCAACAGCGCCGAGGAAAGCAGTCACACCAAAGACGACGAAGAAGAATCCGCCGGCCTTAGCCATGTACACGGGCATCAATGGATATCCCACAACGTTCTTCTCTGTACGACCAGGGCCTGGGTATTGTGTGTGCTTCTGGTACCAGACCAACATCAAGTGAATGGTAATCAGCGCCAAGAAGAGGCCAGGCAAGAGAAGTACGTGCACGATAAAGATACGCGGGATAAATGCAGTACCCGGGAATGCTCCACCGAAGGCGAAGAAGGAGAGATACGAACCAACTACCGGAATCGCCTGCAAGATGGCTTCTGCGATGCGGATACCAGTTCCAGAGAGCAAATCGTCTGGAAGTGAGTAGCCCAAGAATCCTTCGACAATTCCAAAGGTGAGAAGACCGACTCCGATCAACCAGTTAAATTCCCGCGGCTTGCGGAAAGCACCGGTAAAGAAGACGCGGAATAAGTGAGCCACGATGGCGGACATGAAGATAAGCGCCGACCAGTGGTGAATTTGTCGCATCAGCAAACCGCCGCGCACATCAAATGAGAGGCGCAAGGTGGAATCGTAGGCAGCCGACATATGAAGGCCCGAGAGCGGCATATATGAACCGTTATAAATCACTTCACGTTGGGATGGATCGAACCAAAATGTCAGAAATGTTCCTGTCAGCAGCAAGATGATGAATGAGTAAAGCGCTACTTCGCCGAGCATAAAGGACCAGTGGTCTGGAAATACCTTGGTGAGGTTCTTCTTCAGCCACTTAGCAGCACCAGTACGTTCATCGACATAATTGGCGGTCGCTCCTGCAGCTCTTTGACTCGTCTTCATTATTTATCACCCATGCTAGTTAGTTGTGAGTTATCCATTAGATGAGTTCCGTTCCCAGAAGCTTGGACCAATGGGGACTGTAAATGGTTGTACTGCGACGAGGTATCCATCTGCATCAACAGTGATTGCTAGTTGAGGAAGTGGGCGAGCCGCTGGTCCGAAGATGACCTTAGCGGCACGGGTAACATCGAATGTCGATTGGTGGCACGGACAGAGTAGGTGATGGGTCTGTTGTTCGTAGAGTGCAACGGCGCAACCCATATGGGTGCAGATCTTGGAGAAGGCGATGATGCCTTCATGCGTCCACGAGAGACGTTGCGCATCGAGATTGAAATCCTCGGGGCGTAGGCGAATCAAGAGAACCGCATCCTTACCGGTGTTTTCAAGAGTGCGCTCGGTGCCAGCAGGAAGCTCTGGAAGAACTTGAGCAACCGCTCCCACTTCAAGGTCTGAAGCCTTAATTGGAGTACCGGCAGGATCGAGGAGAAGTCTGGTTCCCGCAGCCCAATCCGTTGTCGTGAAGAATTTCTTAGGGAGTGGACCGGTATCGCGCAGAAGCAGGAGTGGGGAGAGACCAACGAGTCCAAGTGATACTCCAAGGGAGCGTTTGATGAGGCTGCGTCGTCCTAGCCCAGTTGATTCGGCGCGCTCTCTAAAAGTTGCGACGAGATCGTTACGGTCAACCTCTTCGGAACGAAATTCGTGGCGTTCAGCGATCTCTTCTTGATCCGGCATCAACTTCTTCGCCCATTGAATTGCACCCAAGCCGATAAAGAGTGTCGATGCGGTCAATCCAAGTCCGAGAAGGATTTGCTGGAGGTTTGTGCTACCCATAATTGGTAAGTAGACGTATCTGTCGCTCTTCACATAAATGTAGGAAACGATCGTGAGGACCGTTCCTACGGCTGAGAGTAAGAAGAGAATCGCAACTTGGCGTTCCGCCCGCTTTGCAGCAAGAGGATCTGAATCTGCGTTGCGGTGGATGTGCGCAGGTAGTCCTGGATCTTCGAATCGTTCTATCTGATTACTCATGTTATTTCGCCTTCATTGCGAGCCATACCGCTGCGCCGATTAGGAGGCCGAGTCCAAGGACCCAACCAAGCAAGCCTTCAGTAACAGGACCTACGCGTCCGAGTGATGCACCACCTTGATTCTGTTCGTGATTTGCTGCCTGCAACCATTTGATGATCGATAGTTTCTGTTGCGGAGTGATTGTTGCATCGGTGAACTTAGGCATCGATTGTGGACCAGTAATCATCGCTTCGTAAATGTTCTTTGGTTCGACGCCCATAAGTGATGGAGCGTATTTGCCATTTGTGAGTGCGCCACCTTGCCCTGCAAAGTTGTGGCACATGGCGCAGTTAGTTCTGAACAACTGTCCACCGAGCGCTGAATTACCATCGCGTTCGTAGGTGAGGGATTCATTGGTAACTGAGCTAGGACCAGGCGCTAGCGAAGCTACATAAGCAGCCAAAGCCGCGGTTTCTTGCGGGTTATAAAGAGGCTTCTTCTGCATTGCCTGTTGGCTCATATCGGCCATCGGCATACGGCCAGTGCCTACTTGGAAATCCACCGCTGCAGAACCGACGCCAATAAGTGATGGCGCTATCGATCCGCCCTCAGCATGTAGTCCGTGGCAAGAAGAACAACCGCGCAGGAAGAGTTCTTTTCCTTGCGAAACCAGAGTAGAGGTTCCTGTTGTGATTGAGGTCTGCGCACTTGGAAGCGCTGATGCAACTCCAAAGGCGGTTCCTATGGTGAAGAGTGCGGCCACTACCAAGATTGGGCCAGCAACGCGATTGCGACGGAAGCTAGAGAGAGGTTTCACAGATAGCTCCTATTTAATCAAGTAGATCGTCGAGAAGAGGGCGATCCAAACAATGTCGACGAAGTGCCAATAGTACGAAACGACAATCGCTGTGGTTGCTTGGGAGTGACCGAATTTGCGTGCCTTAGCAACGCGAATGAGCACGATCAAGAATGCGATAAGCCCGCCTGTTACGTGCAGACCATGGAAACCAGTTGTAATGTAAAAGACCGAGCCATAGGCACGTGACGAGAGCGAGAGACCGTCGCGCACTAAGTTTGCATACTCATAAACTTGACCAGCTACGAAAAAAGTTCCCATTAAAAATGTCAATGCGAACCATTCTCGCATTCCCCACTTGGAAAACTTCCAGAGCGGACCAGTGCGACGGTTCTGAAAACGTTCTGCTGCAAATACGCCGAACTGACAGGTTACCGATGAGAGCACCAGTACTGTGGTATTTACCGCAGCGAACTTCACGTTGAGCATCCCCGTTGATTCAAGCCAGATCTTCGGCCCTTGAACAGCGCGAGTAGTGAAGTACATTGCAAAGAGTGCTGCGAAGAACATCAACTCCGAGGAGAGCCAAACGATGGTGCCGACGGCGACCAGGTTGGGACGATTGTTCTTGGCCGGGGCTTCTAGTGTGGTCACGGGCGCATTATTCCTGATTTATCCCGTTTTTAAGTAATGGGCGTGTAATTGACCCGTTAAATCGTGGGTGAGTCATGTCACCCAAAAGATAGGATCTGCAGCATGGAGCAGAGTGAGATTTCTTGGGGGCAGATCGTTGCCCAGTTGGCCGATCACGAAGATATCTCGGCAAACCAGGCCCGATGGGCGATGGGTGAGATCTTGGGCGATCGCGCCGACAAAGAGACGATCAAATCCTTCCTTTTGGGAATTCAGGCAAAGGGGGAGACCGCAGCCGAGGTGGAAGCCTTTATTAATGTTATGTATCAGCATTGCGCCCCAATAGCTATCTCTGGTAGGGCTGTAGACCCGGTTGGAACGGGTGGTGATGGGGCAAATACCATCAATATCTCGACCACTGCTGCAATCATTGCCCATGCCGCCGGGGCGCGAGTCGTGAAACATGGCGCCCGCGCCGCCTCCTCCAAATCAGGCGCCGCCGACCTTTTGGAGGCCTTGGGAGTCAATATTGACCTCAATGGTGAGCAGGTTGCCGCATCTGTCGCAGAGCTGGGTATTGGTTTCTGCTTTGCTCCGAAATTTCACCCCGCTATGCGATTTGCGGCCCCCGCCCGTAAAGAGTTAGGCCAGGCCTCGGTATTCAATATTTTGGGACCATTGGCCAACCCTGCCAAACCGGCCGCGGTCGCCATTGGCGTGAGCAAGGTTCGAGTTATGCCGATCATGGCCGATGTACTGCTTCAACGTGGCGCTGAGGGATTCCTCTTCAGAGGCGATGATGGAATCGATGAGATCACTCTTAGTACGACCACCCAAATAATGCAGATCAACAACGGTCAATCGCACATCGAAAGTTTTGATCCGAGGGAACTCGGGATCCAACTCGCCCCAATCGAAGCCCTGGCAGGCGGTGACTCCGAATTCAACGCTGCCGTGACTTTGCGAATCTTCGCGGGCGAGATGAGCCCGGCTCGGGATGCGGTGCTCCTCAATGCTGCAGCAGCGCTGGCTGCTTTCAAGGGAGATTTTTCAAAGCCGATAACCGAACAGTTGGCAGAGGGTTATTTAGCGGCGAGCGCAGCGGTTGACTCCGGAGCGGCCCACGAGTCACTGAAGAATTGGGCGAACTTTACCCAACAATTCAAATCAGCCTAGGTTCGCGTTTGATTCGTTTCTTGGAAAACTTTTCAAGATCACCGAAAGTTTGAACTCCAAAGCCAGAGAGTCTTTCGATAAGTGCATGGAGAACTTCTACCGTCGTCTGTGCATCATCTAATGCTCTATGCGTGGGTGTTACCTGAGTATTGAAGAAGACCGCGAGTGTTCCCAATTTGCAATCGGTCACCTCGTCGCGGGTGAGCACAGATCGCGCCAGACGGACGGTATCGATCACCTTGTACTTGGGCCAGTGGTATTCGAGTTCTCGGCTAGCAGCTTGCAGAAATCCGATATCAAAAGGTGCGTTATGAGCCACTAGGACTGTCTCATTGGCCGATCCGCAGAACTCTAGAAAAGTTGGAAAGACTTCGTCAATGATGGGTGCTAAGCGAACCATCTCATTGTCGATGCCGGTTAATTCTGTAATGAATACGGGTATAGGGGCGAGCGGATTCACGAAACTCTTGAATTCGCCGATGACGACACCGCCACGAACCTTGACGGCACCAATCTCGGTAATTACTGCGCCGGCGTGAGGGCTGCCGCCGGTGGTTTCGAGATCGACAACTACAAAGGTCGTCTCGTGGAGCGCTAGGGATTCCATAAGAGTTAAAGGCTACGCGAGTTGACCGACATTGATCATCGGAGCACGAGCCCCAGAGCGAAGATAATTCCCACGGTGAAGGGGAGCGTCTGCATCAATCCACGGAGCGTTGAAACCGTAGCCGCGGGACCGAACCTTCTATGGTTAAAAGTTCCAAGTACTGAGGCGATCACCGGGTAGGTAGAAAGCGCTCCAGCGACCTTGGCGCCCACATGAGGCGCAAGAGCGCTGAGCCCTACGAGTAGCGCGAGAGTTACCAATATTCGGACTGGAAGCTCCCATCGGGGTGGAGTGATTTTCTCTGCGGGCAATCCAGAGTGCGGCCACCACTTCATGGCGATGAGCCAGGAGAGGATGAGAGCAGGGGTGCTGACTACGGTCGAAACTTTGATCTGGGTCACGAGGTAACCCGTAAAGAGACAGGCAAATGTCCCCGTCAAAATAGCGAGGTGCCAAGGAGCTCGTAGCGCCGCATAGGCATAGACCCAACAGAAAACTATGAGGGCAATCTGGCCGAGCAATATTCCGCGGACGGTATGTCCTGCAAAGGAAACCCCCTCTTGGATTCCGATTACCAAGATGAATGGACCTGTGGTGATCGGTAGCCCGATCAGCCAACCGCCAAAACGGTCACCAAATCTCCGTTGCAAGTAGCTCACGGAGAGCACCATGGCGGGGGCGATTAATACTTTGATCCAGAAGAGAGTTGTAAACATTATGGTGGACGATACCCGAGTACTGCACTTAAATAGGGGGATGGCTACAACAAGTGCACCTGCGGGATGGTTACAGGACTACTTCTCAAAGGGGAATGAGCACGCTGACATTGGAATCATCTTCGTTCATGGTTTCACCGGCTCTCCTGCCTCCATGCGTCCATGGGCGGCCTACTTTGAAGAGCGTGGCTACACCGTTTCAGTGGTGCGCTTACCTGGCCACGCAACACAGTGGCAAGACCTCAATGCGGTGAAGTGGCAGGAGTGGCCTGCTCGAGTGCAAAGTGAAGTCGATCAGTTTAAGCAGATCTGTAAAAAGGTCTTTGTCTTCGGACTATCGATGGGTGGCGGCACAACGCTTAATATCGCTGAGAAGAATGATCTTGCTGGAATCTGTTTAGTAAATCCGATGATTCATATACCTGGGTTCCTCATCAAGATTGCACCTTTGGTCGCGCTTGTGCAGCCCGGTCGATCATCCGTTGGAGACGACATTAAGAAACCCGATGTCACCGAATGGGGTTATGACGTACTTCCAACCAAAGGCGTCGTTGAATTGAACAAGATGCTCAAGGAGACGCGAGCCAATCTGGGATTAGTAAAATGTCCCACCTTGCTCTTTCACAGCGTGGATGACCACGTCCTCCCAATTTCAAACTCAAATATCATTATGTCAGAAATCGAAAGTATTTCAGGACAGCGAATCGAACTCACCAATAGTTTTCACGTAGCGAATTTGGACTATGACGCACCTTTAATCTTCGCAAACTCCTTGGCTCACGTCGAGCACTGGAGTTAAATTCGAATAGTCTCTATATGAGATGTGATTGAATCCAAGAATTCCAGGTGCGGCACGCGTCCGATGCCGATGGATTGGGGCACGACTAAATAGCCATCTTCCATGACAAATGGATCTGTGATGTCTTGGTGGTAGAAGCGACTAGAAGCGGAGGTATCACCGGGCAGAGTGAAACCAGGGAGCGCTGCCAACGCAACATTCGCTGCGCGACCGATACCCGTCTCTAACATCCCGCCGCACCAGACAGGTATCCCTTCATTCAGGCAGAGATCATGAATTTTTACCGCTTCGATGTATCCGCCAACGCGACCCGGTTTGATATTGATGACCGTTGTCGCCTTGAGAGCAAGAGCATCTTCGGCAGCACGTAGCGAGGTGATCGATTCATCGAGACAAATAGGCGTCTGCACCTGCCGTGCTAAGAGTGCGTGGCCCAAGATGTCGTGTTCGTCGAGCGGTTGTTCTATAAGTAGCAGATCGAATTGGTCAAGTTTCGAGAGCAACTCGCCATCTGATCTGCTGTAAGCCTGATTGGCATCTACCTGTAGTGGAATCTCCGGCCAGTTCCTGCGCACTTCTGCGACAGGATCAATATCCCACCCAGGCTCTATCTTCAATTTAATTCGCTTGTATCCATCGGCGATGTAGCCGCTCACCTCTTCGATGAGCTGTGGAATGCTCGGCGCAATTCCGACCGAGACGCCGCAGGGAATCTTCGCCTTATTAGCGCCGAGGAAATCGGCGAGGCTGCGCTTTTCAATATGAAGTTGGGCATCTAGCAGAGCGGTTTCTAAGGTCGCCTTTGCCATGGGGGAGCCGAGGAAGGGCGCTAAGAGCGGGGCAACCGATTGTGCTGTTATGTCCCCCGCCTGCAGAAGCGTTGGAATCAAGAAGCGACGCATCAGATCAAGGGAGGCGGCGACATATTCGGGAGAATAAAGCGGTTCTGACATTGCAACGCATTCCGACCAGCCAACGATTCCATCGGTAGTAGTTACTTTGAGAATCAAGACCTCCCGTGCGGTCTGCGTTCCAAAGGATGTTCTAAAAGGTCGCACCAGGGGCAAGTTGATGGTGCGCAGTTCTAATTCAGCAATCTTCATTTCTACTCCAATACATATTCGTTGTGCGCGGAAAATCCGATGACCTTCTTGCCGGATGAGAGTGCGTGCGTAAATGATTCACGTACTTCGTAACGAAGGCGCTGACTCAACTCGGGATCAGAGCGGCGAATCTCCGTTATGTCGAAGGGGAGCGCTATCAACTCTGTATCAAAAGGCGGTTCGACCATTTCGGCTCGTGGTGCCGGCTTTACAGATCGTGTATCCCAGCGCACCATGAGTCGATCAGATTCATCTCCAGTATTTAAATCATCTGCCATATTTCCATAGAAATTTGCCTGGTAAGAGATGATGTCTGCACCGAGTTTCAAGATATTTAATCTTGCATTACGCCGTACTAGCGGATCAAAGGTCCACGTTATGGAATTATATCTGCGCTCTTTTGCCCACGCCCACTGATGCATCTTTACAGCGGTTCCGAGCCCAAGGTCACGATGCGTATCTATGAAAGCTGTCATATGGGAATGCAGGTGGATCTCGGGTTCTATGGAGGGAAATGCGAAGGAAGCGCCAACTACCTTTGCTCCATCGAATACACCAACGAGATAGCTCCCGCTATGCACCATTGCCTGCAATAGATTGGAAGTTATCTGGGTTTCATTTGCCGCTGGCCAGACCGAGTCGAAGATCATTCGTGCATGGAATTGTTCTTCGAGGCTATGCAGCTCGCGGATCTGGATCATTGTGAAATATTAGTTGGCAATTGCCTTAAAAGGGTACCTTTAGGACATGAACGCGAGCTTGCAATTATTAGCGATCGTTCCCGCATTTGCACTAACGGCTCTCTTGTTGGCAATGGTCCCAGGTCAAGGCGTGGCGATGGTTTTGCGTCAAAGTCTAGTCGGAGGTAAACGTGCCGCATTCTTCTCCGTATTTGGTAACTCTTCTGGCCTCATTGTGTGGGGAACGCTTTCGTCCATAGGGCTTTCTGCAATCTTTGCTAAATCCCACACTGCATTTAATGTCCTTAAATATGTCGGCGTGGCATTCTTGTTGGGGCTAGC
>CAIZKO010000072.1 GCA_903933585.1 uncultured Actinomycetes bacterium
CCACTGCAAGCATCAATCTCGTAGCTGTTGCCGGTAGTTTCGACACAAATAACCGTGCCATCAAAGCCATCATCGCTGATCAAAAGGTTAGAACCGCCACCGATAATTAAGAGCGGAGTATTCGAGGAATCAGCCTCGTCAATTGCAGCTATTAATTCGGCTTCGGTGGTGGCGTGAATGATGCGGCGCGCTGGACCACCAACATGCAGTGTCGTCAGTGCCGACAGATTCTCCGCGCTCATGGGGCAAGCCTAACGGCGGGGCGAAAGAATCTCGGTCTTACCGCGGAAGCGATCCAAGATGCGGTCGTAATTCTTCTTTGATTGCTCATCTCGATACGCGGGATCGGTGTCGTGATAGCCATGATGGCGTTCTTGATGCAATGGTAAATCGAGCTGCCACAACCGACCATGCGCCTGACGCAACCGAAGTCCGAATTCAATATCCGCATTGCGGTAATACACCGCTCGAATATTGAAGGCACCGGCTTCCAGCGCTTGCTCGCGGTTGATGCCAAGGAAATAGCTAAAGAGCACGTCGACTTCACCCGCACCCTTGTCGTCCACGCTGCGCCATTCATCCTCAATATTTATTAGCCCCCCGCGCCAACCCACGGCGGCAAATTCATTGCGCTCCAATAACTCAAGCGCTGGAGTCACGGCATCACCGTCGAAGATGGTGGATGAATCCATAATGAATACGTATGGCGACGGCGCCGCTTTGAGAAGCGCGTTGGTGGCTTCGCCCCATCCGACGCCACCCGTAATTTGAACGACGAATGTGCGGGAATTAAGGACCGGAACTAGCGCTGACGCATCTGGCGTGCCGACGACCAAAACAACGATGGCAATTTTCTCTGATGTGTGTGCTTGCGCTGCCTTCACGGCAGTGGCGGCATCGTCGCAGAATCCATCAACGATGATGACGATGGTGGCATCAAATTTCGCTTCTGACACGTGGCGGAAATCGCCGATCCGGGCGTACTGCGCAAATGGGGATTTCTCGCGGAATTCAAATCCGCCGGGCGCATCAAGAATCTCAAAGCCGTGCGCCAAAATCTGATCACGAAGTTTGTCAGCCAGTGCGAAATCTTTATTAGCGCGCGCTTCTTGTCGAGCTGATCCCAGCGCGGTTACTTCTGCTGGAACGTTCATGCGTTGGCGACGATTGCCTTCGCCATTCCCAATACTTTGGTCTCGGCGCAGACTGCGGTGATATCAATCTTCGCATCACCAGCTTCAGTGATCTCGGAAACCTTGCCACTGATGATTAACTCAACATCAGTATTTGCGGGCACAACGACTGGCTTGGTGAACCGAACCGAAAACTCTTTCACCGATGTCGAGCCGCCAGCTTGGTCAGCCACGTATTTGCCGGCGAGCGCCATCGTCAACATTCCGTGCGCAATCACATCCGGCAGGCCGACCGATTTTGCGAAAGCTTCGTCTTGATGGATTGGGTTCTGATCGCCGGATGCGTTCGCATATGCCACCAAGAGTGCGCGATTGATATGAAAGGTATGTGATGGTAATTCCTGCCCAAGAATGAAGCGGCTCATGCCCGAACCACCAAGGTCGACCAGGTCGAGACAACTAATTCAGTGCCGTTAAAGAGGTCTCCGCGGACGGTCACGATTTCATTTCCGGCCATCACGCGAGCCGATTCAATCGTGGAATCACAGCGCAGGGTGTCGCCCGCAACTATCGGACGCTTAATTTCAAAACGTTGCTCGCCATGGACGACGCGGGTCCAATCCAAACCACTCTCTTGCAAGAGCTTCTGGGATTGATCCAAAGTAATCGTGATGGCATAGGTAGGCGTTGCTACCGAGATTTCGGATTCGCCAATAACCGCAGCAAATGCGGAGATGGATTCTTGCGAAACAGCAGTGCTAGTCGCACCAGGGAAGGTGCGCCCGACCAGGTCGGGGTTGAGCATGTGTTATCGGGTTTCGCGGTGTGTGGTCGACAGCTTGCAACGAGGACAGAACTTCTTGAGTTCTAAGCGATCTGGATCGTTGCGGCGATTCTTCTTGGTGATGTAGTTACGCTCTTTGCACTCGACACAGGCCATAGTGATCTTAGGGCGGACATCCGCGCTCTTGCTTGCCATGGTCGTGCTCCTTTTTTGTGGAAAACGTAAGAGGTGAAGGTTACTTCATCCCTTTAGATTCGTCTAAATCGCGCTCAATCTGATACTGGATGGAGCGAGAACTGGGTAGCGGAGGCCGGACTTGAACCGGCGACACTGCGATTATGAGCCGCATGCTCTACCAAGCTGAGCTACCCCGCCAAGGGTAATTTTCGAGCCCCCTATCGGAATCGAACCGATGACCTCTTCCTTACCATGGAAGCACTCTACCGACTGAGCTAAGGGGGCGGACCTACGCCCGCAAGGTTACAGGTATTGCCTACCGCCGCGAAATTCGAGGGTTGTACCTGCCTGCTCCTATTGAAAGGATGCCCTAATGAGTCTGCCTGAGTTCCATCTTCCCAACCTCCCACACTGGCATCGCCCACACCGCGGCGAGCCGCGCTGGCCGGTCTCTTTTGTGGTGGCGGTCGTGATTCTCCTTCAATACTTATTACCAACATCGCTCTCGCTCAAGAGCCAGCATGCAATTATCATCGTAGAAATCATTTTGACCATTGCGCTCTTTGCCATTAGCCCTGGGCGAATCTCCAAACACCGTAAATCGACCTGGTGGACTGGGGTGGCCCTGACTGGAGTCATGACTGCAAGCAATATCGCTTCGGCAGTGCACCTCTTGGAAAAGCTGATTGATGGGACCATTAGAAGCCCCGCGAATTTGCTCGCCTTTGGAGGTTCTATCTGGCTCACCAATATGGTGGTCTTCAGCCTCTGGTACTGGGAGTTTGATCGCGGAGGTCCCGGAGCGCGCGCCGAGGCCATTGATCCATATCCAGATTTTCTCTTCCCGCAAATGACAGATCCCAGTTATGCGCCGCTGGAGTGGAAGCCAACTTACTTCGACTACCTCTTCACGTCGTATACAAATGCCAGTGCTTTTAGCCCGACCGATGTCATGCCATTAACAAGATGGGCGAAGATGCTTATGATGGTTCAGAGCGCGACTTCACTCGTTACCGTTGGGCTAGTTATTGCCCGTGCGGTAAATATCCTGCCTTAATTACTTGGCAGTGTATTTTGGAACTAAATGTGAAAAGAATTGGTTGAGCTGCGCCCGAGGAATACCCACGCTAATAGTCACAACTTGGGTTCCGGCCAAGCTTCCGGCTCCCGGCTTGTTAACCACGGTACGAGTGGCACCGCGGATGAGCATCATGTTCATGGGACAAATATTCTTAATAGAACTTTCAGTAAGTGTGAAGAACTTCTTGCCGCTGCCATATTGAACAGCCACGGATTCGTCTCTGCCGACTCCACAGGTTGTCATGCCAAATTTCTTTAAGGCCAATCCAGCGGTGTAACTAGGTTGGTAAACTACATAGTTGAGACCAGTCTGTGCATCCTGATAAGGATTGCCGCTTCCCATCGCTTGAACTGGGATAACACTAAGCGCAAGGATTCCTGCTGCTAGTGCCGCTACGAGAGTTCTCTTATTCTTCATGCGGAAAGGCTACAAGGCGCTTCTGGGCTTTTGCTGTCGGACACCTGGGACTTTCCTAAAAGTTTCCGATACTGCGAATGGCTAGTAACATTTTCGTTATGAGCGATAAGAGCCTTCCAGAATTTCCAGTAGCGGTTGATGAAGCGGCGCTTCGCGAGCGGATCGACCCGCTCTCTTATGATGTATTGCGCAATGCAGCTACAGAGCGCCCATTCACAGGCGAGTACAACGATTCGGATGTCGAAGGTAGCTATCGCTGCAAGGCTTGTGGAAATGAATTATTTAGAAGTGAGAATAAATTCCACTCGGGCTGTGGCTGGCCCTCTTTCTACGCCCCCACAAAAGATGATGCTGTTGTGCTGATTGAAGATGCATCACTGGCTCCAAGAATCCGCACCGAAGTTCGATGTGCCAACTGCGGCTCTCACCTAGGCCATGTATTTGAAGGTGAGGGCTACGACGTTCCAACCGATCAGCGTTGGTGCATCAACTCTGTCGCGTTAGTGCTTGAGAAGAAGTAAGTTGTAATCAACTTTCAAACAACGATTTTGCACAACTTTCAATCCATTTTTAACAGCGCGGTTTGCAGAAATATCATCGCGCAGCCCTAGTTGCAGCCACATTGATTTAGCTTTAACAGCAATTGCTTCATCTAATACGGTTGGCACATCTGCAATATTGCGAAATACATCGACTATATCCACCCACTCTGGGATATCGGCGATAGATGGATAAACATCATGTCCGAATAGTTTTTCCAACCGGGGGTTTACAAAGAAGATCTGAAAATGCGAATGATCCAAGAGCCACTCACTGACGCCATAAACGGGACGTTCCGGGTTATCAGACGCACCAACGATCGCTACCGCCTTTGAACTCCTAAGCAGCTCGGCCACCTCTTCGTCACTGGGAGGAACCCACATAATCGTCATCGCATTGCCGCCATCTCTGTCGCTATAAATCCTTCGTAAGCCAAAACTTCGCGATGAATATCGGTGGCTGTCCAATTCAAAATTGGTGCAATCATCTCGGCGATTTCACGTGAGACCCCTAAGCCGTGGCTGGCGTGTTCCATAGCAAAACGTAATCTGCGCGCCATAACATCAACCAAAGTACGAGCCCCTTCGTGGGTTACCGCATATAAAACTTCGGCTTTGAGATAGCCCGCACCGGGAACGATCTCGGTCGCAAGATCAGAATCCTTGGCAATCATCTGAAAGATGTCGCTGATCAGCGACCCATAGCGATTGAGCATTCTCTCTACAGATGCAGTGGATACTGAATAACTCTGAGCCAGAGCGGGAATCTGCTTCACTAAATTTCTATAGCCAGCTGCGCCTAAAAGCGGGATCGACTTTGTCGAAGACTTTGGAACTTTGCTATCTAAGTCTTTAACTGCTGCATCTACTGCATCAGCCGCCATCACTCTATAAGTCGTGTACTTGCCACCGGCGATGCTTACGAAGCCCTTCAGGGGGTGATCAACAGTGTGCTCACGTGAAATCTTCGTGGTCGAAGAATCCTTCGCCGGGGAAACTAGAGGGCGCAGACCAGCATAAACACTAAGTATCTGCTCTCGCCGAATCTTAGGCAGCAATACCTTATTCGCCTCATTGATTATGTAGTCAACGTCGCTGCTTTCAGCCACTGGATACTCGCGATCACCGGTGTAATCCGTATCTGTCGTTCCAAGCAGCCACTCATTGCCCCACGGAATTATGAAGAGAACCGAGAGCGAAGTTTTAATGATTATTCCAGTTTTGGCGTCGATGGCATCCTTAGGCAGGATGATATGAACGCCTTTACTCATCTTGATTTTATATCCCGGCTTTATTCCAAATTGTTCGTAGAGCTCCTCATTCCAGATACCGGCGGCGGCAATAACAACCTTCGTCTTTACGTCAATCATCTCGCCGTCGACTTCAACAACGGCGCCGGTTATTGCTTCAGCTGTACGGATAATCTTTCGAACCGTGGCTCCAGTAACGATATGAGCGCCATGATCCGCGGCGGTCCGAGCCACGGTAACGGTATGCCGAGCATCATCTACCTGTGCGTCGTAATAAACCAGACCACCAGTGACTAACTCGGGATTCAACGATCTCGCCTCGTTGCGCATTTCGCCAAATGTAATGTGTCTATGCCAGGGAACGGCACGCAATTTTCCACGTAACAAGTCATAGAGCATCAACCCTGCGCCGACATAGATACGGTCTAGATATTTCTTGTGCAAGGGATATACAAAGGAGAGTGGCTTAACCAGGTGAGGAGCTTGATCGGTGATCATCATCTCCCGCTCGTGCAAAGCTTCACGAACCAACTTGAAGTCGAATTGCTCTAGGTAACGCAACCCTCCATGAATTAATTTGCTCGATCGTGAGGATGTTCCCGCAGCAAAATCATCGCTTTCGACGAGTGCAACTTTGAGTCCGCGCGCGGCCGCATCGAGAGCGATTCCGCTTCCAACAACTCCACCACCAATGACCAAGAGATCGAACTCTTGGGACTTTAGTTCTTCGATATCTACGCTACGTTGTTCAGGATTAAGCACTGACTTATTGGAGGCCACGTGCTTAGAATACGGGTATGTCTTACATCGGGGCGATCGACCAAGGAACGACCAGTACCCGCTTCATGATCTTCGACCAGGCGGGGTCGGTCATTGCCGTGGCTCAGAAAGAGCACACCCAAATCCTGCCCCAATCTGGATGGGTGGAGCACGATCCACTTGAAATACTGCGAGCCACTGATGCCGTGATTAAAGAGGCGCTATCGACGGCTGGTCTAGTCGGCGGTGACCTAGCCGCCATCGGAATCACCAATCAACGCGAGACGACCGTCGCCTGGAACGCTATGACTGGAGTCCCACTCGGGAGCGCCATCGTCTGGCAGGACACTAGAAGTCAGTCGATATTGGATGAGATCGCACCTGATTCGGCTCTCCAGATCACCCACAAGACCGGGCTGCCCCTTGCTCCATACTTTTCAGCAAGCAAGATGAGTTGGATGCTTAGGAATTCTGCGACAGTTTCCAGCGCAAGAGATCAGCAGGAGCTCCGCTTTGGAACGATCGACTCCTGGCTCGTTTGGAATTTGAGTGAAGAGAACATTCATGTCACCGACGTCTCCAATGCCTCACGCACCCTCCTTATGAATCTGCAAACCCTCACATGGGATGAAGAGCTTCTGACAATCTTCGATATCCCGCGGGACTCCCTAGCCAGCATCAAAAGCTCCTCAGAAATTTATGGTTATACAGATCCGAGTGGAGTCTTTGGTGCGCGAATTCCAATCGCCGGAATCGTAGGAGACCAGCACGCAGCACTCTTAGGTCAACTCTGCTTTGAAAAGGGCGAGTCGAAGACCACCTACGGAACTGGGAATTTTGCACTTATCAATACCGGCACCGAGATAATTCGTTCTAAGAAGGGTCTACTAACTACACTCGCTTTTAAATTAGGTGATGAGCCGGCCAAATATGCGCTCGAAGGATCCGTTGCAGTTACTGGTTCCGCGGTGCAATGGTTGCGAGATCAATTAGGAATAATCGAGAAATCCTCTGATGTCGAAACTCTCGCCGAGAGTGTTCCTGATAATGGTGGCGTCTATTTCGTTCCCGCTTTCTCTGGACTCTTCGCTCCTTACTGGCGCGGGGATGCGCGCGGGGTCATCGTTGGTCTCACCCGGGCCGCAACTAAGGCTCACATTGCACGTGCCACCCTCGAAGCTATCTGTTACCAGACGCTCGATGTCATCCGAGCAATGGAAGAGGAGACTGGTACTCACATAAAAGTCCTCCGCGTTGATGGCGGAATAACTCAGAACCAACTCTGCATGCAGATGCAGGCCGATATTCTGCAGACCGAAGTCTCGCGACCCATCGTTGCCGAAACTACTGCGCTGGGAGCCGCATACGCCGCGGGTCTCGCTGTAGGAATTTGGCGGGATAAATCGGAGCTCAGGAACCAGTGGCGCGAGAGCAACCGCTGGAAACCAACGATCGCCTCCGACCTTGCAGAAGCTGGATTGCATAACTGGAAAAAGGCGATCGAACGCACCCTCAACTGGATATAACGCGAGCCCCATCGCTAGGCAAAGAGGTAAAGAATCGTGGATTTTTAAAACCGGCCTCAGAAAATGCTTTTTGAATAAAACTTTCGCAGCGCTTTACATGCTCCGTCTTTATGAGCGCAATCGCGCTTCCACCAAAGCCGCCACCAACCATGCGCGCGCCAATAGCGCCCTGCTTGAGGGCCGTATCAACTGCGAGATTTAGTTCTGGACACGAGACGGTGTAATCATCGCGAAGCGAGCGGTGCGATTGATTCAGTAATTCGCCCAGACGGCTGAAATTGTTCGCTTTAAGCGCTTCCACCGCATCTAAAACTCTCTTCATCTCGGTTACGGCATGAAATCCTCGGATGTAAGTAACCGGATCAAGCTCTGATTGCCTTGCAGCGTATTCGGCTACGGATATATCGCGGAGTGAGGTGATCCCTAATTCAGTAACTGCCTTTTCGCAAGAAGCGCGCCGTTCGGCATATCCCCCATCCACCAATTTATGGTGTGCCTGAGTGTCAATGATCAGTAGCTCGAGGCCCTGGGGGGCAATGAGAAATGGAATGTTCTCAGAGCTGAGATCGCGACAGTCAAGAAGGAGCGCCGAACCAGATTTCGCCATGAGAGATACCGATTGATCCATGATGCCGCAGGGAACTCCCACATATTCATTTTCGGCTCGTTGTGTTGCTCTAGCCAACTCTTCTAGTGATAAGCCTTTGCCAAATAAGTGATTGATTGCAGTCGCAATAGAACATTCGAGAGCGGCACTGGAAGAGAGTCCAGCGCCAAGCGGTACGCGTCCATCGATCAATAAATCTACGCCGGTATCCACTCCAAGTACCCAGAGCACGCCAAGAGCATATCTAGCCCAACTCTCACCGGTGAGCGGTGCAAGTTCATCGAGCGCAAATTCAAAGATATCGGCGGTCTTCACGCTTTAATCCCGGAGCAACCGTGTCATCAATTACCTCGCCACACTTTTTACAATAATAAGCATCGCGGGCGACCTGTGAGCCACACTTTACGCACATCATATGTGGCAGCTTTGTATTGAACATAGTTGGATTATCGCAGAGCGTTGGAAAAAAGTCAGATTCTTAACTTCATGCTATGGGAAGAGTTATC
Source organism: uncultured Actinomycetes bacterium (assembly GCA_903933585.1). Lineage (GTDB taxonomy): Bacteria > Actinomycetota > Actinomycetes > Nanopelagicales > Nanopelagicaceae > PALSA-747. The sequence goes on from CAIZKO010000072.1 coordinate 8,780, forward strand.
ACTACTTTCAGCCCTCCGAGTTCACTCCGTGAAAAGAGCAAGGTTCCGCGGTAGCGTTCGGTTACGCCTTCGATAATGCTCAAGCCGAGTCCTGTTCCACCGCCCTCCTTGGAGCGATTCGCAGAGAATCGTTTTATTGCTCGGGAATTTTCTGGGTATTCGGGAAGCCCAGGCCCCCCATCTTCTACGGTAATGACCAGGCTCTGCTTTTCGCGAACGAGGGATGCGCAAATCGGTGCAGTGGCAGGGGTATGCCGTCTTATGTTCGAGAAGAGATTGCCAATCATCCGATCAATCAGTTTGGGATCTGCCTGAATGATGAACTCGGATTCCAGAAATGTCGTAATTTCGCGTTCCGGTTGCAAGGCTTGAAGCACCTCTAGGTGATCCTGAATGATTTTGCGAACTGCAACATCCTGCACATCAACTACTTCGCTCTCCCCCACCTCGGCGATAAAGAGAAGATCCTTGATAATCGACTCCATATGGAGGATCTCCTTGGCGCTCTTATCCAAGTAGCCCACCTGTTTCTTCTGATCAGCGGTGGACCTTGCTAAATCCACATAACCTTTAATTACCGTCAGAGGAGTTCGCAGTTCATGTGAAGCATCCCCCAAGAATTTTTGCATCGCCAAATGTTGTTGCGCCATTAAGCGACTTACTTGATTGATCTTTCCATCTCTTCTAAAAACCAAGAAAGCGACTAGCCCGGCCAGCAAGTCAACTATGATGATAAAAATGATGAGGTTGCGCGTGAGCGTAGATACATCGGCATTGATAGTCGCCAAGGACGCGGCCAAGATCAATTTCTTTCCATCCGGCATTGTGAAGACTCGGATTCTTAGATCTGCACCATAGCTAATGTCCTTGTGACTCGCCCGCAACAAGACGGAGGTTGAAGGAGTGGTTGAGATTTCGGGGCCAGAGACAGTTAATACTGTCACGGTTCCAGTGTCAGTGAGATACTCCACAGTCACTGGGGTGGAGGATGTCTGTGCCAAATATTGAGCCACCGTCAGTGGATCCTCTTTAGTGGTGCGAAGTTCCTTTATCTTTGAATCGAGCGACTGGTCGACTAGATTGATTTGGCTCGACTGATACTTGGTTATCGCGAAGTATCCGATGGCAGCAGAGGAGATAGTCAGAAAGAGAAAGATCGATACGGTAACTCGAAGAACGAGTTTCACGATCTCTCCACAATCTGGAAACCAACTCCGCGTACAGTCTTAATGCCTTCAAATCCATTGCGGTGCAACTTCTTACGGAGATAAGAGATGTAGGTTTCCACGACAGTAGAGTTATTTTCAAAATCAATCCCCCAGACCGCGTTGAGCACTGCATCCTTCCGAACTACCTTGTTCTTCCGCTCAGTGAGGTAATGCAAGAGGTTGTACTCCGTGGGTGAGAGTTCAACAATCTCATCCTCGAGTTTCACCATGTGCTGATCTACATCGATTGAGATAGGTCCACAACGCAAGATGTTGCTCGCTTCAGTGGTTTGCGTACGCCGTAATATCGCTTCGACTCGAAGTGCCAGCTCTTCAATACTAAATGGCTTTGTTACGTAATCATCCGCGCCTATTCGAAAACCCTGATGAATATCGTCCTTTTCGCGGCGGGCGCTTAAGAGCAGCGCGGGGGTCGTATCGCCAGCACTTCTCACCTTCTCGAGCAGCACCAATCCGTCGATCTTGGGCATGTTGATGTCCAGAACGTAGAGGTCAAACTTCTGCTTTCGGATGTGGGCTAGGGCATCGAGGCCATCCACGGCAACGGTGACTTGGTAGCCCTCTAGCCCCAGGACGTCGCCGACGAGATCGCGTACGCCGGATTCGTCGTCGACCACCAAAATCTCTGCCTTTTTCATATGTAGTAAGCCTAACTTGCTCAATTCGACCCGCAAGAGGCTGACAAGGTTTTCACATGGATCTCACAAAGAGGGAGTTGATGATTTAGCCATGGGAACAGAAGCTCCCAGTGTCCACACCGGACACAAAACCTCTAACAAGGGATAGATCATGAAGAAGAATTTACGTAACCGCATTGTCGCTGGAACCATAGGCGCTGCGATGCTCCTAGCTCCAACCGCAGCTTTCGCCGACACCACACCAACCCCAGTTGCAACAACCACAAAGATTTCGGCTGCTGATAAGGCTGCTTACCAGGCTGCCCTGAAGCAGTACCGCATCGATCTGAAGGCTTGGCAGGACACTCGTAATGCCAATCAGGCCGCGTACAAGGCAGCGATCGTTACCTATCGCACCGCTATCACCTCACACCGCACAGCGCTCAAGGCAATCGATGCCACATTCAATACTGCTGTTAGCGCAGCAAAGGCCGCCTTCACCGCTGCAACAGCTGGAACAGTTACAGCCGCAGCACGCCAAGTGGCGCTCAACGCTCGTGTAGCTGCAGTAGCAGCCGCCACGGCAGCCCGCGCTACCGCAATCGCAGCACTTCCAACGCTTCCAGCGAAAGCAGTCCTACCTACAGTCGCACCTAAGCCAGTAGCACCTGTAAAGCCTTAATCCGCTAGAAACCTGCGAGCCCACCCACCTAACAGAAGTTAGGTGGGTGGGCTTTTCGCTCTTTTCCTCTGTTATGCGCTGTTTACCTGGGTTCGCTAGGCTAAACGAGGTGCTGGTCAACTGATCTATTAAACCTGTGTCCCAGTAATCCCAGCGATATCTAGAGGAGAAGCCATGAATAGCGAGAGCAAATGTCCTTACACCGGTAGCAAGTTGGCGAGTGAAGGCACTTTTAATCAAGATTGGTGGCCGAACCAACTCAACCTCAAGGTGTTGCAGTACAACTCTCCCCAAGCCGATCCCATGGGTGAAGACTTTGATTACGCAGAGGCCTTCAAGAAATTGGATCTCAACGCGCTACAAGATGATTTACGCGCACTGATGACTGATTCGCAAGAGTGGTGGCCAGCCGATTACGGACATTACGGTCCTTTCTTCATCCGCATGGCATGGCACAGTGCTGGCACGTATCGCACCTCTGATGGTCGCGGCGGCGCTGGCGCCGGAATGCAACGCTTCGCTCCCCTTAATAGTTGGCCCGATAACGTCAACCTCGACAAGGCGCGCAGACTCTTATGGCCAATCAAACAAAAATATGGCAAGCAAATCTCTTGGGCTGATCTGATGATCTTGGCCGGAAATGTCGCACTCGAATCTATGGGATTCAAGACCTTTGGCTTCGGTGGTGGTCGCGCCGATGTGTGGGAGCCCGATGAAACTTATTGGGGTAAAGAGGCAGAGTGGTTAGCTGACAATCGTTATAGCGGCGAGCGCGATCTAGAAAATCCTTTGGCCGCCGTTCAAATGGGCTTGATATATGTGAACCCGGAAGGCCCAAATGGAAATCCTGATCCGCTACTTTCTGTGCGCGACATTCGCGAAACTTTTGCCCGTATGGCTATGGGCGATGAAGAGACCGTTGCACTGATTGCTGGCGGTCATACCTTCGGTAAAACCCATGGGGCTGCTGATCCAAGTAAATATGTTGGGCCCGAACCTGAAGCCGCACCGATTGAGAATATGGGCTTGGGCTGGAAGAACTCTTTCGGAACCGGAAATGCAGGCGATACGATCTCCAGTGGACTAGAAGGCGCATGGACTGCAACCCCAATCACCTGGGACAACTCCTACTTTGAACTTCTCTTCTCTCATGAGTGGGTTCAGACCAAGAGTCCCGCTGGTGCCACGCAATGGATTCCACAAGATGGTGCTGCATCTGACGCCGTCCCCGATGCCCACGATCCATCTAAGCGCCATGCACCTGTAATGCTCACGAGTGATCTAGCGCTCCGTTTTGATCCTGCCTATGAAGCCATCTCTCGTCGCTTCTTGGCACATCCAGATCAGTTGGCAGATGCCTTTGCGCGCGCTTGGTTCAAGTTAACTCACCGCGATATGGGACCTGTTGCGCGGTACTTAGGTGATCTCGTTCCCTCTGAAAAATTGATTTGGCAAGATCCACTTCCTGACGTTGATCACGATCTGATTGGCGAAAAGAAGATATCTGCGCTCAAGGAATTAATCCTGGCCTCGGGTCTTTCCGTGAGCCAACTTGTATCTACTGCCTGGGCTTCGGCTTCTACCTTCCGTGGCACCGATAAGCGTGGTGGGGCAAATGGAGCCCGTATTCGTTTAGAACCACAGCGTCATTGGCTGGCGAACAATCCCGCAGAACTCGCCATCGTTCTGCGCGCACTCGAGGCAATTCAATCGGAATTCAATGCCACTTCTAATAAGAAGGTATCGCTTGCCGATCTGATTGTCTTGGGCGGATCCGTTGGAATCGAAGCAGCAGCAAAGGCAGCCGGGATCAAGGTTGAGGTTCCATTCACTCCTGGTCGTACCGATGCAACGCAAGAGCAGACCGATGTTCACTCATTCGCTGTCCTGGAGCCACGCGCAGATGGATTCCGTAACTTCATCGCCGAGGGTAATCATCATCCAGCCGAGTTTCATCTCGTTGATAAGGCGGCTCTTCTCACACTCAACGCCCCAGAGATGACCGTGCTCGTTGGTGGTTTACGAGTTCTGGGAGCAAATGCGAATGGATCGAAGGATGGGGTTTTCACCAAGACCCCAGGTTCATTAACCAATGACTTCTTCATCAACGTCCTAGATATTGGCACTGGTTGGAACGCAAAATCTGATGCCGCAGAGTCCTTTGAGGGTCGCGACACCAAGACCGGAGAGATCAAGTGGACCGCTACTCGTGTAGATCTGATCTTTGGATCAAACTCGATACTGCGCGCGCTCTCTGAGGTTTATGCGAGCAACGATGCTAAATCCAAGTTTGTGAATGACTTCGTCGCTGCCTGGGTAAAAGTGATGGAACTCGATCGCTTCTAATCCTCGAATAAGGGATGATTCTTTTATGAGCACAGTGGAAGTGAGGTTTTTTGCCGCTGCTCGCGCTGCAGCGGAAACCGACCAGATGCTTTTGCCTGCCGGAACCTTAAATCAGATTCTGGCAACTTTAACGACGAACCCGGAATTGGCTCGAGTTCTTCCGCAATGCTCGTTCCTCGTTAATTCTGTGATCTGCCATGACTCCGAAGCGCCGATCGCAGCGGGCAGTCAGATTGACGTACTTCCAAAATTTGCCGGTGGTTAAATCATCCACCGATAGCTGACATCGGCCGACGTGGTTGAATAAAAGTAACGTCGTTGATTCCATGTCCTGGTAGTTTTCCTGCCACCGTTTTATAGAATCGAGTTGCGATCTCTTGCGAGATTTGAGCAGATGAAAGTTCTGGATTTCTAACAACGCTACGCAGGTCCATCTCTTCTAAGGAGAAGAGACAAGAACGCAGCTGACCATCGGAGGTCAGGCGTAATCGATCGCAGGCTCCACAAAAAGGTTGAGTGACGCTGGCGATAATTCCAACCTTCTCTTGCGTTCCATTGATATAGAACTCTTCGGCTGGAGAGGATCCGCGATCTGGTACTGCTTCCAAGTCAAAATTATCCTCGAGAGACGCCAGAACTGCACCAGCAGTAACCATCGTCTCTCTATTCCAAATTCCGCCGGCATCAAGCGGCATCTGTTCGATGAAACGCAGTGAGAACCCCTCTGCGAGTGCCCACTTCAGCAGCGCCGGTGCTTCATCATCGTTGACGCCCTGAAGCAGGACTGCATTGATCTTGATAGGGGCAAGTCCGGCTTCGCGCGCTGCACTTAATCCGGCAAAGACATCATCAATGCGGTCGCGATATGTCAAAGTTTTGAAACGCGCCCTATCTAAAGTGTCGAGGCTGACGTTTATGCGTTCTAAGCCAGCGTCGGCCAGGGGCTTCGCTAATTCTTTCAGGCGTAGTCCATTGGTGGTCAATGAGAGTTTGGGAGCATTGGGAAGCGATGAAATTCTGGAAACAATTTCTACGATATCAGCACGCAATAACGGTTCGCCACCAGTAAGACGAACCTCTTCGATTCCGACAGCGACCGCATTCTCAATAATGAGCATCAGTTCGTCGGTATTGAGAAGGTGCTCGGACTTTAGCCAATCGGAAAAATCGTGGGGCATGCAATACGAACAGCGCAACGAGCAACGATCGGTAAGGGAAACCCGCAGATCACGGTGTTTACGTCCATAGTTATCTATGAGCTGGCTCATGCTGAGTTCACCCATTCGTCAGTTCCATCGATGAAGAGCTGATGCTTCCAAATAGGCAGTCTGGCTTTCACCTCTTCGACTAAAAGAGAACAAGTAGTAAGCGCGGGAGTCCGGTGGGCTGCTGATACTGCGACAACAAAAGCGCTCTCGCCGATAGGAATTTCACCGTAGCGGTGGGCAACTGCAACGCTTCCCAGTTCTGGGTCGTTGGCTACTTCGGTAACGATATCGCGCAGTACCTGCTCTGCAGATGGATGAATCTCATAGGTAAGCGTTCGCACTACCTTGCCATTGTCATGGTTCCGCACATTTCCAGAGAATGTGACCACTGCCCCAAAGTCAGGTGATTGAACCATCTGCGCAAAGGTGGCGACATCTATCGGATCGGAGGTAATGAGAGTTGTGATCATTTAATGATCAACTCCATGAGTTTGGTCTAGGACATGTGCTGCCAGGCGCTCAATGATGACCAAGCCGTCACGAACTCCCCCGGTCGATCCTGGAAGATTAATGATCAGTGACTTTCCATGGACTCCTGCTAATCCGCGTGTGATATCGGCGGTCGGAACGAGAGCGCGCGAATGAGCGCGCAGTGCTTCTCCAAATCCAGGCAGCAGTTTCTCTATCAATGGAGCGGTTGCTTCTGGAGTCAGGTCGGTTGGAGAGACGCCAGTTCCCCCAGTCGTAACAATGAGATCCACTCCAGCACTGAGCGCGCGCGAAATCTCACGGGTGATGAGAGAAGGCTCGTCTGAAACGATTACAACATCGGCCAGGGAATACCCGAGCTCAGATAACCCTTTCGCCAAAATCTGCCCACTGCGGTCTTCATAGACGCCAAGCGAGGCTCGGGTGCTGACAGTAATGACCTGCGCGGTATAACTAGTCAATCTCTTACCCAGTCACCGTTTCGGCCACCCGATTTCTTCTCCACTTGAACATCACAGATGGTGGCACCAGGATCAAGGGCTTTGACCATGTCGATGATGGTCAATCCAGCAACAGCTACCGCGGTGAGCGCCTCCATCTCAACCCCAGTGCGATCAGCGGTTCGTACTTCCATACGAATGAAAACGCCTTGATCTCTTACTTCTAGATCGACCTCAACGCCATGAAGGGCAATGGGATGACAGAGTGGGATCAAGTCAGGAGTTCGTTTAGCCCCCATGATGGCTGCTATTCGTGCCGTTGCCAGCACATCTCCTTTAGGTACTCCACCTTCGCGCAAAAGTGCGACGACTTCGTGAGAAAGTTTCACCCAACCAGTTGCCGTAGCGGCACGGACCGTAATTTCACGATGAGCAACATCGACCATATGAGCCTGGCCTTTGTCATTAATGTGAGTAAAAGAGTTCTCGGGTGTCATAGTCTTCAATCCTCAATTACGGGAGCGGTAACCATAACACGGTGCTTCCGGCTTTGTTGATCCCTGGAGCGACCACCGCAATTCCAGTTGAATGAGCCAGCCCACGGAGCATGGCAGAGCCCAAATATTGACTCTCTTCAAATTCCGAGCCGTGAATATTACCCAGCACTAACTTCGTAAACCCTGGCGCAGTTGTGATCTCTTGTCGAGTAGTGACGCTCTGCAGTACCTTCATAGGCCGCCCTAGTAGGCCATCAAAGAGCGGCTCTCCGAGAGTGATTAGCGAAAGAATCGCTGACTGCGGGTTGCCAGGAAGACCGAGAATTGAAACGCTCCCTAGAGTGGCCAACAACATGTGATAGCCAGGTCTGGCTTTTACGCCATCAATAAGCAGCGTGCCATTTAACGCAGATACCGCACCATGTACATGATCTCGCGGACCAGCCGCGGTACCACCCGTCGTGATCACAACATCAGCACCAGTGCACGCCTTCTTAATTGCTTCAACTACGAGCGAAATTTCATCAGTTACATAAGTAATCGCAACAACGTCAACTCCCATGCGTTGCAACCAGGCCGGCAATTGCGGCCCTAATGAATCGCGAACCAATCCATCAGATGGAATACCTTCTAATTGCAGTTCATCTCCCAAGAGAATTATTTCAACTCGAGGTTTGCGAATTACTTCAAGAGAATCAAAACCTGCAGAGGCAAGCAGACCAATCCATCCCGGTGATAAAACGGTTCCCGCCTTAACGATAACTTCACCGCTGCGACATTCCAGACCTGCGGGACGGATCTCTGCATCTTCTTTAACGTTGCCCGAGACCATGTCGTCTACAACTTGGGCATTCTCCCAACGCAGAACCGCGAAGGTGCCTGCTGGAATTACAGCGCCGGTTGCGATTCCCACAGCAGTGCCTGCAATGAGTTCTTGCTTCATGGGGGCTCCTGCTTTTACCTCGCCAACAATTTTCCAGGGCCCATTTCCTGCAACCGCGTAACCATCCATGGCAGAGGTCTTATAAGTAGGTAGATCTACCGGGGAAATAAG
>CAIZKO010000073.1 GCA_903933585.1 uncultured Actinomycetes bacterium
GCCGCGCACGCGAGAGGCATTTGCTTGATCATAAAGGTCAACTTGCAAGGCCCCATTGATCGAAGTCATTCGAGCCTGCTTACCTATTTGAGAGGGATCATTCGTCTTCTCGGTGCGAAACATGCGGATGCGGCGATTGAGATGCAGCCACTCGTACAAGCGCTTGGTGCCAAAAACAAAAGATGCGGTGATGGGAACTCCCTCATCCAGTGCGCTCGCCTCTTCCATATTCAGAACGCCATCGCTAAAGGTCTCGGTCCAGATACGCATTCCATTTTTGGATTTGAGGAGTTCAAGTGTGGCATCGGGAACCGCACCTATGCCAAGTTGCAGCGTGGAGTTGTCCTTGATCATCCGCGCAATTTGTTCGCCGATAGCTCGGCCAATCGGAGTGAGTCCTTTCGAGTTGTGCTCGGTGAGCGGCTCATCGGATTCCACTAAGAAATCAATTTCATGTTCGTAGATCTGTGCATCCCCGTAGGTGTATGGCATATGCCTATTGGCTTGTGCAATGACGATGCCACCGTTAGCTCGGGCCGATTCAATAGCCGCGGGTAAAATATTTACTTCTGTGCCTAACGAGACTGTATCAAAGCGGGGGAGCGAGGTGTGAATAAGCACTACATCGGGTTTGAGATGGCTCTTAATGAGAACCGGAAGTAGCGAGAGCCGGCAAGGAATGTAGGTGAGGTTATCAACCTTTCGCATACCCGCCCCGATAAATGCCGACTCGTAAGAAACGCCTTCGCGGTGGGGGATTTCATCCTGGGCATTGAGCATATGTAATCGATACTCGGGAACCTGGGCATCAAAGGCCGACATGAGCGCTTTTGGCATTGCAAAATTACCCGAGACAACCACCCGCGGATTATCTGGAAGATCTTTCAATACGGTCTTTAACTGCTCGAGGGAGATTCTTCGCATGTATTAATCGTAGGAGAGCCGAGGTAGATGCGAAGTAGATTATCGGTTAATTGCGCGGTGCCAGCCCTCAAAATCCCATATTTGAACGTAATTGTTACTCTGCTCACAGCGTAAGATGGTTACATGATCATCGATGTCTGGGCTGATGTTGTCTGCCCATGGTGTTTTATCGGGAAACGGCGGCTAGAAAAGGCTCTGGAAACTTTCCCGCATCGCGATCAGGTGACCATCCGGCATCGGGCATTTCAACTGCAGCCCGATATAAAGGAGACGGTACTGACCAAGAGTTATCTGGCTGAAAAATATCAAGCATCCATCGAGCAAGTAACTCAGATGCAAGCCAATGTCTGCGCAGTGGCAGATGGCGAAGGCCTCTGCTACAACCTCGATGAAACCTTCTCTGGCAACACATTTGACGCTCATCGCCTTCTGCTCTGGTCTGCTACTGAGGGAAAGCAGGATGAACTTCTCGAAGCTCTTTTCTCGAATTATTTTGAAAAATCAATGTCGGTATTCTCACACGCGGACTTGGTCTCGGCCGCGGTCGGTGTTGGAATTGATGCCGATAAGGCAGATGACCTGCTCACCTCCAATCTTTATGTAGATGAAGTGATTGCCGATCGCAATTTAGCGGGTCAACTCGGCGCGAGCGGTGTTCCATTTTTTGTTTTCGATATGAAGTATGGAATTTCTGGTGCTCAGCCGCTCGAAGCTTTCACGCAAACCCTAGAAAGCGCATGGGCAGATGAGGCTTCCGCAGCGAGACAGTAGAAAGTGCTGCGTATAAGAGATACTCTAACGGGCATGACAATGGAGTCACCGCTAGCTACCGCGCTCTCGCAATTACGAGGCGCAATCGATCAATTAGGCCTCTCAGAGAATGATTGGCAGACCCTTTCAACACCACGGCGAGTATTACAAGTAGCGGTCCCGCTACGGCGCGACAACGGTGAAGTCGAAATGTATGACGGATTTCGAGTGCAATATTCAACGACCCGTGGACCTTCTAAAGGTGGAGTGCGCTACCACCCCGATGTAGATCTCGACGAGACAATCGCGCTTGCAATGTTGATGACTTGGAAATGCGCTCTTACTAATCTGCCGTATGGTGGTGCAAAAGGTGGAATCGCGGTTGATCCAGCCACACTCTCACTCCGTGAAAATGAGCGACTGACACGTCGCTACACCTCAGAAATATTGCCGATCATCGGCCCCGAGCGTGACATTCCCGCCCCCGATGTTGGAACCGATGAACGTAATATGGCTTGGATGATGGATACCTATTCGGTAAATGCTGGTTTCTCAGTCCCCGGCGTAGTGACCGGCAAACCAATAGTTCTTGGCGGATCTTTGGGTCGCACCTCAGCTACTGGCGATGGCGTCGGTATTGCGACTCGTGAGGCCTTACGCGTCAAGGGGATGCCGATCGAAGGCGCTCGTGTTGCGATTCAGGGCTTTGGCAAGGTTGGCTACTGGGCAGCTCGCTCTGTTGAAGAGATGGGGATGAAAGTTGTCGCTGTCAGCGATGTGACCGGCGGCGTTATTGGTTTTCCGAATGTGACTGCGCTTTGGGAGCATTTTCTCGTGCATAAGAACTTGGATCTTCCAGGAACAGATCGCCTCACCAATGAAGAACTCTTGCATCTCGATGTCGATGTTTTGATTCCTGCAGCGCTTTCGGATGCTATTACAGAGTCGACCGCTGGAAAGGTTAAGGCGAAGATTGTCGTTGAAGGAGCTAATGGGCCAACGACCCCAAGTGGTGACTCCATCTTGCACGATAAGGGGATCCTGGTTGTTCCAGATATTTTGGCCAACTCTGGTGGTGTGATCGTTTCTTACTTCGAGTGGGTGCAGGATAAGCAGAATTACTTCTGGAGCGCTGATGAAGTCAAGACCAACCTCTCCTCGATCATGATGAAGGCCTTTGCTGAGGTTGAAGAGACCGCAACTAAAAAAGGCGCCACCTGGCGCGAGGCTGCGTTAATGTTGGGTGTAGGCAGAGTTGCCGAGGCACATAAGTTGCGTGGACTTTATCCGTAAGACAGGCAGTAGATTTCTCCCATGAGCGACTTATATTCCGATCCATTAGGCACCGCTGCCCTGGCCGCGGCGAAATTAGCTAAAATCACAGGAAAAGACCGCCACGATGTTGCCCTGGTGATGGGTTCAGGTTGGGTCTCGGCTGCAGATGCGCTGGGTACCCCAACACACGAATTCGAAGCGACCGATCTCCCCGGCTTCCCGGCACCCACCGTCTTTGGCCACGGCGGAAGAATTCGTTCCTACGATCTGCAAGGAGAGAAGGGAACAATTCGCGCGCTAGTATTTTTAGGCCGCACGCATTTGTATGAAGGCAAGGGAATCGAACCGGTGGTCCACGGAGCTCGCACCGCGGTAAAAGCAGGTTGTAAGACCGTCGTACTCACCAACGCTTGTGGTGGAATCAATCCAGATTACGCAGTCGGGCAACCCGTCCTGATTAGAGACCACATCTCCTTGACCGCAGTAAGTCCGCTGATCGGCGCTGACTTTGTCGACCTGACCGATTTATATAGCAAGCGGATCCGCGCCATCTTGCGTGCCGAAGACCCCACTCTCGCCGAAGGTGTTTATGCGCATTGGCGTGGACCTTCTTACGAAACACCTGCAGAGATCAAGATGATCCGCATTATTGGCGGGGATTTAGTGGGGATGTCTACTGTTCCAGAAGCGATTGCGGCACATGCACTGGGTGCAGAAGTTGTTGCTATCTCGCTTGTCTCCAATGCTGCAGCGGGAATTACTGGAGAGAAGTTGAGCCATGAAGAAGTCATGGCAGCAGGCGCCGCCGCGGCCGGCAAGATGGGCGAACTTTTGAGCAAGGTCTTGCATAAAATATGATCTCCGCAGACCTTCGCGCTGAAGTAGAAGAGTGGATCGGTCTCGATCCAGATCCTAAGACCGCTGCACTTCTTCAGAGTTGGTTAGATAGCGAAAATGTAGCTGAGTTAAAGGCGGCCTTTGCAGGTTTTCTACAATTCGGAACCGCAGGTTTGCGCGGACCGATAGGCCCTGGCCCGTCGCGAATGAATCGCGCGGTTGTCTCACGCGCTGCTGCAGGAATCGCTGCTTACATGAAAGAACGCGGCTTAACCACCGTGGTCATTGGCCGCGATGCGCGCCATGGTTCTGAAGACTTTACCTTTGAGAGCGCTGCAGTTTTTAACGGCGCGGGTATGCAAGTATTTGTATTACCCAGGCCACTGCCGACTCCAGTTTTAGCTTATGCCGTCAGAGATCTAAAGGTTGATTGCGGGATTATGGTGACCGCGAGCCACAACCCACCGCAGGACAATGGCTACAAGGTTTATCTCGGGGGAGTCGTCGATGGGATCAACTACAACGCCTCCCAGATCGTTTCGCCCGCAGATGAGCAAATTTCCGCGCATATCGCTCAGCAAAATCACGCCCTGACTCGTGGCACTGAATGGACAATTCTCAATGATGATGTCCTGAATCGCTATGTAGCGCGCACCGCCAGTATTGCTCCAGATATTTATGATGTGAAGGCGGTCTATACCGCAATGCACGGGGTCGGTACCGAGACCGTTGAAAGAGTATTTGCAAAAGCTAGCTATGCAGCGCCCATTTTAGTGAAAGCACAGACCGCTCCAGATCCCGATTTCCCAACCGTGGCATTCCCCAATCCGGAAGAGCCTGGGGCGATTGATCTCTCGCTTGAAGTGGCGCGCGCCAGTGTAGGAGATGTCGTAATTGCAAATGACCCAGATGCTGATCGTTGCGCAGCTGCCATGAACGATGGCGGTACCTGGCGCATGCTTACTGGCGATGAACTCGGTGGGCTCTTTGGTGAATACCTGGCAACATCTGCTCCCGAGAATTACCGCGAGAGATGCTTCGCTAACTCCATAGTTTCATCCTCTCTCTTGAGCAAAATTGCGAAGCGCCATGGCATCGAGTTTCATGAAACCCTCACTGGTTTTAAGTGGCTTGCGAAGTTAGAGAATCTTGGCTTTGGATACGAGGAAGCGATCGGTTACTCCGTGGATCCGCAGACCGTGAACGATAAAGATGGAGTTTCGGCCGCCATCATGTTGGCGCGAATCGCGGGGGAGTTAAAATCACAAGGTTCTAGTATCTCCGAATATCTCAAGAAGATTAATAATCAATATGGATTCCACAAGACGGTGCAGATTTCTATTCGGGTAAAAGAGTTGCCAAGTATTGGACGAGTTCTCAATTCAATTCGCCAATCACAGCCCTCTGAAATCGCTGGCCTAAAAGTCCTTCGCTTCGATGATCTGCTTCTTCCTAACGGAGCACTGCCTCCTACTGATGGTTTGCGTTTCTATCTCGAAAAGGATGTGCGTGTGATCATTCGTCCTAGCGGCACCGAACCAAAGGTGAAGTGTTACATTGAAGTGGTGTGCAAGAGCGATTCGACTGCAGACCATCAACTCGCAGATCAATTAGTTGCGCAATTGACCCCCGTGCTTACCGGATTATTTGAATGATTATCGATGCCTCTGAAGGTTCGCTCAAAGCCTTTCTCCAGACCTTGCCCCGAGTTGACGAGGTCGGGGTAAATGCGCGCGCTGCAATGTTGGCAACCCGCAGCATCAAGACGACGAGTAAAGCGTGGGCCATTGATACTGCCATTTCAATGGTTGATTTAACGACGCTCGAAGGAGCAGACACCCCTGGGAAAGTTCGCGCAATTTGTGCCAAGGCGGTGCGACCTGATGCTACTGATCTCTCAGTTCCCTCAGTAGGTGCGGTCTGCGTTTACAACGATATGGTTCATATTGCAAGATCAACCCTCGATCGCATCGGTGGTAGGGCGATTCCAGTTGCAGCGGTCGCTACCGCATTTCCATCTGGACGCGCCTCCTTTGCAGTTAAAGCGCAAGACACTATGGATGCCATAAATGCCGGCGCTGCTGAGATAGATATGGTGATAGATCGTGGCGCTTTTCTCTCCGGGCGATATGGCGAAGTTTTTGACGAGATCGTCAGGATCAAAGAGCTCTGCGGAGATAAAGCTCACCTCAAGGTAATTCTTGAAACCGGAGAACTCGTCACCCTTGATAATGTGCGCAAAGCC
>CAIZKO010000074.1 GCA_903933585.1 uncultured Actinomycetes bacterium
AATTCCCGTGCCTTACTTTGCCCCTTTGAATTTTCAATCATTGATCTTTGCTTCTATACCCAATTTCAACGCTTACATTTCTCAGATCAGTTCAGCGCAGTCCCAACTTAATGGGGTTACTGGAACAACAGGTGCAGTCGCATCCGCGCTGGCATCCGCTAAGGGGGCTCTGACCTCTCTGAAGAGTCAGGTGACTACAGAGCAAGGGCAGTACGCCTCGATGGCGGGAACAGTTCAAAATGGCGCCATGATCCTTAACTCACAATTTTCAACGTTAGTGAATCAAGCCAATCAGGCGATCTCGGATTACTACGTTGCAGTTCAAAATGCAGCCGCTGCCTTTTATTCCAAGGCATTAGCCGCCGCCGCCGCGATTCCAACACCAACGGTGACTGTTACAGCAACGGCAACGGTTACCGCGATGGTTACCGTTACCGCCACACCAACTCAGCCACAATTTAACTTGGCCGTTGGTACCGTCATTAAGAAATCATTTACCTGCGTCAAGACTCTCTTTGGAGTTACAACGACCAAGGTAATCAAGGCCGCAGTTGTTAAGTGCCCTCTTGGCTACAAGCTTAAGAAGGCTGTTTAACCTAAAGCTGGCCTTATTTTCCTTCTGCTTTAGCCTTCAGCATTGCCAGTCTAACTTTGCCCTCTTTCACGCCGGTGATCGGTAGCAACAGGGGAAGCAAGACCCGACCTATGCCCTTCATCTTCGGAAAGTCGTGCTGGAAGGTGACTTGGGTAGCTGAACCCACAGTCTGCAGCGTAAAGGTATTGATGAAATAGCCGTTCTCATCATGCGCTCTAAAAACGAACTTTGAATTGGGAACAACCTCGGTTACTTCGACCTCATTCTTGTGGTTCTTATCTGATGGTGGAACGAAGCCCACTGAACTGTATTTGCTTCCAACTGCACCATTTGTGCCGGAGGTGAGTTGGACGCTATATGGCTTGGGGGACCATTGTGAGTGCTTGGTAATGTCCGCAATCCACGGCCAGACTGCGGAGGCCGGGGCGTCGATCGTTTCTGATAGTAGTAATTGAGCCATGAAGTATTCCTTCTCTCGTCGGGAGCCATAAAATACACTTAACTATTTAGTTAAGTAAAGGGTTTTTCAGTTGAATACTCTGCCCATATTGTGTGACGTGATTCGGTATTACCCTTGGGATGAGTCAGTGCTCCAAGCGCTCTCCAGGAGGTGATGATGCAAGAGTTCATAGACTTCTTATCTAAGCAATCTCCCTTCAGCGCATTGAGTACTGCAGACCTTGAGAAAATTTCGGAAGAGATCGACGTTGAATATTTTGTAAGTGGAACCATCATCGTCTCTGCTGGGTCCGAGCCCCTTGGCCATCTATTTATTGTTCGAACTGGCAGCGTTGAAGTGCTCGATAAGGGAAATGTCATCGATGAACTGCACGCGGGCGATGCCTTTGGTCATATCTCGGTCTTGACAGGCTTACCGCCGCAATACTCGGTCCGCGCAGCAGAAGACACTCTCTGCTATCGAATACCCGATCCTCGTGCCCTTGTGGCCGACCCCAGCGCGCTCAACTTTGGTCATTTTGGAACGCTGGTAACGCGCCATCGCCTTACCGCAAGTGCCTTGATGTCCGATGCACAATCCAGCGTCACTCGCTATATGCGCCCGATCTTATGGGCGAAAGATAGCGATTCGATTCGTGATGTCGCGTCAAAGATGACCGAAGCTGAGCAGTCCTTCGCTCTTATTGAATCTCGCAGCGGAGTTGGTCTGGTGACCGACCGAGACTTTAGGAGCAAGGTTGGGCGTGGAGAATTTACGATTGATTCGCCGATAGGCGCGATGATGAGTTATCCACTTATAACCGTCTCTTCTCGAATCACATTGGCCGCAGCATTCTTGCAAATGGTCGAGCGCGGAGTTCACCACCTGGTTGTTGTCGACGAATTTGAAAAGCCGCTTGGCGTGGTACGAGCAATGGATCTCTCATCGGTCCAACTGCGCAACCCATTATTAATTAGGGCAGCGATTGAGTCGGCGCAGAGCATCGATGAGTTGGCGGCGGCTTCGCGCTTGCTCAAACCTTCGCTAGTGGAATTACATGACAATGGGATTCCCTCGCTCCATGTCGCCGGTCTGATGTCAGCGATTGTGAGCGCCATTCTGACTCGAGTCCTCACGCTCGCTAGTTCAGTTGATGAACCTATACCCCACTCCTGGTTGATCTTGGGGTCTATTGCGCGCGGCGAAGCGCTGCCTGCTTCCGATGTTGATACCGCTATTGTCTGGGCGGATCAAGGCGCTGCCGAAGTAACAGAGCAGATAACAAATAATGCTAAACGCATTTTAACTTTGATGGAACAGTGTGGCTTGGAGCGTTGCCCGAACGGAGCTAATGCCGACAACCCGCTCTTTAGTCGATCGAGATCAGCGTGGATTGAAGTCTCTAGCGCCTGGTTGACCGACCCAGCCCGCGCAGGCGCTCTCCTGCTCTCTTCCATCGCCGCCGATAACCAACCTTTAACTCAACCAATTCTCGGTAGAACGATCATGGAGAATATTCGGGAAACTACCCGCAGCCACGAATACCTTTCAGATGCGCTGCGCTTTGCGGTGGCTAAGAAGCCACCGATCGGATTTGTGAAGGATTTCATCGTGGACCAAGGGGGAGAAAATCGCGGCGGTCTCAACCTCAAAGAAGGTGGGCTGGTGCCCATAGCATCCTTGGCGCGTTGGATGGCAATTGTTCAAGGGGATGTAAGAGGTGGAACCCTGGAAAGGATTAGGCGGGCCCACGATGCGGGACTCTTGCTTGGCGAAGAATCTGAAATTTTGATTGCCGCATTTACCGGGATACATCAACTGGTCTTCGATGAAGAGATTGCCGCCGTGCGAGACGGACGACGGCCCACGACGTGGATCTCACCAGATTCTCTGGACTCATTGACACGACGTCACCTACGCGAAACTTTCCGTGCAATTTCTACCATCCAGTCAAAGATGGAAAGTGA
>CAIZKO010000075.1 GCA_903933585.1 uncultured Actinomycetes bacterium
CCGCGATCCATGAGATCACTTGCTAGCTCCGGTGGAGTCTTATCGAGCGTGCTCTTCACCGCGTTAATGATCTGATTAACCGGCTCCTCGAGAGCTTTGCGGATCTCTTCAGCTGATACAAAGATCGTCTTTGGCAGGCCGGTAGCAAGGTCGCGTCCGCGAATTTCTGCATCGAGTTCGCCTGGCAACTTATAAGCAGAACCAATTGCCATCTTGATCTCTTCAGCGGTGCGCTCTCCAAGTAGCAACGAGTATTCGCGCTTCACATAATCGATAATCGCCTGGTCGAGTTCATCTCCACCAATTCGAATCGAGAGTGCGGTAACAATTCCACCTAAGGAGATAACGGCTACTTCTGTTGTTCCCCCGCCAATATCTACCACCATATTGCCGGTTGGCTCATGGATCGGCAAACCTGCACCAATCGCGGCAGCCATTGGCTCTTCGATGATGTAAACCTTGCGGGCGCCAGCGGCATAACCAGCATCCTTAACCGCGCGTTGTTCAACGCCGGTAATTCCAGATGGAACACAGACCACGATGCGGGGCTTGGCGAGGTAGCGACGACGATGCACCTTTTGAATGAAGTAACGGAGCATCCGCTCGGTGGTATCAAAGTCGGCGATCACGCCATCTTTAAGAGGACGAATAGCCACGATGTTTCCTGGGGTACGACCAATCATGCGCTTAGCTTCAATTCCAACGGCGAGTATCGCGCCGGTGTCTTGATTGACGGCGACTACGCTGGGCTCGTTGAGAACAATTCCACGTCCGCGGACATAGACCAACGTATTAGCAGTACCTAGATCAACCGCCATATCGCGACCGATAAAGGACATACGGCTCGGCTTTTGTTTGCTCACAAGAGACCTTTCTTAGAGTTCAGGGAAGAAGATAGAGATTTCACGATCTGCCGACTCAACAGAATCAGAGCCGTGCACAATATTCTGTACAACTTTGGTGCCTTGGTCGCGCGCTAGATCGCCACGGATCGTTCCGGGTTCGGCTGTAGTTGGATCGGTTGCACCAGCAAGTTTGCGAAATCCTTCGATAACGCGATTGCCTTCTGCAACGATAGCGACGATCGGACCTGACAACATGAATTCCACGAGCGGTTCAAAGAAAGGTTTGCCTTCGTGTTCTGCATAATGGCGAACTAAGAGTGAACGATCAGCGTTCATCATCTTAAGCGCTGCAATTGTGTAACCCTTCTTCTCGATGCGAGATACGACATCGCCCACCAGATTGCGCTTAACGCCATCGGGCTTGACCAAGATCAGGGTTCTTTCCATGGGGGAAGTGTATTCGGTACTCCTCAGAGGAAAGAATCGAGGCGATTTTGGCTGAAATTTACTCCCTAGGAGGGTTGGCCAGCAGGGAGGCCCGGATCGCCTCGCCCTTACGCCCAATCACATACGCACTCACCCAAAGCCCAGCAAAGAGGAGGCCCAAGAAATACATCGCTGGGACAACTACGCCGTATGCAATAAGGCAGAGTTGCCACACCGTGCCTAAATACCAACCGGTCATTTTTTTCATGACGCCTGCCGTCAACAAAATTACCAGAGCTAGGGTCGCTCCCAGAGAGAGGGCTAAGGCTCCATGTTTATTCATTGCAATCAAAAGTGCGAAATCCATAACCAAGAATTCCATTACAAGTACTGCAGAACCTAAAACTCTCACTCTTCGTACCCAGCGATAGAACGAACAATCGCGCGCGTCTCCCCTGCAGTCACAACAGAACCCGTAACCACGACCGCAGAAATTCCTTCGCTCACCTGATTGATAAGGGTGCACTGCTCCATCGCATAGGTGATAGCTGTGCGCAGGTCGGGCTCTTTAAAAGTTCGTTCCGGACCGAAAACAGTAAGCGCCAAATCGAATAGAGCATCCACTGGAAGCGCACGATCGGAGGTGCTCTGGGTAACTACCAGGCGATCTATCACTGGCTCCAATTCCTTCAACACTCCAAGAGCATCCTTATCGCCAAGAATCGCGACAACTCCAAAGATCGACTCGAAATCAAATTCGTTAGCGAGGGTTTGCGCCAGAGCATGTGCGCCGTGCGGATTGTGCGCAGCGTCGACGATTAAAGTTGGATCGCGATAAATAACCTCTAGCCTTCCTGGTGAATCAACGTTAGCAAAGGCTTTTCGAACTACCTCTTCATCAAGTTTGACACCAGCGAATGCTTCGACAGCCGCGAGTGCAACCGCAGCATTAGTTGATTGATGTGCCCCGTATAGAGGAATGAAAATATCTTCGTATAAACCAAAGACTCCATTAACTGAAACCAATTGACCGCCGACTGCGAGGTCGCGCTTTGCTACGGAAAACTCCAAACCTTCACGGTATGGAATCGCGGCTCGTTCAATAACTCGCGCAGTAAGTATTGTCGCCACCTCTGGCGGTTGAGCCGCGAGAACTACATGCGACTCGGGTTTAATGATGCCAGATTTGGTAAGTGCGATCTCCTCAAGGGTGTTTCCCAAGTACTCCTGATGATCGAGTCCAATCGGAGTGATTACCGATACTTGGCTCTGCACGACATTGGTGGCATCCCACTCTCCACCCATGCCAGTTTCAATCACCGCCACATCAACAGGAAACTCTGCGAAGGCTACAAATGCCAGAGCCGTCATCGCTTCGAAGAAAGAAACGGGGTGCGGCTGGCGACTATCAATCAAATCAAAGTACAAAGCCACGTCGTTGTAAGTGGCGATCATTCCCTCGGGCGGAATGGGTAGGCCGTTGATAGAAATACGCTCAAGGAAGCTCTCTAGGTGCGGGCTAGTAAAACGGCCGGTGCGATACCCGAGTTCTCGAAGCAAGGCATCAATCATCCGCGAGGTAGTCGTTTTTCCGTTCGTTCCAGCGATATGAATAGTGGGGTACGAAAGCTGCGGGCTGCCCAAGGCGTCACAGAGAGCCGCGATTCGATCCAGAGAGGGTTGAATGCGCGTCTCGGGCCAACGCTTTAAAAGTGCGTTGTAAATCGCATCGAGAGCTTGCAGATCATCTGGCGCGGTCATGTGACTCTATTCAGTTGGTAGCGCAGCAAGCGCTGCTTCAATACGCACGATATCTATCGATGTTACGTCCAGTCGTTCCCGAATCTCGGTGACGACTTCGAGAGGCGCCTTCGCCATAAACCCTTCGTTCTCTAACTTCACCTTCGCGGTTGCCAAGTCTTTTTGCGCTGTCGCAAGATCCTTGGTTAAGCGTGCGCGTTCCGCCTTAACATCAATCGCACCAGTTAAATCGAAATCAACAACAACGGAACCCAGTTCGATCTTGGCACTGAATGGACCGTCACCGCGATCGGCGCGAACGATAAATCGAATCGCATCTTCGTAATCTGAAAGTTCTCCAAGACCAGTGAACTTTGCAACAATCTTCGCGGAAGTCTTGATGCCTTGATCATTTCGGAAACGGCGAATTTCGGTAATGATTTCTTGAATCTCTGCCACTACCTTGAGCGACGTTTCACTGTAAAGAGTTGGTTGAGCCTTCGGCCAATCGGCAATGACTAGCGATGGATTACCTGTAAGACTGCACCAGATCTCTTCAGTTATAAATGGCATAACTGGATGCAGCAGACGCATTAGTTGATCAAGTACATGCCCTAAGACTCGGGCAGTCTTAGCAGAATCAGCACCGGCGAAAGTTGCCTTTGTGAGTTCGAGATACCAATCGCAGAGATCGTCCCAGGCAAAGTGGTAAAGCAATTCCAGAGCTTTTGCAAATTCAAAATCTTCAAGTAACGAATCGACTTCCACAATAGTTTCATTTAAGCGAGTGAGAATCCATTGGTCGATAAGATTTAGTGATTCAAATTCTGGAAGCTCGCCCTCAGTATGAGCACCATTCATCGTCGCAAAGCGAGTTGCATTCCACAGCTTGGTAGCAAAGTTACGCGAACCCGCGATCCACTCCTCGGCGAGTGCCTGGTCGGTACCAGGGTTGGCCATGCGCGCTAAGGTAAAGCGCACTGCATCTGACCCGTACTTGTCCATGAATTCGATCGGATCGATGCCGTTGCCGCGGCTCTTGGACATCTTCTTGCCAAATTTGTCGCGAACAAGTCCATGCAAAGCAATAGTCTCAAATGGTTGAACGCCATCCATCGCATATAAGCCCAGCATCATCATGCGGGCGACCCAGAAGAACAAGATGTCATAACCAGTAACAAGTACCGATGTTGGGTAAAACTTCTTAAGATCTGCCGTCTCTTCGGGCCACCCCAGGGTAGAGAAAGGCCAAAGTCCTGAGGAGAACCAGGTATCTAAGACATCGGGATCCTGCGTATATCCAACAGGCGGCTCTTCACCGGGTCCGCAGACAACAACTTCATCATTCGGGCCGTAGTACACCGGAATGCGATGGCCCCACCAGAGTTGGCGAGAGATACACCAGTCGTGCATGCCATCAACCCAGTCAAAGTAACGCGGAGAGAGTTCTTCGGGTTCGATCTTGACGCGACCATCGCGCACCGCATCGCCCGCAGCTTTTGCAAGCGGTCCGACTTTTACAAACCACTGCTTTGATAAGAGTGGTTCGACAATTGTGTCGCAACGACTGCAATGCCCAACAGAATGAAGATACGGACGCTTCTCGGCAACGATGCGACCTTGCTTACGTAATTCTGCAACGACAGCAACACGAGCAACAAAGCGATCCATACCGTCGAACTCTGTACCGGATCCTTCCATTACGGCATGCGTGTTCATGATGATTGGCATCTCGATGCCATGGCGGGTTGCCATTTCAAAGTCATTGGGGTCGTGTGCTCCGGTAACCTTTACAGCGCCAGTTCCGAATTCTGGATCGACAAGTTCATCGGCGATGATCGGGATCCAACGGTTAGCCAACGGCAACAAAACTTTTTTACCAACCATGTGTGCGTAACGCGGGTCATCAGGGTGGACTGCAACAGCACCATCGCCCAGCATCGTCTCTGGTCGCGTAGTTGCAACGGTAATTTGTAGATCATCGTCGCCGTAGCGAACCGAAACAAATTCGCCTTCGATATCGGAGTGCTCAACTTCAATGTCAGAGAGCGCCGTCATGCAACGTGGACACCAGTTGATGATTCGTTCGGCGCGATAAATAAGCCCATCGTCATACAGGCGCTTAAAAATGGTGCGAACTGCTAAAGATAAACCTGGATCCATGGTGAATCGTTCGCGCGACCAGTCGACGCTGGCGCCCAAACGTTGAATCTGATCGAGGATTAATCCGCCAGATTCGTTCTTCCAATCCCAGACCTTTTCGACAAACTTCTCGCGGCCAAGATCGTGACGAGAAATCCCTTGGGCAGCCAACTGCTTTTCCACAAGGTTCTGCGTAGCGATACCGGCATGATCCATTCCGGGAAGCCAGAGCGCTTCAAAACCCTTCATGCGCTTCATGCGAATCAGGATGTCTTGCAAGGTGAGATCGAGCGCATGGCCGATATGGAGCGAACCGGTCACATTGGGAGGTGGGATAACGATCGTGAAAGGTGGCTTTTCGGAGTTGGCATCAGCCTTGAAATATTGCGCATCCAGCCACTTCTTGTAGAGGCCAGGCTCTATCTCGGCAGGAGTAAAACTCGCAGCAAGTTCCGGACGCTCGTTCATAAGGAGGAAGTCTAGATTAAGTTAAGCGCTCTTCTCTTCATCGCGCTTTTCGCCCTTGGCCGCACGCTTTGGCCCAGCTCCGCGGTTGATATACGTAGGGAGTGATTCCTTCAGCACAACTTCGGGGGTAATAACGACTCGTTCGACCTCTTTACGGGATGGCACTTCGTACATGACACCAAGGAGGGTCTCCTCCATGATGGCGCGCAATCCGCGAGCTCCGGTGCCGCGCTTAATTGCAAGATCTGCAACAACCTCAAGGGCTTCTGGCGTGAATTCCAGTTCGACCCCATCGATATCAAAGAGGCGTTGGTACTGCTTGATCAAGGCATTCTTTGGCTCGGTCAAAATCTGCATGAGCGCTGGGCGATCTAGTTTCTCGACGCTGGTAAGAATAGGAAGGCGCCCAATGAATTCTGGAATCATTCCAAACTTAAGTAGATCTTCTGGCATAACTTCACCGAAGATATCGACCTGATCGATATCGGCCTGAGTCTGCAGCGTCGCATTGAAGCCGACACCAGCTTTGCCCTTGCGGCCTTCGATAATCTTTTCTAATCCAGCAAATGCTCCACCAACAATGAAGAGAATATTGGTGGTATCGATCTGGAGAAATTCCTGATGTGGATGTTTGCGACCACCCTGTGGTGGAACTGAAGCCGTAGTGCCTTCGAGAATCTTGAGAAGAGCTTGCTGAACACCTTCGCCGGATACATCGCGAGTAATGGAAGGATTCTCGGACTTGCGAGCAACCTTGTCGATCTCGTCGATATAGATGATTCCGGTTTCGGCTTTCTTCACATCAAAGTCCGCGGCCTGAATAAGTTTGAGCAAGATATTTTCGACATCTTCACCAACATAGCCGGCTTCGGTGAGCGCAGTGGCATCGGCGATTGCAAAGGGAACGTTGAGCATGCGCGCCAGTGTTTGCGCGAGCAGAGTTTTGCCGCAACCAGTTGGTCCAAGAATGAGGATATTGGACTTCGCGAGTTCGACTGAATCTTCGCGATTTCCGAGATCAGATTGAACGCGCTTGTAATGGTTGTAGACAGCAACCGACAGTGACTTTTTAGCGCGATCTTGACCCACCACATACTGGTCCAAGAATGAGTAAATCTCTTGTGGCTTTGGAACTTCGGTTAAACCGAGTTGAGAAGTTTCGTTGAGCTCTTCGACAATGATCTCGTTACAGAGGTCGATGCATTCGTCGCAGATGTATACGCCAGGCCCCGCGATCAGCTTCTTAACTTGCTTCTGCGTCTTTCCGCAGAAGGAACATTTAAGGAGATCGCCGGTTTCGCCAATTCGCGTGGTCATGGGTTAAGGGTAAATGGAAATGCAAAAGGCTGGGTGGTTTTTTCCACCCAGCCTGTTCGCTTAAAGAATAATCAAGTTATGGCTTGATCGCCTTGCGGCTTGCAAGAACCTGATCGATGATGCCGTAGGCAACTGCCTCTTCGGCGGTCAGAATCTTGTCACGCTCAATATCTTTGGAGACTTCTTCAACGGTCTTCTTAGAATCCTTAGCGAGCATCTTCTCCAGAAGTGAGCGCATTCGCATGATCTCTGCTGCCTGGATTTCGATATCTGAACCCTGTCCGCCACCCTCTGAATAAGGCTGATGAATCAAGATGCGTGCATTTTCAAGAGCCATGCGCTTGCCCTTTGCGCCACCAGCCAAGAGGACGGCAGCAGCAGAAGCTGCTTGTCCGAGGCAGATGGTCATGACATCGGGGCGAACGAATTGCATGGTGTCATAAATAGCGGTCAACGCGGTGAATGATCCACCGGGTGAGTTGATGTACATCATGATGTCACGATCTGGATCCATCGACTCGAGGGTCAAAAGCTGAGCCATGACGTCATTTGCCACGGTGTCATCAATTGCTTGACCAACGAAGATGATTCGCTCTTCAAAGAGCTTTGTGTATGGATCTAGACGCTTATAACCATACGAAGTCTTCTCTTCAATAGTTGGAAGCACATAGCGGCTTGTAATCTCTTGCGCGTTGTTCATCTCGTTCTTCATGCTGTTCCATCGCTTCCAGAAACTTGACCCACAGAACGAACGACATGGTCGACGAGTCCATAGCTCTTAGCCTCTTCGGCATCGAACCAGCGATCGCGATCTGAATCTGCAGTGATCTTCTCGATTGTCTGACCTGAATGGAATGCAATGAGTTCGGCCATCTTGCGCTTGGTGAACTTCATCTGATCCGCTTGAATCTTAATTTCGGTGGCTGTTCCGCCGATGCCACCCAGTGGTTGGTGCATCAAGACGCGAGCATTAGGAAGCGCGTAACGCTTGCCAGGTGCACCCGCAGTCAAAAGGAACTGGCCCATCGATGCAGCAAGACCCATTGTCACGGTTGCAACATCGTTCTTGATGTATTGCATCGTGTCATAGATGGCCATACCGGCAGAGACCGAACCGCCTGGTGAGTTGATATACAAGAAGATGTCCTTATCTGGATCTTCTGCGGCCAGTAGCAACATTTGAGCGGCGATGGCGTTAGCCATGTTGTCCTCAACTTGCCCGACCATAAAAATAATGCGCTCACGAAGTAGGCGCTGGTAGACCTGATCGTCTAACCCACCTACATATTGAGCCGCTGAACGCGCGGTGATTGGATCCACTTTTCCTCCTGACATCAACGCTGAAAGCCCAGCATTAACTCCTGTAATGACAGTAACAATCTTTCACCTCTAACGCTTCCCAATTTCGCCAACTTTCGCGCTTGGGCTGTTCGCTCTGAGAGAAGTGTTATTCAGAATCCTCGGATGGAACCATTGGCTTTGGGCGGAGAGCTTCTAGATCAACGCTCTTACCCGACTTGGTTACAACCTTGACTCGGCCCAGGACTGAAGCGAGCGCCTTGGCGCGTGCCACTTCTGAAACCATCGTCGAAACCTGGCCGTTCATGGTCACCTCTTGGATGAACTGATCTGGACTCATTCCATAACGCTGTGCCTGGCGCACCAGGTACTCGGTGAGCTCGTTCTCGTTGACCGAGACATCTTCTGCAGAAACGATGGTGTCCAAGATAATTTCATATGTGAGCTGCTTCGTAGTCTGGGCAGTTACCTCTTCGCGGTGAGCGGTGTCTTCTAGACGGCCCTCTCCTTCGAGATGATGATTGACCTCATCCTCGATCAAATTCTGTGGGAGCGGAATGGTCAGAGATTCAACAAGGGTCTCTACGAGTTGATCGCGGGCAGCGGCACCCTGCTCGAGAGCCTTTACGCGCTCGATACGAACCTGAACATCGCTCTTAAGTTCGGCCAGTGTGTCGAATTCTGAAGAGAGCTTGGCAAAGGAATCATCGAGTGGAGGAAGTTCGCGAGTCTTGACTGCCTTAACAGCAACATCGACCTCGCCCTGCTCGCCTTCAGGCATCCCAACAAGTGTTGTGGAGAAGCGCTTGCTTTCGCCAACCGATAGGCCAGTGAGAGCATCATCAAGACCATCAACCATTGTGTTTGAGCCGACTTCGTACGAAATGTCATTCGCCGTTCCGCCATCGAGAGGCTTGCCACCAACCGAAGCAACCAAATCGATTGTGACGAAATCGCCAAGTTCAACCGATTTCTCTACGGTGGTCAAAGTTCCAAAGCGAGCGCGGAGCGCATCAACTTGCTCATCAATCTCTTTATCTCCGACAACAACATCATCAACGGTGATTGTCATCTCAGAGAAATTTGGAAGTGAGATCTCTGGGCGAACATCTACCTCAACCGTAAATGTGAATTTCTCTTTATCAACCAACTCAGTGATATCGACTTGTGGTCGACCAATGGCAGCGATCGCGTGTTCTTTCTTAGCGGTCGAATAGAAATCTCCCATAGAGAGATTGATTGCTTCATCAAGGATGGCAGCTCGGCCAACACGTTGTTCAACGAGAGCAGCCGGAACCTTGCCCTTACGAAATCCAGGAACGGTGATCTTCTCGGAGAGGGCTTTTGTAGCCTTGGCTAAATAAGGAGCTAGCTCTTCGAATGAAA
>CAIZKO010000076.1 GCA_903933585.1 uncultured Actinomycetes bacterium
AGTAACTCCGCATCATCTGATGCTCACCGACGATTTAGCGGAGAGCTACGATCCGGTTTATAAGGTGAATCCACCTCTACGCACCGCGGTCGATGTGCAAGCGCTGCGCGAAGGTTTAGCGGATGGCACTATCGATATCGTTGCCACCGATCACGCTCCCCATCCGGCAGAAGATAAAGATTGCGAGTGGAGCGCTGCGGCCTTTGGAATGATCGGGCTGGAGACCGCTCTATCAATCGTCGCCAAGGCAATGATTGAGACTGGCTTAATGGATTGGACAACGCTCGCGCAACGCATGTCGACAACGCCCGCCGCGATTGGTGGTTATGAAGATCATGGTGCGATAACTGTAGGTAATTTCGCTAATTTCGTCGTAGTGGACCCGTCTGCTAATTGGAAGGTAGATCGCAACAATCTCCTCTCCAGAAGTTCCAATACCCCTTTCCATGACTTCACTCTTCCGGCCAGCGTTGTTCACACCTTCTTCCGCGGAGTGCACGTTCTCAAGGATGGTCAACTGACGGGATTAAAATATGAGTAAAGCATTTTTAGTACTTGATGATGGGACCATCTTTGAGGGCGAGAGTTGGGCTTGTAGCGGAGAAGCCTTCGGAGAAGCGGTCTTCTCGACAGGAATGACTGGGTATCAAGAGACCTTGACTGATCCTTCGTATCACAAACAGATTGTCATAATGACCGCTCCGCACATAGGTAATACCGGAATGAATGACATCGACAAGGAGTCTGAGAAGATCTGGGTCGCTGGCTTTGTGGTTCGCAATCCCTCTCCACGCGTAAGCAATTGGCGGTCTCAATACTCGCTAGAGAGCTCACTCTCTGAAGCAGGA
This sequence comes from uncultured Actinomycetes bacterium, assembly GCA_903933585.1. GTDB lineage: Bacteria > Actinomycetota > Actinomycetes > Nanopelagicales > Nanopelagicaceae > PALSA-747. The sequence continues at coordinate 849 of CAIZKO010000076.1, forward strand.
GTTGTAGGAATTCAAGGAGTGGATACGCGCGCAATTACTCGTCACCTGCGCGACCGAGGTGCGATGCGGATGGGAATCTTCTCCGAGACGACTTTGACGCGTTCTGAAATGATCATCAAGGTACGCGCCACTGACGCTATGGCGGGCGCCTTCCTAGCTAACGACGTGACGACGAAAGAGAAATACGTGGTTAGCCCTCCCGCTGGAACCGAGGTGCGCTTTCGCGTCGCGGCGATTGATTTAGGTATAAAAAATGCAACCCCTAGATCAATGTCAGAAAGAGGTATTGAAGTAACGGTCTATCCCCTTAGCACAACGGCCGAAGAGATTAAGGCGTCGCACCCTGATGGGCTCTTCATCTCAAACGGTCCGGGAGATCCGGCGACCATGACCCAAGTTGTCGATCTCGTACGGGAATTTTTGACTGATGAAATACCAACCTTTGGAATCTGCTTCGGCCACCAAATTTTGGGTCGCGCTTTGGGTTTTGACACTTATAAGTTGCCTTTCGGCCACCGCGGAATCAACCAACCCGTAAAGAATTTGCAGAGTGGAAGAATCGAGATCACAGCACATAATCATGGCTTTGCCGTAGCAGCTCCATTAGAGGGAAATTTCCATACCGCCTTCGGCGCGGGTCATGTGAGCCACATCTGTCTCAATGATGGCGTCGTCGAGGGACTTGAATTAATCGAGCGTCCAGCATTCAGCGTTCAGTACCACCCCGAATCCGCAGCCGGCCCTCATGATGCCGCATACCTCTTCGACCACTTCGTAGAGCTGATGAGTAAGGCAAAGGTTAAAAATGCCTAGAGATACCAGCATAGAAAGCGTCCTCGTCATTGGATCGGGTCCCATAGTTATTGGACAGGCTTGTGAATTCGATTATTCAGGAGTGCAAGCCTGTCGTGTCCTTCGCGAAGAGGGCATCCGCGTTATTTTAATTAACTCCAACCCGGCGACGATTATGACCGACCCCGAGTTCGCGGACGCTACGTATATTGAACCGATCACCCCAGAGTTCATCGAAAAGATCATGGAACTCGAAAAGCCTTCGGCAGTTCTGGCAACCCTTGGTGGACAGACCGCGCTCAACGCGGCCATGGCACTTCACGCACGAGGTTCCTTTGATAAATTTGGAGTTAAGTTGATTGGTGCAAATGTTGAGGCCATCAAGCGCGGAGAAGATCGCGAAATCTTCAAAACAATCGTCGCAAAGGTCGGGGGAGAGTCAGCTCGCTCACGTATCTGTCATTCCATGTCAGACTGCTTGAGCGCTGCAACCGAGTTGCGCTATCCAGTCGTAGTCCGACCTTCGTTCACTATGGGCGGGTTGGGTTCTGGAATCGCTTTTAATCAGAGCGAACTTGAGTTGATTGCAGGAGCAGGACTGCGCCACAGCCCAACAAACGAGGTCCTCCTCGAAGAATCAATCTTGGGCTGGAAAGAATTTGAATTGGAAGTGATGCGTGATCATCTCGATAATGTAGTGATCGTCTGCAGCATCGAGAACGTTGATCCGATGGGCGTTCACACGGGTGACTCAATCACCGTAGCCCCAGCTTTGACTCTCACCGATGTGGAATACCAACGGCTACGCGATTTATCGATCGACATCATTCGCGAAGTGGGCGTCGAAACTGGTGGTTGCAATATTCAATTTGCGGTGAATCCCGTTGATGGTCGAATCATTGTCATTGAGATGAATCCACGAGTTTCACGTTCCTCAGCGTTGGCGTCAAAAGCGACAGGATTTCCCATTGCGAAGATCGCTACTAAGTTAGCAGTTGGTTACACGCTCGATGAGATTCAAAATGACATTACCAAGAGCACTCCAGCCTCCTTCGAGCCGACTCTGGATTACATCGTGGTCAAAGTGCCGCGCTTCGCTTTTGAGAAATTTGCCGAGGCCGATCCTCGTCTGACAACAACCATGAAGTCAGTGGGAGAAGCCATGGCGATGGGTCGTTCCTTTGCCGAGGCGCTACAGAAGGCCTTGCGTTCACTCGAAAAGAAGGGCAGTACTTTTTCTTGGGAGAAGAGCGGAGAGTCTCTCGATTCGTTGCTCTCTAAGGTTGGAATTCCTACCGAGTGGCGGCTCCAACAAGTGCAAAGAGCACTGTGGTTGGGTGCGACTATCGAAGAGGTTCACTCAATATCGAAGATCGATCCCTGGTTTCTTGCGCAAATACAGGGGATTAATGAACTGGCTAATGATATTTCCACTGCTCCAACCCTAAGTATCGATCTGCTCCGCAAAGCGAAGGTAAATGGTTTTGGAGATGCACAAATCGCTGCTCTGCGCGGCGTACTGGAAGCCCAAATAAGAAGTGATCGCGGAATAGCCAACGTCCACCCCGTCTTCAAAATGGTGGATACCTGCGCGGCGGAATTTGCATCAAGTACTCCGTACTACTACTCGTCGTATGACCTGGAATCTGAAGTTCTGCCGCGGGTCAAGCCTGCGGTAATAATCTTAGGGAGCGGACCAAACCGCATCGGCCAAGGATTGGAATTCGATTACTCATGCGTGCATGCCGCCTTCGCCTTACGCGATGCAGGTTTCGAAACGATCATGATCAATTGCAATCCTGAGACGGTTTCCACGGACTATGACACCTCTGATCGTCTCTACTTCGAACCCTTGACCTTAGAGGATGTTCTGGAGGTGATAGCAGCCGAAGCTCAGGCCGGTCCAGTACTCGGCGTGATTGCGCAACTTGGTGGTCAGACACCACTTGGTTTGGCACGAGGTCTACTAGAGGCTGGCGTTACGATTCTTGGGACAAGCCCCCACGCCATCGATATGGCCGAGGATCGTGGAGAGTTTGGCAGGATTCTGCAAGAGAGTGCCCTGAACGCACCGAAATTTGGTTTGGCACGGTCTTATGAAGAAGCGCTTAAAGTTGCGGCAGATATCTCTTATCCAGTTCTCGTCCGCCCCTCCTTCGTTCTTGGTGGGCGAGGGATGGAGATTGTGTACGACGATGAGTCTCTCAAGGGTTTTATCGAGAAGGCGACTGAGATCACCCCGAACCAACCAGTCCTCATAGATCGCTTCTTAGACGATGCCATTGAGATCGATGTTGATGCCCTCTTTGATGGCAGCGAGTTGTACATGGCAGGGATCATGGAGCATATTGAAGAGGCGGGCATCCACTCTGGAGATTCTGCATGCGTTCTTCCCAGCATCTCCCTCTCCGAAGGGCAACTAGAGGAAATTCGCATCGCCACCGCGAAAATTGCGCGCGGAGTAGATGTTCGCGGTCTCATAAATATTCAATTTGCGATCTCGCGCGCAGATGAAGTCCTTTATGTGTTAGAGGCTAATCCGCGGGCCTCCCGTACCGTGCCATTTGTATCGAAGGCTACGGGGATTCCGCTCGCCAAAGCTGCAGCGTTGATTTCAATCGGCCGCACGATCTCTGATTTGCGCTCCTCTGGACTCTTGCCATCTGCTGGTGATGGCCTTCCCTTTGGCGTCTGTGTCAAAGAGGCGGTCCTTCCTTGGAACCGCTTCCGACGCGTGGATGGCACGGGGGTTGACTCCGTACTTGGTCCAGAGATGCGATCTACCGGTGAAGTTATGGGAATTGCCGAGACATTCGGTGAGGCCTACGCGAAGAGTCAGACCGCTTCATTTGGAGCTCTACCTATGAGTGGAAATGTATTCATTTCGCTCTCCGAGAGAGATAAGTTGGCGAGCCTGCAACCAGCCCGCGAACTCACAGATTTGGGATTCAAACTCTTCACCACCATTGGTACTCATCTTCTTCTGGAAAAGAACGGCGTTCCATCAACGGTTGTCCGCAAAAACTCTGAGCCTGGGGATGGTTTGTCGGCCGTAGATATCATCAATACCGGTCAAGTCGATCTGGTCATCAACACTCCTCTCGGACGGGGAACCAGACACGACGGATGGCTGATTAGAACCGCCTCTGTGCAGCGTGGTATTCCAATTATTACCACCATCGCCGGATTTAAGGCCGCGGTTGCTGGTATCACCCAGTTAAGCAAGAGCGAACCATCGGTACTCTCGCTGCAGCGCTGGCAAAATTTGGTGGGCAGATGATCAACTCAAAAGCCGTTCAACTCTCTGCAGAGGTTGTCTCAAATAAGAAAGTCGGCGCGTATCACCACATGGTCTTTGCGGTCGGTGATATGGCGGCCAGCTGCCGTCCTGGAAATTTCGTTGCAATATCAGTTGGTGGAGCCAGCTCCTCGCTGATATTGCGCCGTGCCTTCGCAATATATCGTGCATCTCTCCGATCCGATGGAATGGGTTTGCTGGAATTAGTGATAGCTCCACAAGGCAGTGGAAGTAAGTGGTTGGTCGCGCAAGAACCCGGCGATCGTGTTGATCTTATCGCCCCTCTTGGTACATCTTTCGGCATTCCCAAAGAGCCTATCAACGCCCTTTTGGTCGGCGGAGGATATGGTTCTGCACCACTTTTTTCACTCGCTGAAACTTTGAAGTCGCGCGGATGCCGGGTCGATATGGTCCTTGGGGCCAGCACTGCGGGCAAGATTTATGCACCACTCGAGGGAAAGCGTTCCGTCAATTCTCTGACAATTACCACCGACGACGGCAGCGCAGGGATAGCGGGGCGCGTGAGCGATGTGCTACCGAAACTTATTGCTGAACATGACGTAGATGTGATCTACTCGTGCGGGCCGATGGCGATGTTAGAAGCCATCACGTTGATTTCGCAAAGAACCGATGTGCTTCATCAGTGTTCTGTCGAGGAGTCTATGGCCTGCGGTATTGGAGTGTGCATGACCTGCGTTCTTCCCGTCGAAGGCGAAGACGGAGTCATTCGTATGACTCGAAGTTGCGTCGAGGGTCCAGTCATGGATGGCAACAAAGTACTCTGGAACACATCCCGTGAGATTCCAGATGGGGTGTGGGGAAAATGAGTATTAACTTCAGCACCTCGATCGGCGGTGCGTTCTTCGCTAATCCTATTTTCACGGCCTCTGGATGTGCCGGTTCAGGCAAAGAACTATCACATTTCTTTCCACTCACCTCGCTAGGCGCGGTAGTCACCAAGTCGATCATGGTAAAACCACGTAGCGGGCGTGCGACACCGCGCATGGCCGAGACGCCTAGTGGAATGTTGAACTCGATTGGATTGCAGGGTCCAGGAATTGACCTATTCCTTGAGAACGATATCCCTTGGTTACGCGAGCAAGGCGCACGGATTATCGTAAGTATCGCGGGGGAGAGCGTCGAGGACTATGCGGTACTTGCCCGTAAATTACGTAACGTTGTAGGCATAAGCGCGCTGGAGGTCAACATCTCCTGTCCAAATGTGGAAAATAGAGGGCAAGTTTTCGCCTGCCATCCAGATACTGCAGCTGCCGCTATCGCTGCGGTACGGCGAAATATTGGCGGAGAGTTGCCGATCATTGCGAAACTCTCACCCGATGTGACGGATATAACCGCTATCGCAGATAGCGTCATCGTAGCGGGCGCAGATGGCCTTGCACTTATAAATACCCTGTTGGGCATGGTCATCGACACCACTTCCATGCTGCCTAAGTTATCGCAGAAGACCGGGGGACTTTCAGGCCCAGCGATTCGCCCCATCGCAGTACGCGCGATCTATCAGGTGCGGGCCGCTTTTCCTAAGATTCCCATTGTCGGAATGGGTGGAGTCACCAATGGTCGCGACGCCTTCGAGCTTGTCCTTGCGGGCGCAGATGCGGTTTCAATTGGAACGGCTACCTTCGGCAATCCGATGGCGGCTATGACAATCAAGAACGAACTAGAGGAACTCTGCGAAGCGCGTGGATTTAATTCATTCTCAGATGCAGTTAGTTACGCCCACAGAGTGGAGGCATAATGTCAACCCTTAATTCGCCCATCATATTGGCGCTAGACACCGATGAACTTGAAACTGCAATTCAGTGGATCGAAGCTACCGCTGGTAGCGTCGACGTATATAAGGTTGGGCTGGAATTCTTTCTCAAACATGGCGCTGCGGGCCTGCGTGAATTACGAAATACCAGCAACTTTGAACTCTTTTTAGATCTCAAACTACATGACATCCCCAATACCGTGGCCGGTGCGGTGCGATCCGTTCGCGATTTACAACCGCGTTTTCTCACACTGCATGCTGCAGGCGGGGCGGCAATGATTAAAGCGGCGGCCGAGGCTGGACCTACCATATCGATTACGGCCGTAACCGTGTTAACGTCGCTCAATCAAGCAGAATTGTCGACTATGGGAATAGCTCTAACCCCATTAGATTTCGCGGTTTCTCTCGCAGATAATGCGGTCGCGTCAGGGGCTCGCTCAATCGTCTGCTCTCCAATGGAAGTGGCAGCAATTCGCAGTGCAGTTGGAAGTGGAGTAAAAATTATTACTCCCGGCGTTCGACCCGCCGACTCCGAACTTGGAGATCAGAGCCGAACAATGACCCCGCGCGAGGCCATTGTTGCTGGTGCTGATTTTCTCGTAATAGGTAGGCCCATAACTTCGTACTATGCGCGATCTCCACAAGCGATGCGTGAGAGATCTCAACAAATTTTGGAATCCCTCTCTTGACACCCACGCCTCCGCCGCAACTTTCAGTAGCCCAGCGGCAGGCCGCCCTGGAAAAGGCGAAAATTTCTCGGCAAGAGCGCGCCGAGGTGAAGCGATTGATAACACTGGGGGAGATCAACATATTCGATGCAATAAACGATCCGCGCGAATCAATTCGTCGCATGAAGGTGATAGAGCTACTCTCAGCAATTCCCGGAGTGGGCAAGGCGCGCGCTACTTTAATCATGGAGCGTCGGAATATCTCGCCTACCCGTAGAATCGGTGGCCTAGGGCATCTGCAATTAAAAGCGTTGGGAAAGGAGTTGGCTGTGGCGAAGGTGGATCCAATCCGCGGAAAACTGATAGTCATCTCTGGTCCCGGCGGAGTCGGCAAGAGCACCATCACCGCACAACTACGGAACGACCCTAGATTTTGGATCAGCGTCTCCGCCACCACCCGAGACCCTCGACCCGGCGAGCGCGAAGGTGTCGACTACCTCTTTCTTACCCCAGAGAAATTTCAGGAGATGATTGAAACCGGAGAGTTTTTAGAGTGGGCTGAATTTGCCGGAAATCGTTACGGAACCCCGCGCGCTCCAGTAGAAGAGTGGCGCACGCTAGGAAAGCACGTGATCTTGGAGATCGAAATAGATGGGGCCCGACAGGTCCGATCTCGTGAGGCGGGGGCTACCTTGATCTTTATCGCGCCTCCTTCCTGGGAGGAGCTCGTCCGACGCCTTACCAGTAGAGGCACAGACTCCCCAGAGCGGCGCGCCGCCCGCCTAGCCCTTGCTGAGCAAGAGATGGCCGCAGCGAGCGAATTCGATGCAATTCTCGTAAATGATGACGTCGAGGGTTTGATCGAGCAACTGGTATCCTTGGCGACTGCTTAACTGACGAATAGAGGGACACACATGTCTGCTGAACTTACCGATGGAATCACCCATCCTTCGATCGATGAACTTCTCGATGCTGCTGGATCTAAGTACAGCCTCGTTCTCTACGCTGCCAAGCGCGCCCGCCAGATCAACGCTTACTACTCCCAATTGGGAGAGGGTCTACTTGAGTATGTAGGACCACTCGTTGAAACCTATGTACACGAGAAGCCACTCTCAATCGCACTCCGCGAAATTAATCAGGGCCTTCTCACCATTGAGAATTTGGAACCTGTCGCTGAGGCCACGAGCTCAGAAGTTTCTGCTTAAATAGAAGAAGATGTATCCACGCGGGCGTGAAATCGTCCTCGGTGTATCCGGGGGAATTTCGGCCTATAAATCCTGCGATCTGCTACGCAGGTTACAAGATCTCGGCTTCTTAATTACAGTCATCCCCACCCGATCAAGTCTCAATTTTGTCGGACTTTCAACCTGGGAGGCTCTCTCTGGACGCCCGGTTCCCACCGAACTTTGGAACAACGTTCATCAGGTTCCACATATCGCTCTAGCGAAGCAAGCCGATGCCATACTCGTTGCTCCTGCGACTGCAGACATCATGGCAAAAGTTGCAACCGGTATCGCCGATGATCTCTTAACCAATGTCATTCTCGCCAGCACCGTCCCTTTGATCTTTGTACCTGCAATGCACTCCGAGATGTGGCTTAACTCCGCAACACAGGCAAATGTGCAACTTCTTCGAAGCCGCGGTCACCTCGTCATTGAACCCGACTCCGGAAAACTCACCAGCGGGGATGTAGGCGTTGGCAGATATCCTGATAGTTCAAAGATAGTCGATTGCCTGACCACAACGCTGCAAAGTCGCGCCGATCTTCGTGGCCGCTCCGTATTAATTAGTACCGGCGGAACGCGAGAGGCGATCGACCCGGTCCGCTTTATCGGTAACAACTCCTCCGGTCGGCAAGGTTATGCCTTGGCTTATGCAGCCGTTGCACGTGGAGCACAGGTCACGCTAGTAGCCGCGAACTGCGAGATCGCCGATATTGAGGGAGTCAAAACGGTACACGTCACGACAGCGCTTGAGATGCAAGCTGCTCTGGAATCTCACTTCGAAAGCGCGGATGTCGTAATCATGGCCGCTGCGGTCGCTGATGTTCGTCCCAGCGTCTTTAATTCGACCAAGATCGCTAAGGAGGATCTCTCGGCGATCCCCGTAGTTAAAAATCCAGATATCACCAAGGAGCTTTCTCGGCGAAAGAGTTCCCAGATCATGGTCGGCTTCGCGGCTCAGACCGCCGAATCAAGAGCCGAGGGGTTGGCGCTGGCATCTGCAAAGATGAAAGATAAGGGGCTAGATCTAGTTTATTTCAATGATGTATCTGGCGGTGCGATTTTCGGCTCAGACAAAACGGCAGGAGTCATCTTGACTGCCACAGGTGATACCTACGAGTTTAACTCTGGACTTAAAGTGACACTCGCCAACAGGATTCTAGATTTGGTCTGCGATAAGTTAAGTTATCCCAATGACTAAGCGACTATTCACCTCCGAGTCCGTTACCGAAGGCCATCCCGACAAGATGGCAGATCAAATTTCCGATGCGATCCTCGACTCGCTTCTTAGCCAAGATGCCAAGAGTCGGGTAGCAGTCGAAACCCTCATCACCACTGGGCAGGTCCATGTCGCCGGTGAAGTCACGACCAAGGGCTACGCCGATGTTATGGGTATCGTTCGCGACACCGTGCTTGAAATTGGTTATGACTCATCTGCTAAGGGCTTCGACGGTAATTCGTGCGGAGTTTCAATCTCTCTCGGTCAGCAATCAAGCGATATCGCCCAAGGCGTCAACTCTGCAATGGAGAACCGCATTTCATCTTCCATCGACCCGCTCGATGCACAAGGTGCGGGAGATCAAGGCTTGATGTTCGGATATGCCTGCGAAGATACCCCAGAACTGATGCCAATTCCTATCTCCTTAGCTCATCAATTGGCGCAGAAACTCTCCTCGGTACGTAAATCAGGCGAGTTAGATTACCTCCGCCCAGATGGAAAGACTCAGGTCACGATTGAATACGATGGCGACCGTCCAGTAGCTCTCAACACCATCGTCATCTCCTCGCAACATGCTGCGCACGTGGATATCGATAGCGTTTTAGCGCCAGATGTCGAGCGTTTGGTAATCCGTCCGGTTCTAGCTGGACTGGCATTAGATCATTCAAATGTACGTATCCTGATTAACCCCACGGGGCGCTTTGTAACTGGCGGGCCGATGGGCGATGCTGGATTAACTGGCCGGAAGATCATCGTTGATACTTACGGGGGAATGGCGCGCCATGGTGGCGGAGCATTCTCTGGAAAAGATCCTTCCAAGGTCGATCGTTCGGCTGCTTATGCAATGCGTTGGGTGGCGAAGAATGTCGTCGCCGCCGGACTCGCCTCTCGCTGCGAAGTTCAGGTCGCTTACGCTATTGGAAAAGCACAACCAGTCGGGCTCTTCGTCGAGTGCTTCGGTACCGAAAAGATCCCAGTTCTGCAGATTGAAGCGGCGATCGAAACGGTCTTCGATCTACGTCCAGCTGCTCTCATCAGAGATTTAGATCTGCTCCGCCCTATCTATCAAAAAACCGCAAGCTATGGACACTTCGGACGTGAACTTCCCGCTTTTACATGGGAGAAGAGTGATCGAAGTGCTCTCCTGCAAAAGGCCGTTAAGGGTTAATTCGACGTGGCTGCAGTAAAGCCACTCAAACTGCGCCGAGAGAAGGTGCAGAGTTTTCGCCCGCGTGCTTCATCAAATCCCATCGCCCGTGTACTCGTTGACCACCAGATTGTTCATCTGGAACAAGTGTATGACTATGAGGTCCCTGAACTATTTGATGCAACCGCATCCATAGGCGCACTCGTTGAAGTGGAATTCGGCCATATTCTCACACAGGGTGTGATTCTTGAGAGGCGAGAGACTTCAGAGAGCGCCGGTAATCTCAAGGAGATACTCAAGGTGCTGAGCATCGAGCCATATGTTTTACCTGATCAGTTAGCAAACATTGATACCGCCGCAGCCTTGTATGGTGCCAAGCCGTGGGATTTTTTGCGAAGGTGTGTTCCACCATTTTCTAAGGTGGGTGAGCGGAATTTTCGAAGTAACCCAACCCTGCCAGAGGGTAAGGTGATATCTAATATCTCGCTCCCGGAATCTTTACTAGCGATATTGCAGGGTTCAACCAGACTCACCTGCGCCATTGAGCTTCCTCCTTCTGCACCATATTGGAATCTGGTAGCAGCTATTGCTCTCGAGCGAAGCCACAATGCTTCAGTACTCGTGTTACTTCCCAACGAAAGGGAGATGTCTCTTCTCGAGACCGCGTTCCACGAATTTGGCTGCCCTCTCATAGTTATTGCGAGCACGGCTGGTAAGAGTGATCGCTATCAAAACTATCTCAAAAGCCGCTCCGCAACACCCGTGATTGTTTTAGGCACAAGAAGTTCAGTACTGCACTCTCTCTCACCAGAGGCAACTGTGCTAGTCGTGGACGATATGGATGAGTCACACTACGAACGCCACAGTCCCACCTGGAACACCCGCGATCTGATCAAATTGCGAGAGGATGATCTCTCGGTTATTTATCTCAGCACTTCAATTGGCTTAGAAACCGCCCGTCGAGTTTCACATCACTCGTTGCCCCTCTATCGATTCCCAGCATCGCAACCACCTCGATTTCACAGCGCAAGCTCTCCCCAGGGGAGCGACTATTTTTCGATCATCCGTGAAGGACTCACCAAAGGCGCTGTTCTGGTTAGCGTCGGTGCGACCGGATATGTGACTTCATTCTCCTGCCAGAAGTGTCGCAACATCGCTCTCTGCTCTTGCGGTGGGAAGCTCTATTTTCCGGCCCGTGGGGTAACGCCTCGCTGTGCAACGTGCGACACTGAATATATAGAGTGGTGCTGCCCGTGGTGTCAGGAGAGCAAACCCCGAATAGTGAAGAGCGGGGTAATCCGCAGGGCAGAGGAGTTCGGACGCGCCTTTCCGCGCTATTCCATACTGACTTCATCTGCATCCAACCCCATTGCCCAATTACCAGAGGGAGTGCATTTAGTTCTTAGCACCCCAGGGGTGGAGCCGCGCGGAGAGTACGCAGCGATTATATTTCTAGATTTGGAAGGTCGACTACTTCGTACAACGCTGCGAGCGACAGAGGAGTTGCGACTGCATATCTGCAGATCGCTCTCCATGCTACGCCATGGTGAAGACGCCTACTTTGCGCTACCTCCATCAGATCCCTTCTTGCAATCAATTTTGCGGGGGAAGCCCTTGGGGGCGGCGGAGCGCGAAGTTGATGAACGAGATGGCGCCCACCTTCCTCCAAACTATTGCGCATTGCTCGTTTCTGGAGAGCGCGTAGAGAATGTGAAAGTTCTCCTCGCCAACGTTTCTCAGATTGAACTGCTCGGCCCCTTTCTTAGGGAAGGAAAGAAGACCATCCTGGTGAAAGCGCCACTCGAAAGTCAGCTCGAGATTGTGCGACTCCTCTCTCATGTAAATCGTGTCAATAGCATGCGTAAAGAGCCACTTCTGAGCTATCAGATCAACCCGTATTCTCTGAATTGAGCCACCCACTAGTAGACTGAGCAAATGTCTATTCAGCCGATCCGCCTCTTTGGCGATCCAGTCCTGACGACGCCAGCCACACCCGTTGAGAGTTTTGATAAGGAGCTGCGCACCCTGGTCAAGGATTTAATGGAGACCATGCACGACGCACCTGGAGCCGGTTTAGCTGCGCCTCAGATCGGAGTACCCCTTCGGGTATTCGTCTGGGATGTTGATGATGTCGAAGGCCATCTGGTTAACCCCTCGCTGTCTCTGAGTGATGAACTTCAAGATGGCGAAGAAGGATGCCTATCCTTCCCCGACCTGCGATATGACACCCCTCGGGCGTTGCGAGTCGTGGCCCGCGGTTTCAACATGCACGGAGAGCCCATTGTCATAGAAGGCACCGAGTACCTCTCTCGCGCAATTCAACACGAAACCGATCACCTCGATGGAATCCTCTTTATCGATCGTATGCCTACTGATGCCCGTAAATTGGCGATGAAGGAGATCCGCGAGAGCGAATGGTTTGGATCTGCTATTGCCCATGGTCGCGTACCCGTTATTAAGAGCTCCCCACATGCCACTCGTGGCTTAGGAATATAGGTCACCTTGCAGATATCAGTCGCTTCCTCCTCTCTCATCGCTCTGCCAATCATCGAAGCGATTGTCGCCTCTGAACACACCCTCGCATCGGTTATAACGACACCGGACAAGAAGGTCGGTCGTGGACAGGTAGAAACACCGACAGAATTGGCGCTCTGGAGTGAGCAACAGGGATACCTGGTAGCCAAGCCATTCGATACTCCGACCCTCAACCAGCATCTCTTGGCGGCACAGCCCCAACTCATTATTACGATTTCTTACGGACGGATGATCCCTGTCGAAGTGCTGCACGGGCCCAGGTTCGGTTGGCTCAACATCCACTTCTCCCTACTGCCACGTTGGCGCGGAGCAGCACCCGTTCAATGGGCGCTGATGGAAGGAGATTCCGTTACAGGTATCTCGATTTTCAAACTCGACAAGGGGATGGATACCGGCCCGGTATACCTCCAAGAAGAGGTCGAGATCGGACCCTCTGACACGACGAGCGACCTTTTAGATCGTATGAGCAAATTGGCGGGAATGCGGATTATGAATGTCGTAGCCGAAATCCGCAAAGGAGTTAAACCGACAGCGCAACCGAATGCTGGAATTGTGCTTGCTCCTAAAATCTCAAAGGAGATGGCGAAGTTGGATTGGAGCCTTGGCGCTGATGCAATCATGCGCAAAGTCCGCGCCCTCGACGATCGTCCAGGTACCTGGACCACCTTCAATGACGAAAGGATTGCAGTACACCGACTTTCAGAATCACTTCTGCCAAATACCCTCAAGAAACCTGGCGAGATTGCTCTCGTGGAAAGTTCACTATTGATCCGATGCCAAGACAGCACCTTAGAGATTTCCGAGGTTACTCCTGCCGGCAAGAAGCGGATGAAGGGAAGTGACTTCGCTCGCGGTGCACACCTTGTTGGTGGAGAGCGTTTCGAGTAGTGGCTAACGTTGGTAAGAGGCCGAAGCCAGAAGCCGCGCGTCTTTTAGTCTTTCATCTCTTGACTCAGGTCAATCGTCAGGGGGCATTTGCAAATTTACGCCTTCCAGAACTTCTTGCTGAATCAAATTTGGAGGAGCGCGATCGCGCATTTGCAACGGAGCTCGGTTACGGGACGCTTCGGATGCAAGGTAAGCATGATGCTCTCATTAAGCGCCACATTGATAGACCTTTTGATGAGGTTGATCAAGGCATAGTTGACTTGCTCCGGATGGGTATTCACCAGGTTAAAGAGATGCGCGTTCCAGATCATGCTGCGGTTAGTGAAACTGTAGAAGTTGCACGGGCCACCATTGGTGAATCGAAAGCCACCTTTGTCAATGCAATCCTGCGAAGAGCGAGCGCCGATCTAACTTTTGAAAGTGATGCTTCGGAAATTGTTGACCCCAAGGCGCGATTAGCAACGCTCTTCTCGCACCCAGAGTGGATCATCTCCGCTTTCTACGACCAGCTTCAGGACTGGGGGAGCGTTGAAGAGATTTTGCGGGCTGATAACGCCCCGGCGAAACCTCATCTCATCGCATGGCCTGGACGAAGCACCATCGCAGAATTAATTGAAGAAGGTGGAGAAGTTCTAGATTGGACTGAGAACGGCGTCCTCTCAGCAAAGATGCCAGGTGCATACCGGGCTGTTAAAGAGCGTCGGGCAGGTGTACAAGATCGCGGATCCCAATTGGTATCGCAAATATTTCTTAACACGGCAGAAGAAGTTGGTTCTGATGAAAGTCTGAGCTGGCTCGATATGTGCGCCGGGCCTGGAGGAAAGGCATCGGCGGTATTTACAGATCTGCTGATTCATCGTCCGCAGGACACTTTCATGGCAAACGAACCAAGCGAACATCGCGCTCGTCTCGTCTCGCATGTCATTCCAGTTGAGAATGTGATGATTCACTCCGGGCAAGAATTGCCTGCGCTAGGAGTGCATTACGACCGGATAATGATCGACGCTCCCTGTACTGGGCTCGGGGCGCTGCGCCGTAGGCCCGAAGCTCGATGGCGCCGCACGCCACAGGATCTTAAAGAGTTGGTCATGACACAGAAGGAACTTCTTACATCTGGACTGCAACTTCTTAATCCAGGCGGATTGCTCGCTTACGTGACCTGTTCGCCTCATCTCCTGGAGACCAAAGCCCAAGTCCTCGAGATCTTGCATCGCAATAAAGATTTGGAGCTAGTCGATATCAAGCCCTACCTGCCCGAATCAGTGCCAGAACGAGTGGTCACACTTGATGGTGCTCTGCAATTGTGGACTCACCTCGACGATTCAGATTCCATGTTCATGGCGCTCTTCACGCGAAAATAGCCGCTGAGTAGAGTTGACCCATGACTGTCCGTATCTGCCCTAGCATCCTCAACGCCGACCGCACGCGACTGCTCGAAGAGATCGATCGAGTCGCTACAGCTGATCTACTTCATCTAGATGTCATGGATAACATCTTCGTGCCAAATCAAACATTCTCAATCACAGAGTGTCGAGAGATCATCGCGCATTCGAAGATACCTGTTGACTCGCACCTGATGATCGCCAATCCAGATGACGATGCGATCTTGTATGCAGAAGCCGGAAGCGCCAGCGTTACCTTTCATTTCGAAGCGAGCCAAAATCCGAGAGCAACTATCAAAGTGCTGAAGGAATCTGGTGTCCGTGTTGGACTTGCGATTAAGCCGAAGACCACTTTTGAAGCAATAGCTGATCTCCTGGAAGAGATTGACATGCTTCTGGTCATGACCGTTGAACCGGGATTTGGCGGACAGAGTTTTATGTCCGATCAACTTCCCAAGATTGAAAGCGCCAGAGCCGCTATTGGAGCACTAACGGGAGTTCTTCCCTGGCTTCAGGTCGATGGTGGCATCTCCCTAGAAACTATCTCCCTTGCGGCCCGGGCGGGGGCTGACACCTTTGTCGCGGGAAGCGCCATCTACAAAGCGTCAAATCCAGCTGAGATGATCTCTATCCTGAGAGTTGCCGCAGACTTTTGAGTTTCGGCAGGGCAGCTTTCCCTGCATATGTGATAATTACCCCACGTTGTTCCGGGGTCGGTGTAATTCCGAACCGGCGGTTAAAGTCCGCGACCCGATTGCATCCAGTAATCGGTGGATTTGGCGAAATTCCAAAACCGACGGTTAAAGTCCGGATGAGAGGGACACGTAAAGGTTTGATTCATCGTTGAATCACGCCTTGATGTGGCTACCCCGGAGTATGCGCTGAAACTAACGCAAAAAGGGGGATCAACCAATGTCAGTCATTCACTGGCTTTTCAATGCACAAGTTCATTTCGGAAATAAATATACCCAGGCAATTTACTGGAAAGAGATCATCGGGAACATCTTCGGATTAGGAAGCGCCCTGCTCGGAATGCGACGCAAGATGTGGGCCTGGCCCATCGGAATCATCGGCAATGTACTTCTATTTACGCTCTTCATAGGAAGTATGTGGGATCCTCATCAGACAAGTCGGATCATGCTCGGCCAGGCAGGTCGTCAACTTCTCTTGATCGCAGTCAGTCTTTACGGCTGGCAGATGTGGACTCGAAACCGTCGGAAATCTGCGGACTCGAGCAAACCACCTGTAGCGATCCGTTGGACTACCAGCAGGGAGAGGATGGCTCTCGTACCAGCAACGATTGCTTTCTACTTTGCTACCTTCTTCACCATCACGGCTATTGGCGGCTCCTGGAATATTGCAGCAGATTCGTGGATCTTCACGGGTACCGCACTAGCCACCTATGGGTTGGCACGCGGGTACGTGGAGTTCTGGCTCGTCTGGATCGCTGTAGATGCAGTGGGCGTTCCTCTCGATATTCGCGGTCATTACTACCCGACGGCATTTATGTATCTCCTATATGGCGCCTTCGTTATCTGGGGATTCATCACGTGGCTGCTCGTGGCCAAGCGGGAAAAGGAAGCACTTCCTGCATAATCGCGCACGAGCGGGGGAGATCGCCAATTAGAATATGGCAATGAAATCCTTTGATGAACTGTGGATAGAGCTCAACGAGAAGGCCCAAACACGGCCGCCGGGCTCCTCCACAGTGAGCGCATTGGATGACGGCATTCATGCCATGGGAAAGAAGATCATTGAAGAAGCTGGCGAGGTTTGGCTAGCCGCTGAACACGAGAGCGATGAAGCCTTAGCCCTGGAAATTTCCCAATTGCTCTACCGCTTGCAAGTGTTGATGATCGCACGCGGAATTTCACCCGCTGATGTGTACAAAGTTCTGTAAGAGATCGAGGAGAAGAGATGCTTAAAGTAGCAATTCCCAACAAGGGATCCCTCTCGGACTCCGCAATCGCGATGCTTAAAGAGGCTGGCTACCGACAACGTACTGACTCACGCGATCTGACACTTATCGATCCAGAAAATGATATTGAGTTCTACTACCTCCGCCCTCGAGACATCGCTGTCTATGTTGCGAGCGGAGAATTAGAAGTTGGCATAACCGGTCGCGACCTTCTTATCGATAGTGGGGCCGTAGCAACCGAAGTACTCGCCCTTGATTTCGGGAAGAGCACCTTCCGCTTTGCCGCTCCTATTGGCAACTCTTTTACCGAGAGCAGCCTGGCGGGTAAGCGAATCGCAACGGCCTATCCAGGATTAGTCGCTAGTCACTTCAAGAAGGCTGGAATAGCGGTCGACCTCGTTCGCCTGGATGGAGCGGTCGAAAGTTCAGTACGTCTGGGTGTGGCCGATGCAATCGCCGACGTGGTATCCACGGGCGGCACATTGCGCCAAGCCGGTCTATCTACTTTCGGCGAAGCAATTCTCCACAGTGAAGCAATTCTTATCGAACGACCATCAACTCTGCGCTCCACAGAGGTCGAAACGCTGCTGCGTCGCTTGCAAGGCGTAGTAATTGCGCGTCAATATGTCTTGGTTGATTATGATGTTAAATCTGAATTCCTCGATGCGGCCTGTGCGCTAACACCCGGCATCGAATCTCCAACTATCTCGCCTTTACAGCGAAGTGATTGGAATGCCGTGCGAGCGATGGTAAAACGGAGCGATATCAATCGAATAATGGACGATCTCTGGAAGGTCGGAGCGCGTGGGATCTTGGTGACGGATATTCATGCCTGCCGACTCTAATTTCTAGTTATTAGAGAGCTCCATCAACCTAAGTACCTGAAGAAGATCGCCATCATTTATCGTGAACATGGCAGCAGCCTGCACTTTTGGCTTCGCATTAAAGGCGATGCTCAATCCAGCGATCTCCATCATCCCTATGTCGTTCGCTCCGTCTCCAACGGCTACCGTTTGCTCCAATGGAATGGCAATCTGGAGCGCAATCTCCTTTAAGAAGGCGGCCTTTGCGGCTCGATCAATAACTGCTCCAATAGTTCTTCCGGTGAGAAAACCATCGATGCTCTCTAAGTGATTGGCGCGAAAGTAGTCAACTCCCACCGAGCGCATGATCGGGTGAATAATGTTTTCAAATCCGCCAGATACAACGGCAACTTTGTGGCCATCTGCGTGAAGTCGATCGACCATCTCCTGGGCACCTCGAGAGAGCGAGATCTCTCGACGCACCTGGTCGAAGATCTCCACTGGCAATCCTTTAAGGAGCGCCACGCGCTCGGCGAGAGATGAGCTGAAATCCACATCACCGCGCATAGAGCGCTCTGTAATCTCCGCAACTTCATCTCCGACTCCAGCATGAGCTGCTAGTAGATCGATGACCTCCTGTTGGATAAAAGTGGAATCCATATCAAGAACCACTAGTCGTTGCGGACTCATGAGAAGCCCCTAGACCTCTTCGGAGTAATCAATGGCAAGATCGAATCCCGAGCTCTCTCCAAATGCGAGGAGATCGGCCTCTATTGCCCGAACATGAGCAGGGTCACATGTGATCAAGAGACCAATAATCAATCGTCCGCGAAGGGCGATCTTCTGAAGATCCACGATCGCGAGCGAAAAGGGTTCTAATACGGCGCGAAGCGAGGCTTCCACCCCGGGCTCATCATTCGCTGAGAGCAGGATGAGGGCGTTGAAGTCATTTTGGAGAGCAGGCATGAGGCGAAGATTAGCCTGTAAGAGCGGATGAAAGGGTATCTTTCACCATTGTGAGCCTCGTATTAGATCTGCAGGACGTTTCTGTTATTCGGGACGGCGCAACGATTTTAGGTCCGCTCTCCTGGAAGGTCTCTACCGGGGAACGTTGGGTAGTCCTGGGCCCGAATGGCGCCGGTAAAAGCACGCTCTTCGCACTTGCTGGATCCATCATCCATCCGACAAAGGGCCAGGTATCAATCCTGGATTCACAAATGGGTAGAACGGATGTTTTCGAACTTCGCCCTCGTATCGGAATGACCTCCAATGCAATTGTTGAGCTGATTCCTGAAGAGGAAAGCGTGATGAATGTTGTCATGACATCGGCGTATGCGATTGTGGGTCGATGGCAGGAAAGTTACGACCTTTGGGATGAGTCGCGTGCGCTTAGCCTTCTGACAATTCTTGGAGTGCGTGCACTCAAGGAACGTACCTTTGGAACGCTGAGTGAAGGAGAGAAGAAGCGTGTTCTTATCGCGCGCGCTCTGATGCCAAATCCAGAACTCCTTTTACTCGATGAGCCGGCCGCCGGATTGGATCTAGGGGGACGCGAAGATTTGTTACACCGCTTAAATGCTCTGGCGCTGGACCCAGCAAGCCCTGCAACCATCATCGTTACGCACCACGTGGAAGAGATTCCGCAAGGAACGACGCATTGCCTCCTTTTAAGCGATGGACTTGTCGTTGCCCAGGGGGAACTTAAAGCGGTGCTTACCTCACAGAATCTGTCGATTGCATATGACATTGCGATAGAGGTGCAAGAAGATAGCGGTCGATATTTCGCCCGCGCCAGCGATCGATAGGGGAGAAGATGTTTCATTTCACATTTTTGCAAGCGGGAATTACCGGACTGATCCAGGGAATTACTGAGCTCTTTCCCATTTCGAGTCTGGGCCACGCGGTTTTAGTTCCAGCTTGGTTGGGAGGCTCATGGCGAGAATTCTCAAATACACCGCAGTACCTGCTCATCGCAGTCGCCTTCCACCTAGCCAGCGCCGTAGCGCTCTTTATCGTCTTCGCTCCACGTTGGATTGCGATCCTTCGTTCAGTTATATCCTGGAAGAAAGGCTCTGCAAATTTCAAACTCTTCTGGCTGTTAGTTTTCGGAACACTTCCCGTGGGTCTCATAGGCGTAGCGTTTAATAATTTCTTTCAACGCAATTTTCAAAAGCCACTGGCCGCCGCAATCTTCCTGGCAATCAATGGATTAATCCTCTTGAGCACAGAAAGACTTACTTCGAGAAGGCACGCCCACACAGTTCCTGCTGATCAAAATCTGGCCATCATTGAGCGGGTATCTCCTGGGCAGGCTCTCGTCATCGGGGTCGGTCAGAGCGCCGCACTCTTTGCTGGTATTAGTAGATTTGGTATTACTGTCTCGGCTGGAATGCTTCGCGGACTCTCTCGTTCGGTCGCGGCTGATTTCGCTTTCCTGCTCTCATTCCCGGTAATTCTTGGAGCTTCCATTGTTAAATTGCCAAAACTTGGCCACGGCGCATTAGCTGGGTCATATGGAGCCCTCACTTTTGGAGCGGCGGTCGCCTTCGTCGCGACGATCTTCAGCGTCAAAGTTCTCACGCGTTGGTTTAAGAGTAATTCGTTGCGTCCGTTCGCCGCATATTGCCTCGTCGTAGGTCTGATTTCGATTATCAAGTTTGGCTTCATAAACTAATGTTCGTTGGACTTGGTACCGTAATAAATATCGGGACCATCATCCTAGGTTCGTCGCTCGGAATTCTGGGCGGTGCGCGTTTTCCGCAGAAATTACGAGTGATCATCATGGACGTACTCGGATGCGTCACGCTCATCAATGCGGCTGATAATGTAAAGAGCGTCTGGTCGCATTCCTTTTTATCTGCAGTGCCAACTGGCTGGACCACCCTGGGTACTCTCGCTGCCCTTATTCTGGGGGGAGTAGTGGGTTACCTCTTGCATATAGAGGATCGTCTGGAGAAATTTGGGTTGAACATCAAGTCGCGCTTTGGAAGTCACGATAAAGGATTATTTCTTGAGGGCTTCATGGCCGCCTCCTTGCTCTTTGCGATCGGTCCCCTGGCGATCCTCGGTAGCGTCAGCGATGGCATGCACACGGGAATTCAGCAGCTCGTATTGAAAAGCACGCTCGATGGCTTCGCGGCAGTGGCATTTGCAACGACATTTGGGTGGGGAATCGCCTTCGCCGCCATCCCAGTTGCTATCTATCAATTTGGCTGGACCGCAATTGGATTCTTCCTAGGAAATATCTTGACTCAATACCAGGTGCAATCTCTCACGGCCGTGGGAGGAGTCCTACTCTTCGGAATTGGATTGCGCCTTCTTAACATCAAGATAATTGCGATAGGTGATCTACTGCCCGCCTTGATCTTTGCGCCGCTCGTTGCTTTAGCGGCGCATCAATTTATCTGAGATTAAAAGGTAGAAGCATCAATGACGAAGCGATACTTAACATCGCTCGCAACTGTACGTTCATACGCTTCGTTGATGTAGTCGGCTTTAATAATTTCCACATCACTGAGGATGTTCTTCTCTGAGCAGAAATTCAACATCTCTTGAAGCTCCGGCAATCCACCAATCATCGATCCGGCCAGGGATCGGCGTAGACGCAATAAGTTAAAGGCACTCACCTCGTATGGTTCGCCAGGCAGACCGATAACAACGAGAGTCCCATTTAACTTGAGTAGGCCGAGATAGAGATTGATCTCCAACTTCGCTGAAACGGTGTTGAGGATGAGGTCGAAGCTCTCCTTGAGCCCCTCGAATACAGCCGGATCCTTAGTGACAACGAAGTGCTCTGCTCCCATGCGTTTTGCATCGGCCTCTTTTGAAGCAGAGTGCGAGAAGACTGTGACTTCGGCGCCCATAGCCGCTGCAAATTTGACGCCCATGTGCCCCAGTCCGCCAAGCCCGATGACGGCCACCTTGGTTCCAGGACCGGCCTTCCAATGGCGCAGGGGTGAATAGAGGGTGATTCCCGCGCAGAGCAAAGGGGCGACGCCAGAAAGTTCTAGATTTGCGGGAACCAAGACCGCATAGTCTTGGTCGATCACATACTTGTTGGAGTACCCGCCTAGCGCAACGGTCACCCCGTCTCTTTCATATCCGTTGTAAGTCCCCGTCATCCCGTCCAGGCAGTATTGCTGTTGACCGGCTAGGCAGTTCTCGCAGGTGCGGCAGGAATCAATAAAAACTCCTACGCCGACCTGATCCCCGATAGCGAACTTAGTGACGGCGCTACCAACAGCGGTGACTACACCTACGATCTCGTGACCGGGCACCATGGGGAATATCGCAGACCCCCACTCTTCGCGAGCCTGATGAATATCTGAGTGACAGATTCCAGAGAACTTAATATCAAATGCGATATCTCCCGCTCTCAATTCGCGTCTCTCAAATGCGAAGGGTTGAAGGGGAGTATTTGCTGCTAAGGCTGCATATCCACGAGTTTCCATGGGGCGAAAAGTACCTTAGTTGACGGAAATATTCCCAAGGAACTTTGGTGAGGGGTTTTCTTCTTACTTGTGTCCGAGAAGGGAGTTGAACCCTCAAGCCCTTGCGGGCACTAACACCTCAAGCTAGCGCGTCTGCCAATTCCGCCACCCGGACCGGTGCAGCCATTGAACCCTACGTGGGATCGGCTGAGTGAGTAAGGATACCAAAACAATCTTGGTCAAGTTGCCACCGCTAGGGCAGAATGAGGGGATGACAAGCACTGAGTTGAGCGCACTAGAAGATGACTGTATCCAGATCCTCCAAGAGTTAATCCGAATCCCGAGTGTCAATTATGGCGAGGGTAAGGGGGATGAAGAGGCGGTAGCGCGGTATGTGGTCGGTAAGTTAGCCGAGGTTGGAATCGACTCTGAACTCATTGAAACTGGACCCAAGCGCTTTAA
Source organism: uncultured Actinomycetes bacterium (assembly GCA_903933585.1). Classification (GTDB taxonomy): domain Bacteria; phylum Actinomycetota; class Actinomycetes; order Nanopelagicales; family Nanopelagicaceae; genus PALSA-747. The sequence continues at coordinate 23,385 of CAIZKO010000076.1, forward strand.
CGTCGTTGCAAAGATTCCAGGACGAGACATCAGTCGCCCAGGATTAGTTGTGCATGGCCACCTCGATGTTGTGCCAGCGAACGCGGCTGATTGGAGTTTTGATCCTTTCTGCGGTGACGTTAAGGATGGCTATGTATTAGGTCGTGGGGCCGTAGATATGAAAGATACCGATGCTATGTATCTGTCGATCGTGCGCTCGTGGGCCCGAAGCGGATATCTTCCTCCGCGCAATATCCTCCTTGTCTTCTTTGCCGACGAAGAAGCAGGTAGTACTTACGGTTCACATTGGATGGTCGAAAACCGTCCAGAGATTTTTACGGGTTATTCCGAAGCAATCTCTGAAGTGGGCGGATTCTCGGTAACGATCACCGGTGGTCATCGCCTCTACTTCATTGAGACCGCCGAAAAAGGGATTCAATGGATGGAGATTACGGCGCATGGCACCGCCGGGCACGGTTCCTTCATCAACCATGACAATGCTGTTACAAAGTTGGCCAAGGTTATTTCCAGAGTTGGCGAGCACGTCTGGCCACAACGTGAGACGGCGACAGGAGCGAAGTTCTGGGGCAAGATCGCCGAACTAACAGGTGAGAAGTACGACCCTGCGAACGCAACCGACCTCTTAAAACATATTGGTGGGGCCGCCCGCATGATGGGTGCCACAACTCAAAACACTGCAAATCCTTCCATTCTCAACGCTGGTTATAAAGCGAACGTTATTCCTGGATCTGCAACAGCAGTTGTCGATGGACGCTTTCTACCTGGCTTCGAACATGAACTCGAAGAGACAATGCGCCAACTCGTTGGTCAAGATGCCGAGATATCGGTTCAAGTCCGCGACAAAGCCCTCGAAGTTGAATTCTCTGGACCACTTGTAGATGCAATGAATGCGGCGGTCCTTTCGCAGGATCCCGAAGGAATTCCGGTTCCATATCTCATGAGCGGCGGAACCGATAACAAGGCCCTCAGCGAACTTGGAATCATTGGATATGGGTTTAGCCCGCTGCGACTTCCCGCTGACCTAGATTTCTTTGCGCTCTTCCATGGCGTAGACGAGCGAGTTCCAGTAGATGGACTCAAATTTGGAGTGCGCGCACTCCTGCACTTCTTTGAAAACTGCTAAGGAGTTTTAGCGCGCAGATATCTCGTCGAGCGCTACGCACACCTGCAGCGGAATTTCAATCTCTTCGACCGAGAGAGCGCCACGCAATTGCGCTCCGGTGCGCGCTCCTACAATGGCGCTGCTGACTCCAGGTTGATCTCGCACCCAACTTAAGGCGACTTCAATGGGGGAATAACCCAAACCCTCCGCGGCAACGCACACGGCATCTACGATCGAACGCGCTCGCTGGTCCAAGTAAGGGGCGATAAAACTGGAGAAGTGCGGACTTGCACCCCGCGAGTCTGACGGGGTTCCATTTCGGTATTTTCCAGTAAGAACTCCACGGCCGAGTGGAGACCATGCGATAAACCCAACTCCTACTTCGTCGCATGCTGGCAGGAGTTCAGTTTCAGATTCGCGATTGAGAAGTGAGTACTCAGATTGCGCGGAACTCAACGCAACCTTTCCGAAGAATGGATTTTGAATCGTAGCTGCTCGTGCTACCTGCCACCCCGCAAAGTTAGAGACTCCTACATAACGAACTCGACCGCTTGATACCGCAAAATCGAGAGCGGAAAGGGTCTCTTCCAAGGGCGTGTATGGATCCCACTGATGTATCTGCCAGAGATCGACGTAATCAACACCGAGGCGTTCGAGAGAGGCGTCAAGATCGCCCAGAAGCGATGCTCGCGAATTGCTAATAGACCGCTCTCCGCTCTTAAAAGAAATTCCCGCCTTCGTTGCAATCGTGATCTCATCGCGGGGGACCAAAGTTCCGATAAAGCCGCCAATAACGCGCTCGGCATCCCCATCTCCATAGACAGCGGCGGTATCGATAAATGTTCCGCCTGCATCTAGATAGATCCGAAGTTGATTCGCCGCCTCATGTTCGTCGGTATCTCGACCCCAAGTCATAGTCCCCAGCCCAATTCGCGATACTTGTAGACCGGATCGTCCTAAGGTGCGCTTTTCCATGAGGTGACCCTAGCAACCCTCAGGCAAATTTCTCGGTAACCTAAGAGCATGGCCAAGGTTCCCAGCTGCGAGGTTGTATTGGTGCGCCATGCTCACTCAACCGCCAATCTCAAGGGGATTCTGGCTGGTCGTGATAACCGAGTAGGGCTCTCGCCCCGAGGCAAGATTGAGGCAGAAGAGTTAGCAACCCTCCTTCAATCCAGTGAGTTCGACGCGATTTACTCATCCCCGCTACGGCGTTGCAGAGAGACAATTGCTCCACTTCTTGCGCGCCGGGCGCAGAAGGTAGAGTTTTTAGATGGTCTGATTGAGATGGAATATGGGCGATGGTCCGGGAAATCATTGCCACTACTTGCAAAAGAGGATCTTTGGAAGACGATTCAAAGCCGTCCCAGCACCGTTCGCTTCCCAGGCGGAGAAAGTTTTTCGGAGATGTCAGTCCGTGCTAATCAAGCTGTACTTGCTCAGTCATCGGGGAAGCGTCGAATATTGGTGGTATCCCATGGTGATGTCATTAAATCCATCGTGGCCTTCCACCTTGGCCTTACCTTGGATCTCTTTCAGAGAATCGCGATTGATCCCGCATCCGTATCGACGATTCGACTTCCGGCCTCACAAATAATTCAAGTAAATTCAACCGCGCATCTTTCGAGGGGCGCAGCAGGACCCAAGGCTAAGCGTGATCGCTTTACCTTGGGTGGGGGAGAGGGAAGGAAATGAGTAGATTTATATATAACCATGAGAACGTTTCACGGTGCATCGTAGGAACGGTTGGTCTCCCTGGAGAACGCCAATTCTTTCTGCAGGTTGTATCCGAACAGGAGACTACCTGTGTAGCAATTGAAAAGTCACAAGCCATAGCGCTCTCTGAACGGTTACGACTGATGCTGCGGGAGCTACGCAGAAATCAATTGGCTAGCCTCGATGAACTCAACGTGGCACTCGAGCGCGACGATACTGCCTTGGAATTTCCCATCACTGAAGATTTTCGGGTGGGAGTAATAGGGATCAGTTGGGATCAAGATACCCAACGCATTCTCGTTGAAGCCCAGGCGATAGGTGATGAGACCCTTACTGAATTGCTTGATGATGATGAGGCGGCGCTCTTGGAGGATGCGCCCGACCTTCTCTCTTTCAAATTACGCATTCACCAAGCTCGCTCCTTCTGCGACAGAACCGATGCGGTCGCCGCCGCCGGGCGTCAGCCCTGCCCTTTCTGTGGGCTACCAGTTGACCCTCTCGGACATCTCTGCCCGCGCGCAAATGGATATCGCCGTTGACACCTGTACAGAAAATAATTGAGGGCGGCGAATTGCAGGTAGAAGGACGCTTTGTAGATGCCTCCAATGCCACGCTCTTCGCTAAATGTGTCATGGGGGAGGAGGAAGTGGCGGTTATTTACAAGCCAATAGCAGGCGAGCGCCCTCTCTGGGATTTTCCAGATGGAAACTTGGCTCAGCGTGAATTAGCTGCGTATCTCCTTTCGGAGGCGCTCGAGATGCATCTTGTTCCTTTTACAATTATGCGCGATGGGACCTTCGGCCCTGGAATGGTGCAGGAGTGGATTGAAATTGACGAAGAGTTGGACGTCGTCGAATTAACTAGTAGTGCGAACGAACGCATCCGTCAGATGGCTCTCTTCGACGCCATCATCAACAACACAGATCGTAAATATGGGCATATCCTCCCAACCAAAGATGGCGCCATCTATGGGTGCGATCATGGGGTAACTTTTCACACCGACCCGAAACTTCGCACCGTTATATGGCAATTTGCGGGTCAACAGTTCTCCGCGAGTGAACTGCAGGTGCTACGCAGCGCCCGGGAGCTCGCGCAGCGGAGTACGGAGGGCCTCATATCTCCTGCGGAAGTTTCCGCTCTGAAATCCCGGATAGAAGACCTCCTCGCTACGGGTACCTTTCCGGAGCCGAGCGAGGATTGGCCAGCCGTCCCTTGGCCGCCTTTTTAGGTAGCCTTGCCGCCTCATGGAAATTTTAAAGAACCCTTGGCCCAGCCCATCTCTTCCACATATCGACCACCAGGTGCCTGCCTTGCGATTGCATAGTACGAGTGGACCCTTTGAAATTTTGCCCGGCTCAGAGCAGAGAATGTATGTCTGCGGCATTACTCCATACGACGCGACTCATCTTGGGCACGCCGCTACCTACCTAACCTTTGATCTCATCAATAGGTACACCCGATTAAGTGGTGGTTCCATGCACTTTGTAGAAAATATTACCGATATCGATGAGCCACTCTTGGTGCGAGCAGAGCGAGATGGCTCCGATTGGCAAAGTTTGGCGCAGAAGGAGACCGACCTCTTCGCTGCCGATATGGCTGCACTGCGAATTCTGGCCCCGGAGTGGTTCGTCCCCGCAACGCAGGTCATGGATCTTGTTGACCAGGCGATTTCCGCAATGGAGCAGAATGGCTTTGTTTATACCCTTGAAGGGGATTTCTACTTTCGAACGAAGGAGCTTTTAGCCGATCTGCCTTACCCCGAAGCAGAGTGCTTGCGCATCTTCGGTGAGCGTGGAGGAGATCCAGAGCGGAGCGGCAAGGAGCACCCACTTGATCCCGTTCTCTGGATTGCCAATAAAGAGGGGGAGCCTGGTTGGCAGTCATCGCACGGCTTCGGTCGTCCCGGCTGGCATATCGAATGCGCTGTCATAAGTTTGCGATACCTCTTGGGCGAAGATTTTCTCACCGGAGATTCAACGCGGTCATCTCTTATAGATATCCAGGGTGGCGGGAGTGATCTAATTTTCCCACACCACTTCATGTCGGCGATTCAAGTTAAGGCCATCACTGGAGCGCAATTTGCGCGGGCGTATGTGCATTCCGGGATGATCGGTCTTGATGGTGAGAAGATGAGCAAGAGCAAGGGTAATTTAGTCTTCGTTTCAAAACTTCTTGAAGAGGGAGTAGATCCCGTAATCATCAGATTTGCATTACTACGAGATCACTATGCCTCTGACCGCATGTGGAGCCAAGAGATCTTGATTTCTGCAACGTCGGATGTCGCTCGAATTAGAATGGCGCTCTCGCGAAATGAAGTTGCGCCAACCGCTGCTGTCGTAGCCGAAATCATCACCGCCCTGAGCGAGAATCTTGATACCCCCAAGGCAATGGCGGCGATCTTTACCTGGGTAGATGCGACCGAGTCAGGCTTAGTCGGAGGCTCTACAGGAGAGTTGGCCAGAGCTTTAGATAGCGCTTTGGGTCTCGCCTTCTAGGCTAAACTCATCCCCTATAGCGAAGAGCTTCTTATCCTGCCGCTCGGATAAGTTCTTCGAAGCCGTCTATCACTGGAGCCTTGAACAATGGAAGCAGTTCTCTTTGATATGGACGGCACTCTCATCAACTCAGAGCCATACTGGTTGATTGCAGAGACCGCCCTCATGGCTCGATATGACCATCAGTGGACCGATGCAGATCAGGCGTATTGCCTGGGTGGCCCGCTTCCTAAAGTTGGCGCCTATATGTCTCGATTAGCCGCTGCTGCAGAAGATGCGCTCTACTTTGAAAATGAGTTGGTCCGATTAGTTGCAGAGCAATTCACCAAGGGTTTGGAGTTCATGCCGGGTGCACAAGCCTTAGTAGATGACCTCGTGCAATCCAAAATCCCGGTGGCCCTTGTCTCCGCTAGCCCACGCCTGCTCGTAGATTCGGCGATCTCGCTCTTACCACGTGGAACTTTCGTCACCAGTGTCTCAAGTCAAGATGTGAAGGTGAGCAAGCCAGATCCCGAGAGTTACATCAAAGCCGCAGTACACCTCGGAGTAGATATCACTCGGTGCGTCGTCCTTGAAGATTCTCGAACTGGTATTGACGCTGGACTCGCCAGCGGAGCCGTCGTGATCGGAATTCCACATTTGATCACCTATCCGCCAACCCCTCGACTTCACTTACGTCGCGATCTTGCGGGACTTAAGACGACGGATATTCGAGAGATTTTCCAGATCGAGAGCGAAGAGGCTAGTAATGCGACCAGAATTTAATTACGGCGACCGAGTTCAGCTCACCGATGCCAAGGGAAAGTTGCACACCATTACTCTCAAAGAGGGAGGGGAGTGGCACACGCACAAGGGCTGGCTTATCCATGATCAGATTGTTGGAGCGCCTCAAGGTTCTGTTGTAGAGACGACCGCCGGCTTAAAATTCTTGGCCTTCAAACCCCTGCTCGGTGATTACGTTCTCTCTATGCCACGCGGAGCAACGATCGTCTATCCAAAGGATGCCGCCCTCATAGTTGGCTTTGCAGATATTGCACCTGGATTGCGAGTACTCGAAGCTGGAGTCGGATCCGGAGCTCTCACAATCTCGTTGCTGCGCGCCGTCGGTCCAACTGGAGCCGTCGACTCGTACGAGCGACGCGCAGAGTTTGCTGAGATTGCCACCAAAAATATTCACAATTACTTTAATGGAGCACCAGAGAACTGGACTCTCACTCTCGGATCGGTGCAAGATAAATCGAGCGAAGTTAAATACGATCGAATCGTGCTCGACATGTTGGCGCCATGGGAGTGTGTTGAATTGGCAGATAGCGTTCTGCATCCCGGGGGAGTTTTGTTAGCCTATGTCGCAACTACGACGCAATTGTCGGCGATGGCCGAGGCGATTAAGGAATCTGGACGCTTCACGGAGCCCGAGAGCAGCGAATCGCTGGTTCGCCAATGGCATCATGAAGGGCTAGCAGTGCGCCCCGTGCATCGCATGATTGGACACACAGGTTTTCTCATCCAAGCTCGACATTTAGCACCTGGCGTTACTGCGCCTTTGCGTCGGCGCCGTCCATCAAAGGGTGCTTATGGCCTTCCTGAAGACGAGAGCGTTATTTAACCGCCAAGAGATCTACGACGAATACTAAGGTCTCGTTAGCGGGAATATTACCCGCGCCTTGCGCTCCGTATGCCAGCGCAGGTGGAATGATGAAGAGCCGGCGTCCACCTATCTTCATTCCGGGAATACCTTGCTGCCATCCTGGAATCAAATTTGCTAGCGGCGCGGTGAAAGGTTGGGCTGTCCACGAAGTTTGATACACAACTCCGGTCTTCCAGGACATTACGACATATTGCGCAGTAACCGTGGAGGAGGTGATCGCGGCAGCTCCCGATCCGACAATTATATCTTTCGAGATGAGGCTTGCTGGGGCTGCTCCAACTGGTTTTCCAATTACCGGAGCCACTCCTGGCGTTGCTGAAACCGAAGGCAGTTCAGTGGTCAAGGTATTTGCCTTTCCTGAAGATTGAGAGGTCGAGTGCGCACCGATGGCCACTCCTAGAACGATGATGAGAAGAATTCCGACGGCGATGACGATTTTTCTCTTCTTTAAGAATTCCATGAATCTTCTCCTTAGAAATCAGGTGGTGATAGTAGCAAACGCATAGAGTACGGGTGTGTCAGACCAGAAGACCGAACGGCTCATCAACCTCACGATGGCGCTCCTTGCCACGAAGCGCTTTCTCAGCAAGGGTGAGATATTTCAACAGGTCGCTGGATATGTGGGCACTCCCGAGACAAAAGAGCGCATGTTCGAGCGTGACAAGGATGATCTACGCAAGCTCGGCATCTCCATACAAGTCGGAACTCACGACCCACTCTTTGATGACGAACCGGGATACCGAATTCTAGAGAGTGAATATGAGCTCGATATTGGGGCACTCACTCCGACTGAACTGTCTTATCTCTCCTTGGCGGCAACCATCTGGCGCAATCAACTCTTCTCTGCCAGCGGTGCCCTGGCTCTAGTAAAGCTCGATGCTCTCGGTGGCACCGCTCTTCGCGAAGATTTCGGTCATGCCACGCTCTCGTTGGAGAACGAAACCCCACTCTTTCCCGCACTCTGGGACGCGCTCACCGAATCTCAAAACATCTCTTTCACCTACCGCAGCAAGATCACGAGCACTCGACATGTCTCGCCGTACGGTTTAACACTCTGGCACGGCACATGGTATCTAGCTGGAATAGATCTCGAGAAGAATGAGTTACGAGTATTTCGCGTATCTCGCATCACTTCTGAGATCACCCTTGAAGGAAAGATCGGAGCCTTTAAGGTTCCAGATGACTTTCGCATCGAACAACACCTCATCATGTTGCAGCCCGAACCACAGACGCACTTCACGGCACGTGTGCGAGTGGGTCGGTGCCACAGTCTGCGCTCCAAATCCAAGATCACTAATGTCGATGCCGAATGGGATCGTTTAGAGTTCTCGCTCGGAAATAACTGGCGCGAAGAGATTCTTTGGTTTGGGGCGGATCTTGTTTTGGAGAGCCCCGCCGAAAACGCTGCGGAGATCATGGCACTTTTACGGAGCAAACTATGAGTGAGACCGCCCTAGACCGAGTGGCACGTGCCCTCAATTTGATTCCCTTTATCGCTAGCAACCCCGGATTGTCTGTGGTCGAAATTGCGTCACGATTCAATTCGACGCCAACACAAATCTCCAAAGATCTATCGCTTCTTCACATGTGCGGGCTACCTGGTTACTCACATCTGGAATTGCTGGATATCGATTATGAAGATCCGAATTATGTATCAGTTACAGAGGCGCAGGTCTTGGATCAGCCACGTTCGCTCACCCAGATCGAAGCGCTCACGCTCGTGCTAGGGCTGCAGTTGCTCGGTGAACTTGCCTCAGATCAGAGTGAAGCTCTTGCGATTTCTGCTTTGCAATTACGAATAAGCAATCTCTTTGGCGAACAGTTGGCTGGAAAGGTGACTGTAGCGGACGCTATTGTTGACTCACCAATAGCAAGAAAGATTTCTCAAGCGATATCTCACCATCAGCACTTGGTCATTCATTACACCTCTGCTTCGAGTGATTCAGTGAGTGACCGTGAAATATTTCCGCTGGAGATTAATTACCATAATGGAATTGGGTATTTGAGCGCCTTTGCTACCGAAGCTAGGGAGTTGCGCACCTTCCGCTTGGATCGCATAGACGCAATCTCCGTGGGCACATCAGATCCTGAATTTATCGAAACCGTAGTACGCCCAGGTGGCGGTCAAGAGTTAAGCGATATTGAAATTGAGATGGGGCGCGATGGCTTCTTCTTCATAGAAAAACATAACGAAATTGTTACCTCCTTCCACGAGATCGGGGAGCGCTTTCGAATAACGTTAAGGGTCACCCCTGGAGAATGGATAACCCGTACATTGCTGGCTTGGCCCAGCCAGATAACTGTTCTCCGTCCCACCGACCTCGCGGATGCTATTCGGGAACGAATCGCCAGCGCCTTAGCCAATTACCACTAAGATTGACCTACCTCGAGATTGGAATATAAATGGGAGACCTTAAGCCCTGGCACATCGTTATCGTCGTACTTGTCTTTGTCGTTCTCTTTGGAGCGAAACGGCTTCCGGATTCCGCAAAGTCAGTCGCCAAGTCACTCCGTATTTTCAAGGACGAGCTGAAGACGCCAGAAGAGAAAAAACTAGATGGCGGTTCTTCTTCTACACCTTCCAACTAGGAAGTAGTCAATGACCACTGAAGATAGTGGTCGGATGTCATTGCTGGAGCACTTTAGAGAGCTTCGCAAGCGCACTGTCCGTTCTGCTCTCGCGATCCTAGTATTCGGAACTGTTGGCTGGGTTTTTTATACCAAGATAGTTCGCATCCTCACCAAGCCGGTATGCGATCTCTCATTGGCACAGTCGACTCCACACCATTGCGGAGTGCTTTACATCGATGGCGTTCTCGGACCACTCAACTTGCAGATCTCGGTCGCGATCGTCTCTGGAGTAATTCTCGCCTCACCCATCTGGCTCTACCAACTCTGGGCCTTTGTATCGCCAGCTCTCCATAATCGGGAGAAGAGATACTCGATCCTCTTTATTGCAGTAGCTACACCATTCTTCGTAGCCGGAGCAGCGCTGGCCTATTGGATTTTGCCCTTGGCGATCCGAGTACTCCTAGGATTTACCCCAACGACGCTCACGAACCTCATTAAATTTAGCGACTACCTCACCTTCGTTCTCCACCTCATCCTGGTCTTTGGGCTCGCCTTTGAACTTCCCGTTCTGCTCATCGCTCTCAACTTCGCGGGTGTTCTCTCTGGGCGCTCCATTCTCAAGCCATGGCGCTACGCGGTCTTTGGCATCACGCTCTTCTCTTCAACTTTCGTTCCGACGAGCGATCCATTTACGATGGGAGTCTTAGCGCTGCCTCTCGTGGGATTCTATTTCGCGGCGGGGGGCATCGCACTACTCAACGATCGCCGCCGAGCATCGAAGATCGAAGAGTGAAAGCACTTGTCGTCATCAACCCGCGCGCGGGTGGTGGCAAGGGATCGGTAATGGGGGCCAAAGTCCGTGCTCACTTTGCAGACCGCGAAGATTCCATCACATATGTAGAGGCACAATCTTTGGCAGAATCTCTGAGTGAGATAACACAAGCATGTGCAACTTCACATTTTGAAGTACTGATCTGCATTGGTGGAGACGGCCTCATCCACGATCTCTTACCTGCCCTGATCGAGAATGATCTCCCTCTCTTGGTAATCCCTTCGGGCACTGGGAATGATTTTGCGCGGACTCTGGGTTTATATGGGAAGAAGCTGGCTCTGATCTTGGCCCAACCAGCACTCTCGAAACCGTCAAAGATTAATGTAGGGATGATAAAACACGCTGATAGGGAGACCCCTTTCGTTCAAATATTAAGCACGGGCTTCGACTCGGTTGTGAATGAGCGTGCGAATAATTTCAAGATAGTGCGCGGCAAGATCAAATACATTATTGCAGTTCTACAGAAAGTGTGGAGATTCCGCGCGCTGGAATTTGCCTTGGATATTGATGGAGTAATGCGCAAGCAGCGAGCGATGTTAGTCTGCGTCGCCAACGGTCAGAGTTACGGCGGCGGAATGAAGATTGTTCCGCATGCTAAAGATGACGATGGTCTTCTCGATGTAATGATCGTAGATCGCGTCAATCCTTTCCGTCTTCTCATGGTCTTTCCACGTGTTTTTTTCGGGACACATGTGACACATCCGAAGGTTCACTTTTTCAGCGGCTCGCACATTAAGATCGTGGGGGATACCCAGGCGTACGCCGATGGCGAGCGAATCTCCGTACTGCCCGTGGAAGTCCGTATCTCTGGACATAGCCTGTCTGTCTACCGATTATGAGTACACCTGCCGAACGTTATGCGGCAGCTGCGCTAAGAAATTCCTTTAAGGCAACGAATGAATTCGCGGCTAAATTTGATTTTCCACTCGATGACTTTCAAATAAGTGGCTGCCACTCCTTGGAGGCAGGCAGGGGAGTGCTCGTGGCTGCCCCCACCGGCGCTGGTAAAACCGTTGTTGGAGAGTTTGCCGCATTTCTTGCAATGAGCCAAGGGAAGAAGTGTTTCTACACTGCTCCCATCAAGGCGCTTTCTAACCAGAAGTATTCGGATTTTAAGGAGATGTTTGGCGAGGCAAATGTGGGTCTGCTTACCGGCGACACCAGCATCAATTCAGAGGCAAATATCGTTGTAATGACGACTGAAGTTTTGCGAAATATGATCTACGCGGATTCACGGACCCTCAACAACCTGCAATTTGTTGTGATGGATGAAGTGCACTACCTGGCCGATAAGTTTCGCGGTGCCGTTTGGGAAGAGATCTTGATTCATCTTCCAGAGAGCACACAGGTGGCTTCGCTCTCTGCAACGGTTTCAAATGCCGAGGAGTTTGGCGATTGGCTCAATGAGGTTCGCGGAAATACCGATGTCATAGTCTCTGAAACTCGCCCTGTTCCGCTCTATCAACATGTTCTCTTCAATAACCGATTACTGGATCTCTTTGTCGATGGCGGACGCGTCAACCCAGAAATTCTCCATCTTGAAAAGGAGAGCCACCGCAGAGTCGGCGGGTTGGCCCAACGTCACAAGACACGTGAATATGGTTGGAACGATCGTGGACCTAATGTCAAACAACTGAGTCGTCCAGATGTTATTGAGAAATTGGATCGAGAAGGATTGTTACCGGCGATCACCTTTATCTTTTCCCGTAACGCCTGCTCCGCCGCGGTTCATCAATGTTTGGTAGCGGGCATTCGCCTTACCAACGCTGAAGAACGGAGCATCATTCGCGAAATAGCCTTTCGCGCTACTTCCAATATCCCCGAAGAAGATCTCGTAGTCCTGGGTTTCGCAGAGTGGCTTGATGGATTAGAGCGCGGTATAGCCGCCCACCATGCCGGTCTGTTGCCGGCTTTCAAAGAGACAGTAGAAGAGCTCTTCCAACGTGGTCTCGTAAAATGCGTCTTTGCCACCGAAACCCTCGCCCTAGGAATTAACATGCCAGCTCGAACCGTTGTGCTTGAGAAATTAGTGAAATGGAATGGCGAAGCGCATGTTGCGATCTCACCCGGTGAATTCACGCAGTTAACCGGCCGCGCTGGGCGTCGGGGGATTGACGTTGAAGGCAACGCCGTCATTTTGTGGAGCAAAGAGATTGATTCGGGCTCCGTCGCGGGTCTGGCTTCCACACGTACATATCCTCTGAAGAGTAGTTTCAAGCCAACCTACAACATGACCATAAACTTGATATCACGTTTTGGAAGTGTCAGCGCGCGCGAGTCCTTGGAATCATCTTTTGCGCAGTATCAAGCCGATAAGGCGGTCGTAGGACTCGCACGACAAATTAAGAGAAATCACGGCGCCATCTCAGAGTTGCGCGAGACGATGATCTGTTATGCCGGTGATTTTGAGGAGTACGCGGAGATTCGCTCGGAGATTAAGACCATAGAGAAATCTTTCGCAAAACTTACCAAGGCCAAGAGAGTGCTGGCCGAAGATGAACTTATTGCTGCCCGTAAGGCGCTGCGAACTCATCCCTGTCATTCGTGCGGAGATAGGGAATCACATTCACGTATTGCTGAAAGAGTTGATCGCTTGGTCCGCGAAACTCGCGGCCTAGAAGAGCGTGTTAGCACTCGCACCGATCTGATTGCAAAGCGCTTTGATAAGGTCCAAATTATGTTGGAGCGTTCTGGATATCTCAAGAACGGATTGATAACCGAGTGGGGCACACTGCTCGCGAAGATTTACGGAGAGACCGATCTGCTGATCGCCGAACTTATTAAGCGGGGAAGTTTCGATACTCTCGACGGACCCGAGATGGTCTCCGTTCTCTCTGCCCTGGTATTTGAGGCGAGGCGAGATGAGTCTCCCAAGATACCTAGGGGAGCGGTAGAAGAATCCCTCAACGACCTTATCCACCAATGGTCACTCATCCACAGCAATGAGATCGAAATAGGACTGGAACCGATGCGCGAACCGGATTTGGCCTTCTGTTGGGTTTCTTATCGTTGGGCGAGTGGTCATTCCCTCGGTGCGATACTTAAGGGAACTGAGTTAACTGTCGGGGATTTTGTGCGATCGATGAAACAAATTATTGATTTGTTACGTCAAATTGGTAATGCTTCTCCGCATCTAGCGCAGACGGTAGAGAATGCGCTAAAACGTATCGACCGGGGAATTGTTTCTTATGCGGGAATTGTCGGATGACTCTATTACTTCTGGATAGCGCTTCGCTCTGGTACCGAGCCTTTTTTGGTATGCCAGATACTCTCTTGTCGCCCAGCGGTGAACCCGTTAATGCCATCAAGGGTTTCCTCGACATGTCTGCTCGACTTATCAATCAATACCAACCTTCCCGCTTAGTGGCTTGTTTAGAGGGAGATTGGCGTCCTAGCTGGCGCGTGGAACTCTTTTCAGGGTACAAAGCCAATCGAGTGGATGAGAGTGGCGAAGAGGAAGAGCCCGACACATTAGGCCCGCAGATACCGATTCTTTTAGATATTTTGGAGGCCTTCGGTATCCCTATGGTTGGGGTGGATGACTACGAAGCCGATGACATCATGGCCACATTTAGCGTGAAAGAACGGGGACCTACCTTCGTCGCAACAGGTGATCGCGATCTCTTTCAATTGGTGGATGACAAGCGTCGCGTAAAGATTGTTTATCTTGCTAAAGGAATTTCTAATCACGATCTCGTTGACAGAGCCTGGATTAAGAACCGTTATGAAATCCCGGGGGATAGGTACGCTCTCTTCGCGATGCTCCGCGGTGATGCTTCGGATGGTCTTCCCGGCGTACGGGGAATAGGTGAGAAAGGCGCCGCTCACATTGCAAATCACTTTGAAAGTATTGAAGATGCTCTAGCCGCCGCTCACGCCGCCGATGAGAAACTCACTCCTGCATTGCGTAAGAAATTGATTGAAGGTTCGGATTACGTAGCTATCGCACCGAAATTGGTGCATTGCGCCTTGGATGTTCCCATCCCATCAATGTCAATCACAATGCCATCCAAACCTCTTGATATGTCACAAATCTGGCAGTATAAAGAGCAGTATGGTCTCGGGTCATCTATCGATCGCATGATTGCAGCTCTCAATTGGTAAGCTCTAAAACACTCGTCATTGTTCCTACATATAACGAGGTAGCAAATATCACCGATGTAATTCAAAGATTGAAATTTGCTACATCTGATGTCGACATTCTTATAGTTGATGATAATTCTCCGGATGGAACTGGCGCAGTGGCAGATTCTCTGATCGACTCTAGAACTCATGTTTTGCACCGCTCCGAAAAAGGTGGGCTGGGTCCGGCATATCTGGCGGGATTTCATTGGGGTTACGATCGCGGTTACGAGTATTTCGTGGAGATGGATGCCGATGGAAGCCATCAACCCGAGGAAGTAATCCGACTAATTGCGGCATCTGCCGGCAATGATCTCGTCCTCGGAACAAGATGGATGCCTGGAGGTAGCGTCGTCAATTGGCCGATCTCGCGGCGATTAATCTCGCGTTTTGGCACCCGATATGCCTCTCTGGCCTTGGGGTTATCCTTTAGAGATTTGACCAGTGGATATCGACTTTTGAGTCGTCGTTTAATCCAAGATATTTTTGATTCACAATTGACGACAATTGGTTATGGATTCCAAATTGAGATAGTTCGCATCGCTGACTCTCACGAGAGAGTGATCGTTGAAGTGCCAATAACCTTTGTAGAACGGGTAGCGGGAAGTTCGAAGATGAGTCGAAAGATCGTCATTGAGGCGTGGAGAAAGACCACAATCTGGGGTTTGCAGCGTATGGTTAATCGCCGATAATCTACATTATGTAAAGTAAAAGTTTAACCGTTGATAGCCAACTCCTCGATCGGCGTACACGAACAGACGAGATTACGATCGCCGTATACCCCGTCGATGCGTCCTGTTGCGGGCCAATACTTACCCTTATGGGCCATTTCAGGGTCACTTCCCAGCGGATATGCACCCATCTCACGCGAGTATTTCCGGTCCCAGTCAGCGCGCAGAAGATCGCTATCTGTATGCGGCGCAAACCGTAAAGGCGACTCTTCTATGGTTATTTCGCCATGCTCGATATCCGAGATCTCAGCTCTAATCGAGATCATGGCGTTGATGAAGCGATCGAGCTCGCCAATATCTTCAGATTCGGTAGGTTCAATCATGAGCGTTCCCGCGACTGGGAAACTGACGGTTGGCGCATGGAAGCCATAATCCATCAAACGCTTTGCAACGTCATCGACCGTGGCACCCGTCTTCTTGGTAATTTCGCGCAAATCCACGATGCACTCATGCGCGATAAATCCATGAGCACCCTTATAAAGAACTGGGAAATGTGGATCTAACTTTCGCGCGATGTAATTGGCCGAGAGAATAGCAACCTCGGTCGCGCGGGTGAGTCCGTCTCCCCCCATCATCTGGATGTAACTCCAGGAGATTGGCAGAATTCCTGCAGAACCAAAGGGAGCGGAGCTGACAGGTCCGGGGCCTTGCACCCCGCCCACAGTGAGATCGAGCGGATGGTTCGGCAAATAGGGAGCTAAATGGGCGCGTGAGATGACAGGGCCAACGCCTGGTCCCCCACCGCCATGTGGAATGCAGAATGTTTTGTGGAGATTAAGATGCGAAACGTCGGCGCCAAATTTTCCCGGCTGGGCAAGGCCCACAAGAGCATTGAGGTTCGCACCATCTACATATACCTGTCCACCAGCGTCGTGCACCAAGCCGCAGATCTCTGAGATTGCCTCTTCAAAGACGCCGTGCGTGGATGGGTATGTGACCATCAATGCAGCGAGACGATCGCTATATTCGATGATCTTAGCCTTCAGATCATCGACAGAAACGTTACCTGCATCATCACAGGCAATAACGACAACTTTCATTCCCGCCATGACTGCACTGGCGGCATTGGTGCCATGCGCGCTCGATGGAATCAAACAGATATCTCGTTCGCTCTCGCCCTTATGATCCAAGAAATTGCGAATCGCTAATAATCCAGCGAACTCACCCTGTGAACCAGCGTTGGGTTGTAATGACACAGCATCATAGCCAGTGATCGCTATCAACCAGTCGGAGAGCTCTTGAATGAGTCGGCGAAAACCTAAACTCTGCCCCGCTGGTGCGAATGGGTGCAGCGAAGAAAATTCGGGCCAGGTAATTGGAATCATCTCGGTAGTTGCGTTGAGTTTCATTGTGCACGATCCAAGCGGAATCATGCTGCGATCCAGCGCAAGGTCACGGTCGGCCAAGGTACGTATGTAACGGAGCATCGCCGTTTCGGAGTGATATGTATTGAAAATTCTGTGAGTCAGGAAATTGGCTCCGCGCTTAAGGTGAGCAGGGACCTCCTCCGTATTCTCAACTAAAGAGGCGGTAAATATGGCAAGCAGATCGCCGATATCTCGCTCCGTCACCGTCTCGTCGAGTGAGATGCCGACGCTTTCTTCGGAAACCTTACGCAGATTAATTCCGCGATCAGCGGCGTTCTTAATAACCTCGGAGGCCTTCACCTGGTTCACGACAAAAGTATCGAATATCTCCCCTTGCGCGATCTTGAACCCTGCTGTCAAGAGTGATCCACGAAGTGAGAGCGCATGGTTTCTAATTCGATTAGCAATTGATTGCAATCCATCTGGACCGTGCCACATGGCATAAAACCCCGACATAACTGCAAGCAATACTTGTGCAGTACAAATATTAGATGTGGCTTTATCGCGACGGATGTGCTGCTCTCTCGTTTGCAGCGCCAATCTGAATGCTGGGTTACCGTGTACATCCAAACTCTGTCCGACTAGACGACCTGGTATCGAGCGTTCCAGACCCGAGCGAACCGCCATGAATCCTGCGTGCGGTCCTCCGAAGCCCATCGGAACACCAAAGCGTTGTGCCGATCCAATTGCTACGTCAGCACCGTACTCCCCCGGCGATTTATACAAAGTCAGAGATAAAAGATCACATGCAACAATTGCAAGAGCGTCAACGCTATGAATCGCAGCGACCGCAGGAGCCAAATCGAATATCTGACCATACGTAGAGGATTGTGTAATGATCGCACCAAAGATAGCTTCGCTCATATCTAGCAAAGTCTCTTGTGTGCCTTCGATGATCGAAATCTTGAGTGGCTTTGCTCGAGTATGTATGACCGCCTTGATTTGCGGATGGAGATGCGAGTCGACAAAGAAGGCCGCCTCATCGCTACCCTTCCATACGCGCCGCGCTAAAGTCATCGCTTCGGCAGCTGCAGTTGCTTCATCCAGCATCGATGCATTGGCTATTGGAAGCGCCGTGAGATCACCCACGACTGTTTGAAATGCGAAGATCGCTTCTAAACGCCCTTGACTGATTTCAGGTTGATAAGGCGTGTACGCGGTATACCAGGCCGGATTCTCAAGAATGTTGCGCAAAACTACCGGCGGAGTGATTGTTCCGTAATAACCGATTCCAATGTAGGACCGCATAACCTTGTTCTCGGCGGCAAACTCTTTGAGTCGCTCAATGGCAGCAACTTCAGATATAGCCTCGGGTAGCAGATTGACTAATTTTTCGCGCATTGCAATATTTTCTGGAACAACTTTTCTTATTAAAGCATCCAGCGTTGGCTCGCCAATATCCGCCAACATTGACGCGATCTCTTTTTGGTCTGGCCCGATATGGCGATCTACAAAGTTCTCGCGTAAAGACACCTGTCCCCCTTAAGGATGAAATTCTCCTAGATAAGGATAAGAGTTTTAAGCCCCCTTGCGCTTCCTCCGCTGAGCTAATTCATCATTACTTGATGTGATAAAGGACCCATCCGCGCCTGACTCTCCTTGCAGGTTGGCCAGTGAACCTTCAACCTCGTTCCACACCTTGTTAATCGCTATTCCGAAGACGCCTTGCCCGCCTTGCAGTAGGTCGATAATCTCATCAGGCGAATTGCACTCGTAAATGGAGACGCCATCGCTCATGAGGGTCATGCTCTCCAGGTCGGCCACTCCCCTCTTGCGCAGGTGCTCTACCGCGGTACGAATATTTTGGAGCGAGACGCCGGTATCAAGAAGACGCTTAACAATCTTTAAAACAATGATGTCTCTGAAGCTATAAAGTCGCTGCGATCCAGAGCCAGCCGCGCTCTTAATGCTTGGCGAGATGAGATCGGTTCGGGCCCAATAGTCGAGTTGGCGGTAGGTGATACCCGCTGCGACACAAGCCGTTGCACCGCGATAGCCGACTTCAGGAGTTACTTCACTCATCATGATGACTCACTTCTTAGGAAAGAAGGCCGAAGGGGATCGGCACGAGTTAAGAGTAGAACTCCCGCCTCAAAAATAGGGAGAACGACACGAGAAACTTTAAACCTTTACTTGAGGCTTAGCATTTCTACGAAGCAAAATCCTCTGGATTGATCTGATCAAGGAACTCGCGGAACTTCTCCACCTCATCCTCGGATTGGTCCGGGATCTCAATTCCAGCCTTGGAGAAGAGGGATTCTGTGGCGCTAATGGGGGCGCCTGCCCGTAGCGCCAATGCGATGGCATCGCTGGGGCGAGCCGATATTGTGATAGCCCCCTGCAAGTGGAGCTCGGAGTAGAAGACCCCATCGATGAGGTCAGTAATCTCAACACGCTCCACCTTTGCGTTCAAGATGTGGAGGGCTGAGGTAAAGAGGTCATGGGTCAGTGGCCGAGTTGGAACGAGACCTTGCTGTGCGAAGGCGATGGCCGAAGCTTCGACCGCCCCCACCCAGATCGGCAAGTAGCGAATTCCATCAACCTCTTTGAGCAGAACGATGGGCTGGTTCGAAGGCATCTCAATCCGAACACCTACGACCTCTACAGGAATGCTCATAAAAGGCCTTTACTTTGCGCGATGTAGACCGGCGCGAACCAGGGAGGCGTGAAGCTTGACCGAGAGCGATGCCAATTCATTGGCAACCTCATCGGCGCGCGCCTTGGCATCCGAGCTCTTCTGACGCAGGATCGGCGAGATGACTTGTTCCACGAGACCGACCTCGCGGTCGGCTGCAGATTTAAAGGAGCGCAGATGGCGGGCTTCAATTCCAAAGGCGGCGATCGCGGCGATGATTCGAGCTACGGCGAGGGCATCGGCGTCGTAGTAGCGCCCACGAATGGTGATCAGACCGAAGGATTCAACTTCCGTCAATTGCTCCTCAGTTAGCTCCGAGGACTCGAGGAGCTCGCTCCGAGAGAGGCGAAGTTCGCTCTCGCCAGCAAAGTGGCCGGGGGCAAACTCACCGTCGACCGTTGCCAGACGAGGGGTTGCGCTTCCGCCAGGCAGTGCGGCTGGTTCTAGTCCGCGATCTAGGGCATCTAAATTCTCTTTAATGACGCGCAAAGGCAGGTACTGATCGCGCTGCGCCGTGAGGACGTAGCGTAAACGCTCGAGATCGACTCCGGTGAACTTTCGATAGCCCGATGGCGTCCGCTGCGGTTCAATGAGCCCCTCGGACTCCAAAAAACGAATCTTCGAGATCGTTATATCCGGGAAATCTCCACGTAGTTTTCCAAGCACTTCTCCAATGCTTAGATATGCGCGCGCTGGAACCGCCATTAGTTCGCCCTCCCCTTGAAATATGTCAACCTGAATTTTCCAATTTGAATCTCATCACCGATGGCCAACCGCGACTCTTGCACTTGATGCGCGTTGAGATAACTGCCATTGAGACTGCCTAGATCTACAACATGAAAATCCCCCTGCGCCGAACGAGAGATCTTCGCGTGCTTCCGGGAAACCGTTACATCATCCAAAAAGATTTCACTCTTCGGATCGCGACCAATAAAAGTTTCGTCAGAATCGATGAGAAAGCGCGCACCCTTATTTGGCCCGGCTATAACAATGAGCATCGCCGAGCGTTGGGGCAATTGACTTACAATTTCGCGCTCTTCCAGCGATAAAACTGAAAATATCTCTTCGAGTGGTCGCGGTTTTGGAACCGACCGAAGTGCGGAGAGGTGAATCGTCGAGGTCAGATCTGGCTTCGCAGGTTCATCGGGAGCTTTTGAATCGTTCACATCTCCCCCTCCTTTGAGACCGAGATTAACCCTCAATCTCTATCTTGACTAGAGGCTGACACTATTGATCGCTTGCAGAAAAATCAAGCCGTAAGAGCTTCGTACTCCGCGCTCGATAGTAGATCGGTAGCAGGTGCAGAAATTTCAATCTCTGCAATCCAACCCGCAGTGTAAGGATCTTGGTTAAGTAACTCCGGATTTGCATCGAGTGCGGGATTGACAGATTTTACAATTCCAGTAAGTGGCGAATATATCTCTGAGACCGACTTAGTAGATTCCACCTCGCCACAGACTTCACCAGACTTAACGCTCTGACCCACCTTTGGAAGTTGGATATAGACAATATCCCCGAGGGCACCTTGTGCAAAATCAGTAATACCGATCTGGAAGGTGGTCGCAGAACTTTCGCGAACCCACTCGTGCTCCTTCGTGTATTTCAAATCTGCGGGGATGCTAGACATACTTTCTCCTCTGATCGGATAGGGCAATTCGTGAATAATCTACTGCAGCTAGAAGGTACAACCCTATCCCCCATATCGCAAACCCCCACCCAAATGAATGAGCGAATTCACCCCAGCCACTTGCGCTGCTGAGTAAGAGGAATGGAAAGGCATACAAAAGGTTAAAGGTGGCCGCCTTGCCGAGAAAGGTGACGGAGAATACTTTCCCACTTCTCTTTCTATAGGAAGCGAGCAGCAAAACCATATAAATATCGCGCGCGGCAAGAACTGCCACCATCCACCAAGGAATGTAATGCTTGAGCGCTAATCCGATAACGGTCGCAGCAATGTAAAGGCGATCTATCGTCGGATCCATGGCGGCACCTAATTTTGATTCCTGGTGTAGCCAGCGAGCAACTTTCCCATCAAAGTAATCGGTGGCGGCCCCGAGGGCAAGGACGATATAGCTCCAACCCTTGAGATTCTCACCAAGAAGGAGCCAGAGGAAGAGCGGAATCCCAAATGCGCGGATCAGGGTCAACCCATTAGGAATTGTTAGAACTTCCCGGCGCGTAATCTGCATTTAGTACTTTCTTTCTTCCCGTTCCCGGACCTTGATCGATACCTCAACCGGGGTACCTTCAAAGCCAAATTCTTCACGGAGACGACGTTCAATAAACCTACGGTAACTCGGCTCAACCCATTCGCTAGAGAAGACTACGAATTTCGGTGGGGCGATTGTCGCCTGGGTGGCGAATCGAATCTTCGGCTGCTTTCCGCCGCGCACAGGAGGTGGAGTTGCGGATACGAGAGCGCCTAGGAAGGCGTTGAGTTTTGCTGTTGGGACACGCTTCTCCCAACTTCGCAACGCTGTGCGTAGCGCCGGTGCTAGTCGATCTCTGTGCCAACCAGTTTTGGCCGAAAGGTTTACTCGCTGCGCCCATGGGTAACGTTCTAGATTGCGCTCTAACTCCTTGTCGAGTTGCTCCCGACGTTCATCATCCACGACATCCCACTTATTCATAACGAGGACCATGGCACGGCCCGCCTCTTCCGCCATCGTGACAATGCGTAGATCCTGCTCGGTGAGTGGAAGCGATGCATCAATGACTATGACTGCGACTTCCGCGCGATCAAGAGCCGCCGCTGTTCTCAAACTTGCGTAGTAGTCAGTGCCGCTATCGTGAATTGCGCGCTTGCGAATACCAGCGGTATCGATGAAACGCCAGGTATCCCCTCCAAGTTCGATAAGTTCATCGACGGGATCTCGAGTTGTCCCTGCGACATCATCAACGAGTACTCGTGATTCTCCGGCAAGTGCATTGAGGAGGCTAGATTTTCCAACGTTTGGGCGTCCGACGATCGCGATGCGACGAAATCCATCATCGGGAAGTTCCGAACCAACTTCGGGTAACTCTTGTACAAGGTAATCCAAAAGATCGCCAGAACCACGACCGTGGAGCGCCGAGACGAAGCGCGGCTCCCCCAAACCTAAATTCCAGAGAGCGTGTGCGTTCTGCTCTTCGTTCAATCCATCGACCTTATTAGCAACCAAGATCGTCTTCTTCTTCGACCTACGGAGAAGTGCGAGGAGTGAGGAATCTTCATCGAGTGCTCCAACTTGGGCATCTACGACAAAGAGCACGACATCGGCTTCAGCGATCGCCATCTCAGCACCGGCGGTAATCTTCTCGGAGATGCCCTCAGGCTTTACCTCCCAGCCTCCAGTGTCGATCAATACGAAAGTTCTGCCATTCCACTCTGCCTCGTACTTAACGCGGTCACGTGTAACGCCCGGAGTATCTTCAACAATCGCTTCACGGCGACCGATGATTCGATTCACCAGGGTCGACTTCCCAACATTGGGACGGCCGATTATGGCTACCTTCGGCAGCCCTAAGAGCGAACGTTCCTTGGCCCATTGCCAAATCACATCTACAACCTCTGGGAGGTCGAGCAAAGTGGAGTCGATTTCTAAAGCGTCATCTGCCATTCGTAACGGTGAAATCTTTCGAGTCGAATCGATCAGATCCCGATCTTGAAGCGACGCAGACACCTCATCGGTAGATGTGGGGTCGGCTAACTCCCGCTCGCGGCGTAAGGCGCGTTGCTGCAGATCGGCATAGAGGAAGATCTTTAAGGGGGCGTGAGGGGCTACGACAGTTCCAATATCTCGGCCTTCGACGACAATTCCATGCGGGGCATCATCGATGAACCTCTGTTGGATACCCAGTAAATAAGCACGCACCTCGGGGTATGCAGCGATGATTGAAACCTGATCCGTTACTCGTGCTGAACGAATATCGGCGGTGATATCCATCTCTCCGACAAAGATTCGAGGCTCAATAGGATCTCCGTTGAAAACTATCTCCTCCTGGCGAGCGCGCTCAACCAACTCCTCTGGATCCGTTATCCCTTCTCTAAGGGCAAACCAAGTCACTGCGCGATATAGCGCTCCGGTATCGAGGTACTGCCAATTGGCGCGTTGAGCTACAGCGCGGGCGGTGGATGACTTACCTGATCCACTGGGACCATCTATTGCTATTACGACGGTCGACATATGAGAACCTTAACGCTTAATGCGTGCGCTGGATTTCCTCAGCCGATCGATTCACGGGGTGGGTGCACCCGCCAGCCATCTTTGATTAATTGCGCAAATACTTTCTCTGAATCCACCTTCGAGAGAGCCAGGGTGACGAGGCCACTATCCTGACCCGGAGTATGTTCAATAGTTAAATCCTCGACGTTGGCTGCGACCAAGGCGCAGGCATCAAATATCTTCGCTAACTGCCCTGGCTTATCTGCGATGATAATCGGCAGATACCAGTAGTCACGCTTCTTACCTCCATGCTTGCCCGGAATTCGAGCGTGATTTTCGCGCCCGAGCGCGAGGATCTCTTGAGTCTTGCGGAGGTCATCATTTTGTAGAGAAGTCGATAAATCTTCAAGGTGCTTTGATAATATATTCAAAAACTCGACAACAGCGGAACTGTTGGCGTGGAGGAGCTCTGACCAGAGCTCTGAATTCGAGGCGGCCAAGCGAGAGACATCTTTTAGCCCTTGTCCCGCCAATCCAATGTCGCGGTCGGAGATATCGATAAGAGTCGCCGAAAGGAGCGAGCTCATGATCTGGGGCAGGTGCGAAATCCCGGCGATAGCCTGATCGTGCTCCTTCGCGCTGAGAATTACTTTCTTACCTCCGAGAGCGTTAATAATCTCCAAGGCACTCGCTACCGCCAACTCCGAAGAGTTGATGGTCGGCGTATAAATCCAGATCCGCCCCTCAAAGAGGTCACCACGCGCCGCTAGAGCGCCTGAGATCTCCCGCCCCGCCATCGGGTGGGTAGCACAGAATCTTGAAGAAATATCTGGAAACTGCTCTATCTCAGCGACAACTTCAGACTTTAATCCCCCAATATCCATAACTATTGCTTGAGGGTAGCGAGTTGCGAAGCCCTTCACGAGCGTCGAAATGCTAGAGATGGGGGTAGCAATGACTACCACTTCGGGATTTGGCCCCTCTCCCACCTGCCCGATCAAAGATTGCGCTATCTCCTCTGCCCGTGGGTCCTCATCTTCAATTGCAATCTGGTATCCAGCACCTTTAAGCCCGAGCGCCATCGAGGTGCCTATAAGTCCCGCTCCAACCACTCGAACCTGGGTAAATGTCCGCACTATTGCGCTATATCCCGGCGAAGAACTTCAGCCCCACGCTTATAAATATGCTTCATCTCTCCATGTGAGAGTTGGGAATAGGTGTGAATCATTACCCGGACCACGCGTGGGAGCGCTCCTGCTACGGGTATCTCTTGGGCGCACATCAGCGGAATATCCCCTAAATCGAGCTTTCGCGCGGCGGCGGCAGGAAAGTCACAAACCAGGTCCGGGGTTGATGTGAATAGGATCGAGATGAGGTCGGCTTTGACTATTCCATTCTTCTCAAAGAGCTCAGCCAAAAGTTCCGTCACTGCCTCAGCCATCTCCTGCGGATCATCAAACCGCAATTGTGTGGCTCCGCGAATCGCTCGAACTTTCATATCCCCAGCCTACAGTTTCCCAGAGGCAGCGCGTTGGCGACTCACGCATTGACGCTATGGCAATTCATTAATTATTTGATTTATCTATATATTGCTACTTCTGATTATCAACTTTTAGAA
>CAIZKO010000077.1 GCA_903933585.1 uncultured Actinomycetes bacterium
GGAGAACTTGGAGATGTCTACCAGATCGCCACTCGGCGCCAAGGTCCTTTCCCTGCTCGTATCGCTGATGTTGGAGTAATCAAAGATCTTGCCGCCCACGACATCGACCTCACCGCGTGGATCGCTCGCTCTCCATTTGTAAATGTATCTGCAAAGACCGCGCTTAAATCAGGTCGCGCTCATGAAGATATGGTTGCTGCTGTTGGTCAACTCGAAAACGGAATTATTACAAACCACCTCGTAAACTGGTTAACACCATTCAAGGAGCGGCTGACCATCGTTAGCGGTGAGCGCGGAACTTACGTTGCCGATACCCTGACTGCAGATCTCACCTTCTACGCCAACGCTTCCGTCGACACCGAATGGGATGCAGTTGCATCTTTCCGCGGCGTCAGCGAAGGCGATGTCATCCGTTATGCATTTGCTAAGCCAGAACCACTTCGCACCGAGCACGAAGCATTTCGCGATGCGGTGCTAGGTCTTCCTGGTGCCAGCGAAGGTATTGTCACCATGGAACAGGGTCTGGCAACAGTTCGAGTAGCTAGCGCCATGATCGAGAGTGCGAATACCCGTTCGGTTGTTACGATTTCGAAGGGTCGCTAAATTCATGAAGATCGCCGTTGTCGCACTTGGAAAGATTGGCCTACCGCTTGCAGTTCAATTCGCCAAAAAGGGCCATCACGTCATTGGTTGCGATGTTAACCAGAAGACCGTTGATCTCATCAACGCTGGTACCGAACCATTTCCTGGTGAGAATTTTCTCGCCGATTATCTTGCCGAGGTAGTTACCTCTGGTCATCTCACTGCGACCACTGATACAACCAAGGCCGTCAGCGAATCAGATGCCGTTGTTATTGTCGTACCGCTCTTCGTTAATGAAGAGGGCATTCCCGACTTTGGCTGGATGGATGCTGCCACCGAGAAGATCGCCGCAGGTTTGCAGCCTGGAACTTTAGTTTCCTACGAGACAACACTTCCCGTCGGCACAACACGCAATCGCTTTGCTCCCGCACTTGAAGCTGGTTCTGGACTGAAAGCCGGGGTCGATTTCCATCTAGTCTTCTCCCCCGAGCGGGTTCTTACTGGGCGTGTCTTCGCAGATCTACGCAAGTATCCAAAACTTGTTGGTGGTATCGACGAGGCAAGCACTGCTGCCGGTATCGCATTTTATGAAGCAGTCCTCGACTTTGATGATCGACCTGACCTCGTTGATAAGAACGGAGTCTGGAACCTCGGGACATCAGAGGCGAGCGAGATGGCAAAGTTAGCTGAAACTACCTACCGTGATGTAAATATCGCCCTCGCCAATCAATTTGCGATCTTTGCCGAAGGCGCCAATATCGATATCGCCAAGGTGATAGCGGCTTCAAATTCCCAGCCCTACAGCCACATCCATCAACCTGGTATCGCTGTCGGTGGGCATTGCATTCCAATCTATCCGCGCTTCTACTTATGGAATGACCCGGAGGCGACCGTAGTGCGCTCTGCCCGGGCGGCTAATGCAGCGATGCCGGCGCATGCCGTGAAATTGTTGGCAGATAATTTCGGTGATCTCGCTGGAAAGCGCGTGGCCGTTCTTGGTATCTCTTATCGCGGCGGCGTTAAAGAATCAGCTTTCTCCGGAGTATTCGGGGTTGTAACTGCGCTCAAGTCTCGCGGCGCCGTTGTAGTAGTCCAAGATCCTATGTATACCGATGCAGAAATTGTTGGATTGGGATTTGAACCATATGCAATCGGCCAAAGCGTAGATGCAGTCATTCTGCAGGCAGATCACAAAGAATATAAGTCTCTGACTAAATCCGATTTTCCAGGAGTACGAGCTGTTGTCGATGGGCGCAGAACCATGGATCCTAAGAACTTCGCAGGCGTTGCATTCCGCGTCATTGGGGCTGGCGCTTAAACCGTTTCTTCCAGCGAGGTCGCTTTGCTCACTATGAAAGGCTTGTGCTCTTGCGCGCTCGGGGTTGCACCAGCGATTCGATTGTAATTTTCCAAGAGGATCTCGGCTTGGCGTTCCCAGGAACGCTCTGAAAGAACCTGGTCGGAATAGGCAGCGCGATATTTAGCAGGATCCGCTAGAACAAGCTTCGCGGCCCTGACAAAATCATCAACATCTTCTGCAATAAAGACCTCGCCATTACCCAACTTTCGGACTTCTGCCGACATTGTCTTTACATCGCTCACCAGAATCGGCAATAGGGCCTGCATATATTCACCAAATTTGGTGATCAGCGAGATCTCATGATTCAACCGGTGCAAGATCGGGATCAATCCAATATCTGCCCCAGAAAGATATGAGACCAATTCAGAGTTCGGAACATAAGTAACAATATGGAAGCGGTCGGCTAGATCTGGAGCGCTAGCCACCAAATCCGTTTCTGTCTTGTTCTTTGGGTTTGCGATCAAGACTAAGTGAACTCCATCGAGCTGTCGAAGCGCAGCCAGCGCAGTCTGAATTCCGCGCTGCGGAGCAACCGCTCCCGAATAGACCATAAGTGGAACGTCCGCCGCTACCCCAATGTCGGTGCGCAGATGTCGTTTCGATGGTTGCTGTCCCTCGACGAGTGGATCATTGGCAACGATCGTTGGACGCTTGGCCACTTTCAACTGATCCATCAAGAGGTCATTCATCGGCTCGCTCACTGAAAAAACCGCGGCTACTCCCTTCGAATACTTCCGTTCAATCTTGGTATAGAGAGCGGCCATTGGCTTGGTCAGGTGCGCGACTCCTGGAACATATTCGTGTGCATCATAGACAAGTTGGGCGGGGCGGCCGGCTCGTTGCAAGATCTCTACGATGGCTCCAGCAATTGGTAGCGCTGTGTAATCATGAGCGTGGACGATATCTGGGTCGAAGCCCGTGGCGACCGGCGTGATTAATTTAACTGCGCGGTGCAAATTCGGAACTACAACTTCGCGCTTAATGCCTAATTTCTCCGTCAACTTGCGGCGGTACTTACGTAAGCGGCGCAGTACTCCACTTATAAGCCACAAGGTGGTCTCGCCCCTGATAAAGATCCGAAATATCTTGGGGATATTCTCTTTCCTTATAACGAGCTTCAGCGGTAGCCGCAGGATGCGGGCATAACCAATGGTGAGTTCGTCAGCGTCTCCGGAGGGCGAGGAGCCAACAACTAAAACATCCCAGCCGGCATTACTGAGAGACCAGGCACATTTGAGAACTCGGGAATCTTCACTCACTCCATTTAAGACTATATGTAACGTCTTAGGAGTTTGAGTCATGTTTATATACTACCGAGAGTTAAGGGATGATTCGAACTCTTTGGACTACTTATTGGCGATTGGTAAGAGAAATACTAGAGCGGTAACACCCACTGCTAACGCGGCGGCCTGAAGCAGCAAGCGAATTGCGGCTTGACGATCAATCTTGCGATCTGCATCGGAGATTACCCGCTGCGTCGTTCCCAATTTTCCAAAATTAAAGAGACCAGATAAGCCAAAGGCTAAGCAGAACTTCTTGCGCGCTTGTAAATAACCGATAGACATAACAAGGGCGGGAAGAAAGGTACTTAAACGCGCTATGTGCGATGTGTGTTGGCGGTAGAAACCAAAGATTGTTGAGAGGGTAAGGAACAAACCAATACCACCTACAAGTTGGCGACGACGAACTTCGCGGATTCCGATGTTGCAACTACCAGGGATATATTCAGCGTCGCTACCATCAGGCACGACATTACTATTTAAGTTATCGCTCATTATTTTAAATACGCCTAGAACTGGCGTTCGGACTCTTCATCGTCTGCAAATACTTCATGGGTACCATGCTCGCTATTTGCTAACCAGGCGAAGACCGACTTCAGCGCACCAAGAATCACCACGAGGACAGTAAAGAGCCCTACAACGCGGCGAATGGTCTTGAACATAGGGTGAATCTACACTCTCAACCTTGTTACTCGCTGGATGGAGCCTTAGAGCGAGCCGAGAAGTGCCTTGTCAATATCGCTCCAGAGATCCTCAAGATCCTCGATTCCTACCGAGAGGCGGATCAAATTTGTAGGAATAGTGGGGCTCTCAGTGCTCCAGCGATGGCGCCGCTCCCAGAGGGATTCAACTCCGCCTAGCGAAGTGGCGTGGGCTACTAGTAGTGAGGCGGCGCAGGCTCTATCTGCGGCCTGCGCACCCCCAGCATGGTCGAAGGAGATCACCGCACCAAAGCCCTTCATGAAGCTTTTAGCGATTTCATGATGAGGATCGGTGGGCAACCCGGGATAACGAACGCGATCCACCGCCGGGTGGAGCGAGAGCCGAGTTGCAATCTCTAGTGCGTTCTTCTGCGCGCGCTCCATACGTACGCCCAAAGTGCGCAAACCTCGCAGCGCTAGCCAGACTTCAAAGGGGCCAGGAATTGCACCGTTAATCTTCCGTACATCTGATAGACGTTGATAGAGCGCCTGGTCTTTGGTCGAAATTGAACCAAGAATCACATCGCTATGCCCAGAAATATATTTGGTGAGTGAATGCACAACGACATCAGCGCCCATCTCTAAGGGTTGTTGCACAAGAGGAGTAGCAAAGGTGTTATCGACAGCGACACCAATGTTCTGCCCCTTAGCCGCCGCAATCAATCGTGGCATATCGGCCACTTCCAATGCTGGGTTGGTAGGAGATTCCAGCCAAAGGAGTGTGGAACCCGGAAGCGCTGCAAGAACTTGCTCAGTGTTTGAGACATCTACATAGCGAACTTCGGCGGCACCAGAAGCTTCGGCCTGCCGTAACAAGACCATCGTTCCGGAATAACCATTCTGCGATGCGGTGATAACTGCACCACGGGGCAGGATGGAGAAGAGTGAAGAGATAGCCGCGATTCCCGATGAGAATACGAGAGTGGAACCACATTCCAGAGCTTCGATTGCGCTTTCAAGCGCGCTCCAACTCTTATTGCCGTATCGGCCATATCCAGTTGGACCGGGCGCTAAGAAGGTGGAGTTGAGTTCGATGGGAACATTTACTCCGGCATCCGAAGTACGCTCTGGTCTTCCCGCTGCCACTACGCGACTTTGCAGGCTCAGCGTTTCAAACGAATCTTCAGGTGAGGCAGAGGTGGTCGACATGAGGGAAGCCTAACGCAGCCCTAATCAACCCGGGATTATTCGGAGACCTTGCGCGCTTTGAATGCGCTCAAGAGCGCAGTAACTGCCAGGGTTCCAATAACGAAGCCCAGCGATACTCCAAGGGAGATATTTGGGACCGGAATACCCAGCACCTTCTCGTGCCCCTCCCCGAGGGTCGCCTCAAATATCAACTTCAATCCGATGAAGGCGAGAATCACCGATAGTCCCTCGCTGAGGTAGATCAATTTGTCCATCAAATCGCCAATAAGAAAGTAGAGCTGACGCAGACCCATAGAGGCGAAGATCGTTGCTGTAACGATGACATAGGGGTTGCGAGTCAAGCCAAAGATGGCGGGGATGGAATCAAAGGCAAAAAGTACATTGGTCGATGCAATTGCGACCATAGCAATTACTCCGATGGATGCGCCGCGCTTGCGCAAGAGCCTAATTATGCGACCCTCTTCCCACTCCTCTGACTCGCTCTCTCGAAAGAGTTGTAGCGCGGTATAGATCAAGAAACCGCCAAAGAAGAAGAAGATCCAAACATAACGATTAACGAGAGCCGAGCCACCTGCGATAAAGAGCCCACGTAAGAAGAGCGAGGAGAGAATTCCCCAGAAGAGGATCATTTGTTCTCGTTCTTTGGCAACTTTCAGACGCGCCATAATTAAGAGTAGAACAAAGAGATTGTCGAACGAGAGCGAATACTCCGTAAGCCAGCCGGCGAAAAATTCAGTCCGACTCTGATGGGTGGACCAAATACCCAAATAGATTCCGAAGGCGATCGCAATCGAAATATAGAATGCGGTCCAGAGCGCGACACCGCGCAGCCGGGTGACTACATGGCGATTTCGATAAGCAAATATAAAATCGAAGAGCAGAATGATTGCTAAACACCCCAGCGTGACGCTCCACGCTAGGAAACTCGTATGGTTGCTGATCACAGCGCTAGCCTAGTCGCTAGGCTACCTCCGTGACCCTCACTACTGAAGATGAGATGAAGAAGCATGTGCGCGCGATCGCACGTATAGATCCCGCCTTCGCTCCCATCATTAAAAATAGTCCGCTCTGCACTATTAATAGCAAGCGCCCTGGTCGCGGACATTATGACACTCTGGTCACCTCTATCATCTCGCAACAGCTCGCTGTTAAAGCAGCTGACACGATTCGCGATCGAGTCCGAGTGTTGGCAGGTGGTTCGCTCACTCCAGATGCGCTCGTCGAATTATCTGCAGCGGATCTGCGCACCGCTGGAGTAAGTGGAGCGAAGGCTCGTGCTATTAGCGAACTCACCCAGGCAACATTGTCGGGTGCCATTGAATTTAAGAAGTTTTCTAAGCTCAGCAATGATGAAATTTCAGAGGAGTTAACCGCGCTCTGGGGTATCGGCCGTTGGACTGTGGAAATGTTTCTCATGTTTCACTTGGGCCGCTTAGATTTATGGCCGGTGGGTGATCTCGCGATGCGTCGTGGCTGGGAGCGAATTCACAACCTTAAAGAGGAGATTGATCCAAAGAAGCTAGATCTCTTCAGCGACAAATTTGCGGGGCGACAGAGCATCGTTGCTTGGTATTGCTGGCGAGCTACCGAGGGCGACTCAGGTAGCTGGTAAAAAAATTGGCGGGTATTACTTAGCCGATAAAGATTTGATCAGGGTAAGGGATCCCGGTGGAAGAGTGGCAGTCATAACCCTTGGGATTCTTCTCTAGATATCGTTGGTGATATTCCTCTGCTGGCCAATATTGCATTCCATCAGCGGGTTTGATCTCGGTACAAATGTCATCGAACCCATTTGACTTAAGAAGATCGTTGTAGATTTCACGGGTTGCCAGCGCCGTACGCAGCTGCGCCGGTGTCGTCGTATAAATTGCGCTCCGATATTGCGAACCGATATCTCCACCCTGACGATTGAGCGACGTTGGATCGTGCATGGTCCAGAACTCTTCTAAGAGGCGATGATAAGAAATTAGACCAGGATTAAAATCGACTTCAACCATTTCAGCGTGGCCAGTCTCTCCGGTGCAGACCTCTTTGTAGGTTGGATCTGATTTGTGGCCCCCCATATAGCCCACTGAGGTACTAACCACCCCCGGCAAGTTCCAGAAACGACGTTCGGCGCCCCAGAAGCAGCCAGTAGCGAAGTAGGCCTTCTCAATGTGCTCGGTCATGGTCGAATCCCCATTCCTTCTCTAGAAGGCCCTATTCTTTCACTGATACTCTTAGCGGGCTTGCCGAATTAAGCCCTCGTAGCTCAGTGGATAGAGCACCGCCCTCCGAAGGCGGTTGCGCAGGTTCGACTCCCGTCGAGGGCACCAGAGTTAAATTAGGGGATCTCACCTCTCCAGACCCCTTAAAGGTGCAGTGTGAGGAATCTTTTATAGAATGTCCTTGTTATCTCGTGAGTCCTACGAGAGAATAGTCCAGTATTCATAACGATTTCAGCTCTCCTTCGTCACTTTTGCGGAGTTTGAGCGGATTTAGTCTGAATTAAGTACCTCTAATGAGCCAGATCCGTAATGGCACTTGGAGCAGTTCTTCCCTAAGTTGAAGGAGTTAATGATGGATTGGCGACACGAGGCGGCCTGCCGCGATGAAGATCCTGAACTCTTCTTCCCTATAGGAAATACCGGACCAGCCCTAGCCCAAATTGAAGAGGCTAAAAAGGTCTGCGTGAGATGCCCTGTCAAAGAGGCCTGCCTCGCCTGGGCTCTGGAGAGCGGTCAGGATGCTGGAGTCTGGGGCGGTCTATCAGAAGATGAGCGCCGCGCCCTCAAGCGCCGTGCAGCTCGTAATCGCGCTCGCATGATGGAGAGCCAGAACCAGTTCTAAACTTTAAAGACAATCATGGCAACGGTCTCGTCGTTGACGCGATTGAGCGAGATGCTTCCCTTTAACTCATTCTCAGTAAGCGTCCGCACGATCTGCAATCCTAGGTTCGAGGATGTCTCCCAGTCGAAGCCAGTCGGGAGACCAATGCCATTATCAATGACCTTAATTGTGTAGGTGGATTCAACGCGACTGACTTCAACGCGCACCACATCTCCACTTTCAGCAAGGCCATGTTCAAGGGCGTTGTGAATTAACTCTGTAACAACTAGCGCCAGCGGTGTCGCAACCTGCGAATCCAGTATTCCAAATTCACCGATCTTTGCCGGAGTGATTGGCCGTGGACTTAACTCAATGGCGTTGTGAACAATTCGATCATAGACCTCATCGAAGAGAACTGATTCGGCAGAACTTGTCGAAAGAGTCTCATGCACAATCGCGATTGAGGCAACACGTCTTACCGCTTCGGCCAGCGCAGCACTAGCAATGGGATCTTCGACGCGACGCGACTGCAGACGAAGCAGAGCCGAGACTGTCTGCAAATTGTTCTTCACGCGGTGGTGAATTTCCCGAATCGTCGCATCCTTCGAAACAAGCGCCCGGTCCCGACGACGCAACTCTGTGACATCGTGGACTAGAACGATCGAACCGATGCGATCCCCCGCTTCGATCAGAGGAATAACCAGAAGGTCTGCGATTCCATTGCCATTATCAAAATCAGCACGGCGCAGCGTCTTTCCGCTCAGCACCGACGCCCAACTCTCATCGCTTGCCGTCGATTGATTACGTTGCAGCGAATCAAATATCGCTCCGAGTTGTCCGCCTTCGAGTTCGTTATCCCATCCCAAGCGACTAATCGCAGAGCGAGCATTGGGACTGGCATAGGTAACTGAGCCGACTAAATCAAGGCGGACCAATCCATCTCCTACACGAGGCGCGAACTCTGCTTGATAAATGCTGTCTTGAATCGGAAATGTGCCTTCTGCGATCATGCGATAAACCTTGTGAGCAATCTCGCGATAATTAATTTCCAGTGGAGAGCCAGAGCGCATTGCTACAGCATTGCGATGGCGCGAGATCACGGCGATGGTCTGACCTTCAAAGTGAACCGGGACGGTCTCCTCTTTAATGAGAGTATCGCCGACCATCTCTGGTTCAGAGTCGCGAACGATCAATCCAGTAGAAAGTGATTGGTCGATCCGTGCGTTCTTACCCCACGTCAACTCTTGGCCGATGACATCCTGGGCAAAGACGGTGGGAGCAGTGGTGGGACGAATATGTGCAATCGCTATATGACCTTCGGGCCAACTCTGGTAATCCTTACGCTTTGGAACCCAGAGGATCAGATCCGAAAAGGAGAGATCAGCGAGCAGTTGCCATTCAGAGACCAATTCAGAGAGGCGTTCGCGATCCTTAACAGTTAGCGCGGTATGGGAATAAGCAAGATCACTGCGCGAGCTAATCGCCAATGTTCGCACCCATCTACTTGTGAAATCCGCTAACTCAGCGAGGTCGCAATCTTAGCAATCTCCTTCCGCTTTGGATTTCCCAACTTAAGTGAGCCTAGAACGCCGCTGGGAGTCGTCGGTTCTAACTGCCCTTCGCGTAGGACGTAGCGGTTTTCACCTAAGGTGAGCGTTAAGAATTTGCTCTCCCATTCGCGCAACTCCCGAGAATGGCCGGTCAGAACGCAGATGTAGGAAACTGGCAACCGCTTCACCAGCAGAGGATATTCGCGTAGAAATTGTGCGAGCTCTGCCATGCTCGCCGACGTTGATTTACAGAGATAGATCAGATGAGTGGCCTTCTCGAGAACGTTGTTTACTAAAGATCCGTGCCAACGGCGATCGGTCACTGCCTCCGCCAACCCGGGCAGCGTTCCTAGATCAACGACCATCGTCTCGTCACCATCGGGAATCTGCGTCGGCCGTTTCTGCCGGTCTAAAGGCATAATCTCCAAATGATTCCGCTGCACCAGAGTGCGATCTCCTTTAAGGCCTTGCGAGCGAATATCGGCGTCGATAAAGAGAACAGGTCGCAGCTGTGATAACTCTTGCGCCAAAACCGTTGCGAAGCGAGTGCGACCCGGCGCACCCGAGCTGCCGGTAATCGCAATTACCTTCCGCGCCCGATTTCCACCGGTTGCTTCACGATTGATCCGTTTAATTGTTGCGGGAGATGGAGTTGTCTCTATCTGAGTTGTCTCAGAATGCAACATTGGTGCGCGGAGTTTTCCCCGAATTACCGACATGATTTCATGTGAGGTCCATGGCGTTGAATCAAGTCCGATGAAGGTGACAGTGGGTGAATCGAACTCTTCCATGAGTTCGTCACCAAAACCAGGCAAGTCCCCTTGATAAACAATTACGGTGCGAAGTTCCTGGCCGCGCCGGCGCATGAAGTCAGTGAGTGATTGGGAATCAAAGGCTCTGTGAATAATGCTCCACCCTTGCGAGAAGAGAAGTTGTGCGACAAAGTCTTCACTCTCGGCATCGGGAATAGCCGTAAC
The DNA here is from genome assembly GCA_903933585.1 of uncultured Actinomycetes bacterium. Classification (GTDB taxonomy): domain Bacteria; phylum Actinomycetota; class Actinomycetes; order Nanopelagicales; family Nanopelagicaceae; genus PALSA-747. The sequence continues at coordinate 10,408 of CAIZKO010000077.1, forward strand.
CACTTCAAGTTGTGGAATCTCAGATCGGGTCACGTGCGAGCACCAACCGTCCTTGCGACTCCGCTGTGACAATAATTGCCGCAATGGTGCTGTTAGCCGCGACACTTACTGCGACGCTGCCGCCCAGGGCACGCGACTTCTGATCAATATTCTGGATCGGTATTCGATGTGCCACCACCGCGGGAAGTGCCGATTGATCCTTGGGAATCACGTAGACATCCACAAGATCCCCCACCGCAAGGTCCACCGGCAGATCGAGCACTGATACTCCGATCGGCAAATAGGTAGCGGCGGGGTTTGTCATACCGCGGTTGATATCGATAACAGCTATCAAATCCCCTGGATGCAAAAGTCGCGTCGCATACTGCCCAATTACGGTCTCAGTTCCACCGAGATAGTGTCCCGAATCCAGAGTGAGATTAGCCTTCACCAATTGGACATCACGCGCCGTAATCTTGGAGCCGCTCGGGATGGTTGCAGTTGCCATCCAGAGCGAAGTTGTGGGGCTGTTATTGAGCAGAATTGAAAGCGCTAGTAGCGAGAGAATCAGGCCGCCCACTGCCAGAATTCGGCGAAGATTGCGCTGCATAAATTTCTGTAAATCGTCCATGGGAGATGAATACTCAATCCCAACGCCTCGTGCATTTCACTATCCACAGGCTTTAAAAGCCCGCGACTTGAGATAAGAGGGCTACCCCTCTCGCCCTTCCTAGGCCAGCAACGTTAAATAGATGATGCTTAGGTAAGAGATTTAACTATGAAAGTGAGGAAGTTGTGAGTTCCATAGTCAAGGTCGGAGCTCTCGCCTCCTTCCTGCAAGATGGGGATCAATCACTAGATGCCATCTCTCGCTTTCTAGTCCTGGATACCTTCACCGAGTTAGATCCGACAGGTATTTCACTCGGGTTACTGAGATCCAATGGAAATTTAGAGATGCTCTCTGGGTTTGGATATGACGCACATGTGCTGGAAGGTCACTCATCAATTCCCATGCGCAGTGAAACCCCAATGACAAAGGCGATTAGATACAACAGATTAGTCGAATTGAATAATTCGCAGAGTTTTGAGGCAGCCCACTCCAGTTTCTCTCATGCGATGCTTCCGCAAGGTTTTGCAGCCGCGGTGGCTTTCCCATTGCTCTCCGTTGGGTCCGGCGTTCTATTTATGGAGAAGAAATTCAGGCTGACTGCGGACCTTCGCGCTTTCATCACGACAGTGAGTTCAATCGTCGCACTCGAGATAGCGAAGCGTCAGGATATAACTCCTAAATTTAACGGATTACGAAGTGCATTTAACGCGGATACTTCTAGTTTGACCAATCGCGAGCAGGTGATTTTAGGGTTAATTATCACCGGCGCTACAAACATCGAGATCGCTAGTGAGATTGGATTTAGCGAATCGCTTGTGCGCCAGGAGACTATTGCTATCTATAACTTGCTTGGCGTGAGCGGCCGTAAGGAGATTTTGGAGAGAGTATCTGAAGATCCAGATATTTTTGCTAGTGCCATAGCTGAAGGCCTGGCTATAACCAAGGCCTAAATCACCAGCAGTAACTTCATCCTTTCGGATGATCCCCAAACCATTTAGTTCTGCCAGTTTTACGCGATGAACGCTGAACAATTAGAAGTTATAGATGAAGCACCACGAATCGTACGATTTTCACGGCCGGGGTCCCTTGAGGCAACTGCTGATCCTCAGATGGCGCCCACCCTGCAACTTATGGCCGCAGACCAGTTAAAGACAGGCTCTACCAAGCGAAAACTCTTTCTGGTACCCACTCCTCAGCACCTAGAGGGCGAAGATGTTGATCGGGAGTATCTACCGAAGCCATCGGGGTTGGCGGACCTTCCGCCACTGCACGAAACCGTAAGTCGGTATGTCTTGGGCGTTGTCGAAGTGTGGGGCGGGCGTAGGCAGCCGATGCAGCTGGCTCGCCTTTCGCACCGCTTGGTCTACGCCAAAATCTTGACTTTGGCGGGCAACCAGCGTGAAATACCGAAGATCCGCCGGGTGTATATCAATGAACCCATTGAAGGGGTTGCAGAGACAACTGTGACCCTGCGCTTTAATGATCGGGTGCGTTCGCTGGTCTTGCGCTTTGAAGGTGTTGATAAACGCTGGCTTTGCACCGAACTTGCGTTGCTTTAATTAAATTCTTGTTGCGCCGCTTCTAAACCTTTTTCAATCAAGCGTTCTACGGCTTGCGCACCGCGCGCAATAAAGTCATCGAGCTCTTTCTTTTCGGTGCTTGCAAAAGGCTTGAGCACGAAGTCAGCTGGATCTTGCGGCCCAGCAGGTCGGCCGATGCCCATCCGAACTCGGAAATATCCTGGGCCGCTGAAATGAGTCGTGATGTCTTTGAGTCCATTGTGGCCATTGTCGCCACCACCTTGCTTGATGCGAATGGTGTTAAAAGGAATATCGAGTTCATCGTGAATTACAATGACATGGCTCGGATCTACTTTGTAGAAGTCGGCGAGAGCCTTGATAGGAGCGCCCGACTCATTCATAAAGATCTTGGATTTTGCGACCGTGACTGGAATTTGGCCGAGATGAATATCGGCTACCTCGGTACGGGATTTATGTGATGCAAATTTAGAATTACTCGCCAAATAGTTAGCAACCATCTGCCCTATGTTGTGGCGAGTTTTGGCATATTGATCGCCGGGGTTTCCGAGTCCGAAAACCAGCCAGCGATCAGCCATGGTACGAAATTAAGTCGTTACTTATTCTTTTGGAGCAGCGGCAGCAGGAGCAGCCTCTGTCGCAGCAGCAGGAGCAGCTACCTCTTCAACAGCGGTTGAACGCTCAGAGAGGTGAACTACAACTAGCTCAGGATCAGAGATAAGAGTTGTTCCAGCAGGAAGCTTTACATCGCCGGCGGTCTTGCTGGTGCCAGCAGGCATTCCAGTGAGATCGAGAACCAAGAATGCTGGGATTGATGTTGCTTCTGCTTCAACTTCAATGGTGTTGTTAACGTGCTCGAGGATTCCATCCTTATCGAATTGACCCTCGGTGTGAACTGGAACTTCGACAGTTACCTTTTCACCCTTGCGGACAATAAGGAGATCGACATGCTCGAAGATACCTGAAAGAGGGTTCTTGGAGACTGACTTTGGAAGAACGAGCTCTGACTTGCCGTCAAAGGTGACGTTGAGAAGGACGTTAGAAGATTTGAGGGCAGTTGCAAGCTCGCGTGATGGGAGCGCAACGTGCTGTGGAACTGCATTGTGACCATAGATCACAGCAGGGACTAGACCAGCCCTACGGTCGCGGCGTGATGCACCCTTACCAAAGTTGGTGCGCTTGCTACCGTTGATTTGAATCTCGGCCATTTGTTACTCCCTTATAGTGAACGGACACAACACGTTCCAAGAGAGAACCCGTCGATTACGGATATTTCTATCCCTCGCCGGAACGAAGCCCTTAGATTAGCGAACCAGAGCCTCTATTAACAAATTGCCCTAAAAAAGCCTTATAAAAGCCCCTTATGAAAGGCCATCGAAGAGGCTGGTGACTGATCCATCTTCAAATACTTCGCGGATGGCGCGGCCCAGCAGTGGTGCGATAGAAAGCACGGTCAGTTTGTCGAAGCGCGACTCTTCGGGGATAGGAAGGGTATTTGTTACAACGACTTCACTCACTCGAGAATTCTTGAGACGCTCAACAGCTGGTCCCGACAGAACCGCATGCGTTGCAGCAACAATAACTTCCTTGGCGCCATCATCAAAGAGCGCGTCAACGGCCTTAGTGATTGTTCCAGCTGTATCGATCATGTCATCGATGACTACGCAGGTCTGCCCTTGCACATCTCCGACAACGCGACCAGTAACAGATTCATTGGGAATCCGTGGATCGCGCGTCTTGTGAATGAAAGCGATCGGTGCGCCGCCGAGCATGTCAGACCAACGCTCTGCCACGCGTACGCGACCAGAGTCAGGTGAGACGATCGTCAATCGGGAGCGGTCGACTTTGCTACCGACATAATTTGTAAGAAGTGGAAGCGCGAAGAGGTGATCCACTGGACCATCGAAGAATCCTTGGATCTGCGAGGTGTGCAGGTCGACCACCATCAATCGGTCTGCTCCTGCGGTCTTAAAGAGATCGGCCATCAGTCGGGCTGAGATCGGTTCACGTCCGCGATGCTTCTTATCTTGGCGGGCGTATCCATAAAAAGGAGCAACGACGGTAATGCGCTTTGCAGATGCGCGCTTGAGCGCATCGACCATGATCAACTGCTCCATAATCTGCTTATTGACTGGGCTAGCGTGGCTTTGAATGACAAAGGCATCTGATCCGCGAACGGACTCTTCAAATCGCACGAAAATTTCTCCATTGGCAAAGTCATAGGCCGATGTTGGAGTGATGGGAATACCAAGTTCGGCGGCGACATCTTCAGCTAACTCGGGGTAACCACGTCCGGTAAAGATTCGTAGACGTTTTTCCGAGCTCAGTCGAAGTTCGCTCATGCTTCCCCCTGTACCTTGGAGGGGCCATCGGCGGCCCCAGCTTTTCTGGCTGATTCTGCTGACTTTGTCCCAGCGCGTTTACGTAGGACCCACCCTAAGACATTTCTCTGCTTTGCTCTAGCAACTCCGATGGAACCGGCGGGCACGTCGTCGGTGATGACCGATCCCGCAGCCGTATAAGCGCCATCTCCCACGGTTACCGGGGCGACGAGCATGGTGTCGCTACCAATTCGGACATCGTTGCCAATCACTGTCTGGTGCTTATCAACGCCGTCGTAGTTCACAAAGATGGTGGCAGCTCCAATATTGGTGCCCGAGCCGATCGTGGCATCTCCCACGTACGAAAGGTGAGGGACCTTGGAGCCCGCTCCGATCGAAGAGTTCTTTACTTCTACATAGGCGCCGACCTTGGCATCAGCGGCCAAGACGGTGCCAGGGCGAATGAACGAGAAAGGTCCAACCGTTGCACCAGCGCCTACCTCTGAGTCAGCAACTCGAGATTCGATGATACTTGCGCCCGGTCCTACCGAAGAATTTTCAAGCGTGGTGCGTGGTCCAATCACTGCGCCGCTAGCGATCTTAGTTGCTCCCAATATCGCAGACCCGGGATAAATAGATACATCTCTCTCAACTTCAACGCTGAGGTCAATCCAGGTAGTTGTTGGATCAATAATTGTTACTCCGGTGCGCATGATGGCGTCATTGATGCGGTCGCGCATGATGGCAGCGCACTCTGCCAACTGCGAGCGATCATTAACACCCAGTGTCTCGGTGTAATCATTAGATCGAATTGCGATCACACTCTGACTAGCAGCCTTCATCAATTCAATAACATCGGTGAGATAAAGCTCGCCCTGTGAATTTCCGCTCTTTAAACCTGCGAGCGCTGTGCGCAGTGCCGCGATATCAAATAAGTAAACCCCGGTGTTGATCTCATCGATCTCTTTTTCGAGCGGATCGGCATCGCGCTCTTCAACAATCTTGGAGAGGTTGCCTTCGTCATCACGAACGATGCGGCCATAGCCAAAAGCATCTGGGGTGAAGGCGGTGAGAACGGAGGCATCAGCACCCAACCCAACATGTGCGTCAAAGAACTCTTGCAAGGTGACTGAGGTAAGTAAAGGAGTATCGCCAGCAAGGACCAGGACAGTCCCGATGTGGGGTGCGCCATCCATCGCCAATTGCACGGCATGGCCAGTCCCATTGCGCTGCTCTTGAAGGATGAAGGTAGCTTCTGGGAAAGCACTACTCACACGAGCCTCGACCAGTTCGCGAGCGGCTCCCACAACGAGGCGTACCTCTTTCGCATTTAAGGGTGCAGTTGCGTAAAGAACGTGCTCAATGAGTGGACGTCCGGCAATCTCATGGAGAACTTTGGGTGTCTTCGATTTCATCCGGGTGCCTTCACCGGCGGCGAGAATAATGGTGAGGTCGAGCTGCTTCATTGCTCTCCCCCTTCTTAACTCGGCGGCGACTTTCTGGCTCCGCCACCAGGTATCGATCCTGGACCCTGGGCTTCAAAGGCCCATGTGCTAGCCACTACACAATGGCGGAACCTGAATTGTCCCTTATTAACGCCA
>CAIZKO010000078.1 GCA_903933585.1 uncultured Actinomycetes bacterium
CTGTCTTTGTCTTAGCGGCGGCCATTACTTGGTCTCCTTCTTCTTACCAGCGATTGCCTTACGAGGGCCCTTACGTGTGCGCGCATTTGTATGTGTGCGCTGACCACGAACAGGAAGTCCCTTGCGGTGGCGAATACCTTGGTAGCTTTGAATTTCGACCTTGCGACGAATGTCGCCCGCTACTTCACGGCGAAGGTCACCTTCGATTTTGTAATTTGCTTCGATGAATTCACGAAGCTGTGCCAATTCTGGCTCTTGAAGATCTTTGACTCGTGTATCTGGATTAATACCAGTCGCTGCAAGTGTTGCATGAGCGCGGGTTAAACCGATACCGAAGATGTACGTGAGTGCAATCTCTACGCGCTTTTCACGCGGGAGATCGACACCAACAAGACGTGCCATATCACTTACCCTTTTCGTTATCTGGAAGGTCCTTCGCAATGCACCTCAGTTGGGTAACTGAGCCTCGGCCTACCAGTCCGAGGGTCTGAAGATTTCACTTCAGTCGCATCACGCGTTATTTGGTTTTACTTATCCTTGACGTTGCTTGTGACGAAGATTGTCGCAAATAACCATGACGCGACCATTACGACGAATGACCTTGCACTTGTCGCAGATCTTCTTCACGCTTGGCTTAACTTTCACGACTAACTCCTATTACTTGTAACGATAGATAATTCGACCTCTTGTGAGGTCGTACGGACTAAGTTCTACGATCACGCGATCTTCTGGAAGGATGCGAATGTAGTTCTGTCGCATCTTGCCGCTGATATGCGCAAGAACCCTGTGTCCATTTGTAAGTTCGACTCTAAACATGGCGTTCGGCAGTGCTTCAGCTACGGTGCCCTCAATTTCGATTGCTCCGTCTTTCTTGGCCAAGCAGTACCTACTTATCTATTTAGGGGTCTAATTACGGACATCCGCTCATTTCTGGGCAGAGGGCAATCTTAAGGCGCGGAGCCTAAAAGAGGAAATCGGATGGTCTTTTATGCTAAAAGCGGGGCCATTTTGCCCCATTATGGGCAGACCGTGGGCTTTGAGATTAAATGGAATATTCATAGTAATTCCTGAGGGGTATTTCTAGGATTTCGCCATGTCCGAGAGCTCTGGATCCCGTCGAATTCATCGAATTTGGGATGCCTGCTACCGCTTCCTGGATTATCTGCTTGCGGGGCTGAAGTTCTAGTTTATTCTCGGTAGGTGGGAAAACGAATCGCAACCTCGCTCTCTATCGCCCTTGTACTTTCGATCCTTCCGCCTCAAATAGTTAGCGCCACGGTTAACACATCTCACCAAAAAAGATGCGCTGGGGCTGATTACAGCCAGGGGTGGGTGAGCAGAGAGAACGCACGTATAGGAACGCCGGGCTGGGACACCCCGGTTAAGCACGAAAAGCAGGGGAGCGTTTCGGGCTGGTTTGATCAGACAAGTGTCGCCTGCGGGGATACCGTCGGATTGCACCTATCGGGAAATGGTCGTCCTGTTAAAATCCAGATTTTTCGCATGGGTTATTACGGCGGCGCAAAGGCTCGCCTAATTCTTTCAGAAGAGTTGAAGAGTGTTCCAAAGGCATCTGCCCCCATCGTTGCCCAAAATGTAACTCACCTAACATCAACCAACTGGCCTGTCTCCTCTGAAATTCAGATCACCTCAAATTTCCCCACGGGAATCTATATGGCGCGCTTTGATGATGGTGGAACTGCTGGCTACTCCCCGCTGATAGTTCGGGACGACTCATCGACTTCCTCTCTCATAATGATCGCGGCAACGTTAACCTGGCAGGCCTACAACACATGGGGTGGGTGGTCGCTCTATCACGGGCCGAACCCCAAGATTTTTTCTCCCGGGCGGATCGTTTCGTTCAACCGTCCTTACGACCGAAATGGTATGAGTGATTACACGGTCAATGATGCCGGAATTGTTCAAACAGCCGAATCCCGCGGATTAAATATTTCTTATACCGATGATGTCTATGTTGATGGCCACCCAGAAACATTGCTCGCACATAAGAGCGTTATTTATGATGGCCATCCAGAGTATTGGACGTCAGCAATGCGAGAGGCTGCACTGAGAGCTCGAGATGCAGGAACCAATCTGCTATTTCTTGGGGCAAATAGCGCCTATTGGAAAGTCCGAATTGAGAACAGTGGGCGGAGGATCGTGAGTTGGAAAGGCGATCCCAGCGATCCTTACGCAAACAATCCTGCTCTGATCACCAATAAATGGGGTGCGGATCCCACACCACTTAATGAGTCAGAACTACTTGGTGCATTGATGGCCGGATTTGGAGTTATGGCTAACTATCAAGTTAGGGATGCAACCACTTGGCCTTTTGCAGGAACGGGGCTACGCACCGGAGATCTCATCCTTGGAGTAGTCGGTAAAGAGGTCGAAACCACTGATATCGGAGCTGCACCAGCAGTACAAACTTTTTTAACTTCGCGTGTGACTATCCTTGGAATCCAATACAACATTAATTTCACGTACTACACAACTTCCAGCCATTCTGGGGTAATAGATGTCGGAACAAATGGTTGGATCTGCGGTATCACTAACACCTGTTCGTGGAAGACATCAACCACTCCAAAGAGTCGATCTCAAATAGCTGCCATGACTGCTCAGGTACTCTCCGCCGCTGCGATTGGTCCCCTTGGACTCACGCACCCTGCGGTCACTAATATTCCTGCGCGAATTAAATTGCAGAAGATTTGCAATGCACTCTGCCCCAAGGATGTAGAGCAGGAAAATAACTAGCTCTACCTAAGTAGCGTTGAAATTTCAATTCCAAATCGACCCAAATCAGCCGCTCCCCCATCAATTGCTGTAGTGACAAATGGCTTCCCATCTGGCAGCAACGCAAAGGTATGTTCAAAGTGTGCGCCATTGGATTTGTCGCTGGCGATTACCGTCCAACCATCTGAAAGGGTCTTCATCCTCTCGGTACCGCGAGTAATCATGGGTTCAATTGCCAGTGCGAGTCCCGGCTTTAGCTCGGGGCCAAGTCCTGCGGGCCCGTAATTGATTACGTGCGGCTCTTGGTGCATCTCGGTACCGATGCCATGCCCGCCGTATTCGCGCAAGATGCCGTACCTGCCTTGGCTCTGAATATAGTTTTCAATAGCGAAAGAGATATCGCTGAGGTGACCGCCGACCTTTGCAGCTGCGATTCCGCGCCACATCGATTCTTCACAGGTATCCATTAACTTTTGATCTGCTGGATCGATCGCGCCTACCCCAACCGAAAAGGCGGAGTCTCCATGCCATCCATTAACAATTGCCCCAAAATCAACGGAGATGATGTCGCCAGATACAAGTGGGCGCTCATTAGGAATCCCGTGCACAACTTCATGATTAACGGAAGCGCAGATCACATTGGGAAAACCGTGATAGTTCAAGAATGATGGAATTGCGTTGTGGGCATCGAGATAGTCCGCCGCAATTGCATCTAACTCAAGCGGAGTAACACCTGGAGCGATAGCAGCCTTGATCAAGTTCAATGCCTCGGCGACAACAAGACCAGCTGCACGCATTAACTGGAGCTGCTCGAGCGACTTCATCTGAATAGCCATTCCGACTACTTAAGTGCAGCTATAGCGCTTGCAGAGATCTCTGAAACATCTCCAACGGCATTGATAACTTTGAGCAAACCAAGATTTCGGTAGAACTCAATAATAGGTTCGGTCTGTTCGCTGTAAACTTTGAGTCGGTTAGCTACAACTTCTACTTTGTCATCTTGACGCTGATACAACTCGCTAGCGCAATTATCGCAAACTCCATCTACCTTCGGCTTATCGAAGATTACATGCGAACTTGCCCCACAATTTCGACAGATACGACGACCCGATAAACGCTTGATGATCTCTTCATTTGGAATTGAAAGTTCGAGAACGGCATCCAAAGTTATGGATCTCTTCACTAATACCTCAGCTAAGAATTCTGCCTGCCCCACGTTGCGCGGATAGCCATCCAGCAAGAAACCACTCTGAGCATCGCTATGGGTCAAACGATCCTCAAGCATGGCATTTGTCACAGAATCTGGGACCAAATTTCCGGCATCCATATAGGTCTTAGCTAACTTTCCGAGCTCTGTCTCGCCCTTGATATTCAGGCGAAAGATATCTCCCGTAGAGATATGCGGAATGGCGTAATGGGCCGCCAAGTTGACTGCTTGTGTACCTTTACCGGCGCCTGGAGGACCAACCAGGATCAAGCGCATTAGCGCAGGAATCCCTCATATGAACGTTGCTGCAATTGAGACTCAATCTGCTTCGCAGTATCAAGACCAACACCAACCACAATCAGAATTGCAGTTCCACCGAATGGGAAGTTCTGGGATGCCTGGAAGAGAATCAGCGCGATGATCGGAATGATCGCAACGAAGGCCAGGTAAAGCGAACCGGGAGCTGTAATACGTGAAAGAACGTACTGCAGATACTCTGATGTTGGCTTTCCAGCACGAATACCAGGAATGAATCCACCGTATTGCTTCATATTGTCAGCGACTTCATCGGGATTGAATGTAATCGCGACATAGAAGTAGGTGAAGAAGATGATCAAAACTGCGTAAGAGATGATGTAAACCGGGTGATCGCCCTTAACGAGGTTCTTTTGAACCCAGATCGACCATGCGGCGGTAGAGCCCGAGAAGTTAACTATCAACGACGGGATATATAGGAGTGAGGATGCGAAGATAACTGGAATAACGCCAGCCTGGTTTACCTTGATCGGAATATAGGTAGAAGTTCCGCCGTAAGACTGACGTCCAATTTGGCGCTTGGCATATTGCACCGGAATACGGCGTTGCGCCTGCTCCACGAATACAACTGCCGCTACCACCAAGACTCCGACGGCCATTACGAAGAGGAATGCGAACCAACCCTTTTGCTGCTTGATCGACCAGAGCTGTGTTGGGAAACCGGCGGCGATCGATGTAAAGATCAAGATCGACATACCATTTCCGATACCGCGATCGGTGATCAGTTCACCAAGCCACATGATTACCGAGGTTCCAGCGGTCATAACCAAGACCATGGTCACGATACGTGTCCAGGAAGAGTCAGGGATAATTGGAAGGGTGCATCCGCTAAACAAGCGACCGGTTGAGCGAGCTACAGCGATCAAGCCCGTTGATTGCAAGATAGCTAGGCCAACGGTGAGGTAACGGGTGTACTGGGTGAGCTTTGCATTTCCAGATTGTCCTTCTGCCTTGAGTGTCTCAAAGCGAGGGATCACAACTGTCAGCAATTGAATAATGATCGAGCTGGTGATGTAAGGCATGATTCCCAGTGCGAAGACCGAGAGATGCAAGAGTGCGCCACCAGAGAACAAGTTAATAAGACCGAAGAGGCCGCCAGAGCTGGTCTGGTTTAAACAAGACTGCACATTCTTATAAGAAACACCTGGCGTTGGCACGATCGATCCAAAACGGAAGAGCGCCATGATCGCCAGAGTGAAGAAAATCTTTACGCGAAGATCGGGCGTCTTGAAGGCCTTACCAAACGCTGCAAGCATTTAACTTCTCCTCTTATTTCTTAAAGAGTTCTTACTCATTTGAGCAAGAACTCTTATCGGACTTAAATAATGTGGACCTTGATTAAAGCTTTGTGATCGATCCGCCTGCAGCAGCGATCTTTTCAGATGCTGAAGAAGAAAAGGCATGCGCCACGACGGTAACTTTCACAGAAATGTCGCCATTTCCAAGAACTTTAACGGGATGGCCATCACGAGCAGCGCCCTTTGCAACTAGATCCTCAACGGTGACTTGGCCACCCTTTGGATAAAGCGCATTGATTGTTGAAACATTGACTGGCTGGTATTCCACGCGCTCTGGGTTTTTGAAACCACGGAGCTTAGGAAGACGCATTACGAGTGGAAGCTGTCCGCCTTCGAAGCCGGCACGAACAACGTTACGAGCACGTGTTCCTTTGCCACCGCGACCAGCAGTCTTACCTTTTGAAGCTTCACCGCGACCCTTACGGGTACGTGCCTTCTTTGCGCCCGGAGCCGGACGGAGATGATGAACCTTGAGAACCATTGTTATTCGACCTCCTCAACGGTGACCATGTGACGTACAGCGACGACCATTCCGCGAATCTCGGGACGATCTTCCTTTACGACAACATCACCGATTCGCTTTAAACCGAGTGAACGCAAGGTTTCGCGATGCTCTGGACGAGCACCAACCTTGGAACGTAGTTGTGTGACTTTTAGACGTGGCATGTTTATGCACCAACCGTTGCTGCTACGGCACGAGCAATTGCTGCAGGTGCGACATCTTCAAGGGGTAGACCACGACGA
>CAIZKO010000079.1 GCA_903933585.1 uncultured Actinomycetes bacterium
AAGATATCTTGACTGCAAAGATCATTCCTAGCCGTGGAGCTTGGTTGGAATTCGAAGTTGATAAGAAGGATATGGTCGGTGTTCGCATTGATCGCAAGCGCAAGCAATCTGTAACAATCTTCCTGAAAGCTTTAGGCTGGACTGAAGAGCAGATCCTCGAGCAATTTGGTGAGTTCGAATCCATCCGCATGACGCTTGAAAAAGATAACGTCAAGACGCAAGATGAAGCGCTCCTTGATATCTATCGCAAACTTCGTCCAGGTGAGCCACCAACGAAGGAAGCTGCGCAGAATCTCATTGAGAACCTTTACTTCAATCCAAAGCGTTATGACCTCGCAAAGGTCGGTCGCTTTAAGGTCAATAAGAAGTTGGGCCTTGATCTACAACTTTCCAAGGGTCTTCTTAACATTGAAGATATCGTTGCAACCATCAAGTACCTCGTCTCACTTCACAAGGGCGATGCTCTTATGGAATACGGCAAGGAAGTTCGCGTTGAGACCGACGATATCGATCACTTCGGTAACCGTCGTCTGCGCACAGTTGGTGAATTGATTCAGAACCAAGTCCGTACCGGACTTTCTCGTATGGAGCGCGTTGTTCGTGAGCGCATGACCACACAAGATGTTGAAGCAATTACTCCGCAGACCTTGATCAACATTCGTCCAGTTGTTGCCTCAATCAAGGAGTTCTTCGGAACTTCCCAGTTGTCACAGTTCATGGATCAGACCAACCCGCTATCGGGAATGACCCACAAGCGTCGTCTTTCAGCGCTCGGACCCGGAGGTCTATCGCGTGAGCGTGCTGGCTTCGAAGTTCGTGACGTTCACCCATCGCACTACGGCCGTATGTGTCCGATCGAAACTCCTGAAGGCCCAAACATTGGACTTATCGGTTCGCTCGCAACATATGCTCGCGTAACTCCATTTGGATTTATCGAGACTCCGTATCGCAAGGTTACAAAGGGCAAGGTCACCGATCAGATCGATTACCTCACCGCCGATGAAGAAGATGAACACATCATCGCGCAGGCAAATGCTCCTCTGACTACCGATTCACATTTCGCAGAAGAGCGCGTACTTGTACGTCGTCGTGGTGGAGAAGTTGAATATATTCTCGCCGACGAAGTTGATTACATGGACGTTTCTCCACGCCAGATGGTTTCTGTTGCTACCGCAATGATTCCATTCCTCGAGCACGATGATGCTAACCGTGCGCTTATGGGATCGAACATGATGCGTCAGGCAGTTCCACTTCTTCGCGCTGAGGCACCATTCGTTGGTACCGGTATGGAGTTCCGTGCAGCTGTTGATGCCGGCGATGTGACTCTGGGTCGCAAGCCTGGTGTCGTTACCGCAGTGCAGTCAGATGAAGTCACCGTCATGAACGACGATGGCACCACTGAGCACTACTTCCTAGAAAAGTTCATTCGCTCGAACCAAGGAACCAGCCGCAACCAGAAGGTCGTTGTTTCACAAGGCGATCGCGTTGAAGTTGGTCAGGTTGTTGCAGATGGCCCAAGCACCGATAAGGGTGAGATGGCTCTTGGTAAGAACCTGCTCGTGGCATTTATGTCATGGGAAGGTCACAACTACGAAGATGCGATCATCCTCTCTCAGCGTCTTGTGCAAGATGATGTGCTTACCTCGATTCACATTGAAGAGTACGAAGTCGATGCACGCGATACCAAGCTTGGACCCGAGGAGATCACTCGCGATATTCCTAACGTCAGCGAAGAAGTTCTTGCCGATCTTGATGATCGCGGAATCATTCGTGTTGGTGCCGATGTAGTTCCAGGCGATATCTTGGTTGGAAAGGTAACTCCTAAGGGAGAAACCGAACTCACCCCAGAAGAGCGCTTGCTCCGTGCCATCTTTGGTGAGAAGGCTCGCGAAGTTCGCGATACCTCACTTAAGGTTCCTCACGGTGAATCCGGCAAGGTCATCGGAGTATCTCTCTCTGACTCGGAAGATTACGAGCTTCCAGCAGGCGTGAACCAAGTTGTTCGCGTTTATGTCGCTCAGAAGCGCAAGATTCAAGATGGTGACAAGCTCGCTGGTCGCCACGGTAACAAGGGTGTTATCTCAAAGATCTTGCCTCAAGAAGATATGCCATTCCTTGAAGATGGAACCCCCGTCGACATCGTCCTGAACCCACTTGGTGTTCCAGGCCGTATGAACGTCGGTCAGGTTCTAGAAACCCACCTCGGTTGGGTTGCTAAGGCTGGTTGGAAATTAGAAGGTAACGAAGATTGGCAGAAAGATCTTCGTGCCCATGGCTATGCAGATGTTCCCGCCGGTTCCAAGGTAGCAACTCCAGTATTCGATGGAACTAAAGAGGAAGAGCTCATTGGTCTTCTTGGTTCAACCAATCCAAACAAGGATGGAATGCGCCTTATTGGTGCAAACGGAAAGGCCCAGTTATTCGATGGCCGTACCGGAGAGCCTTACAAGCAACCAATCACCGTTGGTTACATGTATATCTTGAAACTCCACCACTTGGTCGATGACAAGATTCACGCCCGTTCAACGGGTCCTTACTCGATGATCACGCAACAGCCACTGGGCGGTAAAGCTCAATTCGGTGGCCAGCGCTTTGGTGAGATGGAAGTTTGGGCACTTGAAGCCTATGGCGCCGCTTACACCTTGCAAGAGTTGCTCACCATCAAGTCTGATGATGTGCTCGGTCGTGTAAAGGTTTACGAAGCAATCGTTAAGGGCGAGAACATTCCGGAACCTGGTATCCCTGAGTCATTCAAGGTGCTTGTTAAGGAAATGCAATCTCTCTGCCTCAATGTTGAAGTTCTCAACAATCAAGGTATCGCAATCGAGATGCGCGATACCGATGAAGAAGTATTCCGTGCCGCCGAAGAGCTAGGTATCAACTTGTCACGAGTTGAGCCAAGCAGCGTAGAAGAAGTGTGAGGATAAACAACTATGTTAGATGTTAATTTCTTCGATGAACTGCGTATTGGTCTGGCATCAACGGACAATATTCGTGAGTGGTCTTTCGGCGAGGTAAAGAAGCCTGAAACCATTAACTACCGCACGCTCAAGCCCGAGAAGGACGGACTCTTCGATGAGAAGATCTTCGGACCTACTCGTGACTGGGAATGTTATTGCGGCAAGTACAAACGCGTGCGATTCAAGGGCATCATCTGTGAGCGTTGCGGAGTAGAAGTTACTCGTGCCAAGGTTCGCCGTGAGCGCATGGGTCACATCGAGCTTGCGGCTCCCGTAACTCACATTTGGTACTTCAAGGGTGTTCCCAGCCGTTTGGGTTACCTCTTGGATCTTGCTCCTAAGGATCTTGAGAAGGTTATTTATTTCGCTGCTTACATGATCACTGAAGTTGATACCGAAGCTCGCGCCGAGGATCTACCAGCACTCGAAAAGCGTTTATCTTCCGATATCAAGAAGATCGAAACTCGTCGCGACAATGATCTCGACACCCGTCAGAAGAAGCTTGAAGGCGATCTCGCCGAACTCGAAGCTGCTGGCGAAAAGGCCGATATCAAGCGCAAGGTTCGCGAATCTGCAGAGCGTGAGCTCAAGGCAATTCGTGACCGCGCACAGCGCGAACTCGATCGTTTGGATGAGGTCTGGTCTCGCTTTAAGAACCTGAAAGTTCAGGATCTTGAGGGCGATGAAGGCCTCTACCGCGAAATGCGCGATCGTTTTGGCGTGTACTTCAAGGGAGATATGGGTGCCGCAGCAATTAAGGCTCGCCTAGAAACCTTTGACCTCCAATCTGAATATGTGAAGCTCACCGAGCTCGCTCAGACAGGTAAGGGTCAGAAGAAGACTCGCGCGATCAAGCGTCTCAAGGTCGTTTCTTCATTCCTTAATACTCGAAACAAGCCGGCCTCAATGGTCTTGGATTGCGTTCCAGTTATTCCACCTGATCTTCGCCCAATGGTTCAACTCGATGGTGGTCGCTTTGCGACTTCAGATCTCAACGATCTCTACCGTCGTGTTATCAACCGCAACAACCGTTTAAAGCGCCTTGCTGATCTCGGTGCCCCAGAAATTATCGTCAACAACGAGAAGCGTATGCTGCAAGAAGCGGTAGATGCACTCTTTGATAACGGTCGTCGTGGTCGTCCAGTTACTGGCCCAGGAAACCGTCCGTTGAAGTCACTCTCCGATATGTTGAAGGGTAAGCAAGGCCGATTCCGTCAGAACCTGCTCGGAAAGCGCGTTGACTACTCTG
>CAIZKO010000080.1 GCA_903933585.1 uncultured Actinomycetes bacterium
GATCTGAGATCGCGAAATCACCAGGAGCAGCAGCATTAGCTGAAACGGCAGTAACTCCGCCGATCGCCAAAGCAGCAGCTGCTACAAGCGCGATGCGCTTAAAAGCTGTCTTTGTAGACATTATTTTCCTTTCAAAGAAAGTCGATTGGAAGAATTTCTCCCTCTCGGCTTGGCCAACAAGTACTGCATCGTTATTCACGATGAAGCCTTTCTTAGCCACGAGATGAGACGCACGTGCTGACTCATCTCTATTCCCTCGCAATATCCGGATTGCGCGGGAAACTTGTTGTGCGATGCGGGTCATTTTGTGACCCCATACGCGGCGACCTTGATCGCCTCGGCAAGAATTTGGGTCTTACCGGGATTAAGCACTAAACGCACAGAAATAGAAGTAGGAACCGATGCGACATCGACTCCCTGACTTACGGGCAGAAGTGTACCTGTGTCGACTGGGGAAACTGTGACGAGCGTGCACGAAACGAGATAACTACCGTCGGGTAGGCGTGAGATATCTGTGCTAATTGCAGAGGTATCTAACAGAACCCAGCCACCGTGCATAGAGACCGATGCGGTAGGGGTATACGTGGTCCCCGAACCATCGACCTTAATGACCTGATTAATAAGGACATTGACAGCCTTTGGATCGTAGGACATGACAGGCGCCGTCAGAGTGATTCCGTTGTCGGTGATCACAGGGGCGGGCTTGCCAATGATAATTGCGCCGGTATTGCCACTGAGGTCAGTGACGGTGAAACCGGTCGGGATTCCGTCAGTTCCGAGGCCGCTGTAGGTGATGCCAGCGATCTTGGTGTCGACGGTTGGGGTCAAAGTATCGAGCTTCGAAAGAGCAGAAGCGGTAGCTGATGCTGAAGCAGAAGGTGTGGATGAAGCAGATGGGCTGGCTGCAGGAGCAGGAGTGGTCACTGCGACATTTGAGCTAGAAGGGCTGGTCAAAGGTACGGCCTTGTGGTTGAAGGTGTTAAAGCCAAGGAAAGCAGCGATAACAAGGACCAGAGACATGGCGACCTTGGATGACTTCTTAGCCAGTTCGGCAGCCTTCTTGTAAGAAGAGGACAAGGCATCAAGCGCAGTAGTACCGGTCTGCTCGTCGATAACCCATTCGGTCAAGATGCGGACGAAAGAGGCGCGGGAACGGGCCACCACGTGGCGAACGTTGGCTGGAGTGGTTCCGATGGCAGCGGCAATCTCTTCGGTAGAGCGGCCTTCCATCTCCCACATGACGAGCGCGGTGCGCTGATCTGCAGAGAGGCGGGAGAGGGCTTCGCGGATGATAGAGGCATCTTCAGCGGCAGCCAGAGTGGCATCAAAGGGGATGTGAGCATCAACAGCGAGCTCATCGAGGCGCTCCTGGGTGGCATCAGAGTCGATTGCGACCAGGTTGGGACGTGAGCCAGTAGCGCGGATCTGGTTGAGGCAGAGGTGGTTGACGGTGGTACGAAGGTAGGCAAGGGCGCGCTCGCGAGAATCGAGTTCTGGGGCGGCCATGATGAACTTGAGGAAGGCCTCTTGAACGATTTCGACGGCATCAGCGTCGGAACGGAGGATCCGGCGGGCCTGAGCGGTCAAAGATGAGCGTTGTTCGGCATATAGGGCGGAGAGATCGGCAACGGACCAGTCGGATACGGCTTGTGAAGGCGCCGCTTCCGTGATCTTCTTGAATGCCATTTTGATTACTCCGTTTATTGGTACTTCCGAGGTCAGCGTCCTGGCTTCGTTAAGAAAAGTACCTTCTATAAGTAAAGACAC
>CAIZKO010000081.1 GCA_903933585.1 uncultured Actinomycetes bacterium
CGTCCCTGTTATTGGGTAGGTAGCGCCAGTTGCATAAGTATTTGTGCCATCGGTCCAGCCGGCAAAGGTATAGCCAGTGTTAGTAAAAGTATTCGGGGGAACAATGAAGGTGGAGCCATAGGAAACGGAGGTAGGCGACCCTGGCGCACTGCCAGTTCCCCCTCCTGAAAGATAGGTGATGGTTTGAGTATTTGCACTCCAAATGGCGGTCAGAGTTACGTTTGAGATTCCCATCGTATATACCGAGCCTGCTGAATATGGGGAAGTGCCGTCGTTCCAGTTGCTGAAGGTATAGCCAGTTTTAGATAAACCGGATCGAGATGCGGTGTTGAATGCAGTTCCCTCCGGGACCGGGGATTGTGTAGGAGGTGTACCGATCCCACCCACTCCAGCGCTATAGGTAACCGTATGCGTTGGAGGAGTGGCAGAAACTGAGGTGGCCTGAGATGCCTGTGTAGGTCCAAGAACTTGAACCGTGTTATTGGATCCGAGCGGCATTGAGGTAAGACCAGTAATTGTCACGACCGTTGAGCTCGTACGAGTGAATGTTCCGAGCGCTAAACGCGCGGCATCTGTGCCAGCGAATATGAAGTCAGTTGCAGCGATAGATCCGGTTTTGAATGCTCCACCAGTTAATGTGATGGTTTCGGTGGTTGTACCGACGGCCGCCGAAAAGACTGGGGAGGTGACTGACGTATAAGCGACGGCCGCACCCGCAACCGAGGTCGCCTGAGAAGATTGAGTTGCTCCAGGAACTTGCACGGTGTTGTTAGCGGCCGCGGCCACCGTAAGGCCAGTGATAGTTACGACCGTGCTGCTTGTAAGGGTAAAGGTACCTGCAGCTAATGCGGCAGCGTTACTTCCGCCGAATACGAAATTGCTTGCACCGATGGTTCCGGAGATGAAAGAGCCACCAGTGAGAGTTATGGTTACCGATGTACCGCCCGCAACCGTTGTAAATGGGGGCGATGTGACAGAACTGTAGGCAACAACAGATCCAGTCACTGCCGTAGCCTGCGTCGCCTGAGTGGCAGCCAGAACTGTTATAACATTATTTACCGCCGCAGCCACCGTGAGGCCCGTGACAGTAACTAGCGTGCTGCTCGTACGCGTAAATGTTCCGAGTGCAAGTGCGGCAGCATTGGTTCCAGCAAAGGAGAAATCTGTAGCTGCAATCGGGGCAGCCTTATACGTACCGCTCGTTAAAGTGATTCGAACCGATGTTCCGCCTGCACTCGTTGTAAACGCAGCAGATGTCACTGCGATCGGAACCGCGGCAGCGGATGCACTTGAGCAGGCAACGGCCTGCGTTGCCGTTGGAACTGTGATCGAGTTGCTCGTAGATGCCGATACCGACGACAGACCTGTGATTGTGACGACGGTATTGCTAGTGCGTGTATAAGTTGCAGCACCGAAAGCTGCCGTATTTGGGCCACCGAAGGTAAAATTGGCGCTCGTAAGTGGACCAGCAATAAGAGAGCATGAGCCACCGCTGACTGTGAGAACCACGCTGTTGGTGCCAACAACGGTTCTAAAGTTTGGTGTAGTTAAATTTGCCGCGAAGGCACTCGGAATTGGACTAACAATTCCAATGAAGAGACTTAGGCTAGCGATGGAAATGAAAAGTCTCTTAAGTCGCAGAGTCTTCACATTTAGCAAACGCATCTCCTTTTCTCCAAAGGTCAATAGTTATGGTATGAATTTAAAACTAATAAGCGCTATCTCTCATAGCGATTTCATTTCCATGCGAAATAGTAGAAGTAGTATCTAGAAGCTAAGCGTGGAGTGCCACTCGCAAAATCATGACCTTAAATTCACATTTTGTGATTTTGATTATTAGCAAATAATTTCTCTAGTAACAAGAGATGTAAATGCAGACTAGATTTTTTACTCAATGATAAGAATCAATGCACAAATAGATTCTTTGCTCAGTGCTAAGAGTGGAGCAACTAAAAGCAAAAGACCCTGTAGATGAAATATCTACAGGGTCTTAATAAGTACTGCTAACTTCTTTTGCGCTCCCCTACATTGAGTGAGGGGCTATTCCTATGCGTTGTTAATTAATTTCCGTTCACAGAAGAAGAACCAGAGTTCTCGTTCTCGCTGATCGTCGTCTTCTGGATCTGAATCAAGAATTCTACGTTCGACTTGGTGCCCTTCATCTTGTCGAGCAAGAGTTCGAGAGCTTGCTGAGACTCCAAGGCGTGCAATACTCGACGCAGGCGCCAGACGATATTGAGCTCCTCTTTGCCCATCAAGATCTCTTCCTTACGAGTACCAGATGCATCGACATCAACCGCTGGGAAGATGCGCTTATCCGCGAAGCGGCGATCGAGTTTGAGCTCCATATTTCCGGTGCCCTTGAACTCTTCAAAGATAACTTCATCCATCTTCGATCCGGTCTCAACCAGCGCGGTTGCCAGGATCGTAAGTGAGCCACCGTTTTCGATGTTACGCGCTGCACCAAAGAACTTCTTTGGTGGATAGAGCGCTGCTGAATCAACACCACCAGACAAGATACGTCCAGATGCCGGAGCAGAGATGTTGTAAGCGCGGCCGAGGCGCGTGATGGAGTCAAGAAGCACTACTACGTCATGGCCCATTTCAACCAGACGCTTTGCGCGTTCGATAGCAAGTTCGGCGACGCTGGTGTGATCATCAGCTGGGCGATCGAAGGTCGAAGCAATAACTTCACCTTTAACGCTGCGCTGCATATCGGTCACTTCTTCAGGACGCTCGTCGACAAGTACAACCATCAAGTGAACTTCTGGGTTGTTAGTTGTAATCGCGTTCGCAATCGCCTGCAAGACCATGGTCTTACCAGCCTTTGGAGGTGACACGATCAATCCGCGTTGTCCCTTACCGATTGGTGAAACCAGGTCGATGACGCGAGTTGTCAATATGTGTGGCTCGGTCTCTAGGCGCAGACGCTCTTGCGGATAGAGAGGAACTAACTTGGCAAAGTCAACGCGATCGCGCGCTGCCTCTGGCTCAAGTCCGTTGACAGTGTCAAGGCGCATCAATGCATTGAACTTCTCTTTGCGCTCACCTTCGCGCTGTTGGCGCACTTGTCCAGTAATTACATCACCCTTGCGCAGGCCGTAGCGGCGGATCTGTTGCAGAGAGACATAAACATCGTTTGGTCCCGCGAGATAACCCTGGGTACGGATGAAGGCATATGAATCCAAGATGTCGAGGAGACCACCGACCGGAACTAATACATCATCTTCGCTGAGTTGGACTTCGCGCTCTTGGCGCTCACCACGTTCTCCGCGATCACGCGTGCGACTGTTACGGTCGTTGCGACCGCTGCGATCGTTGCGACCACCTCTGTCATTACGGTTCGAACGGTCGTTGCTGTTGCCGTTGCGCTCGTTGAAGTCGCGACGTTGTGACTCAGAGCTTTCACTTCCAGCATTTGACTCTTGCTCTGGGGCATCGGCCTCATCAGAATCTTCTCTTTCATCGCTATCATCGCCACTCTTGGGTGCTGATGTCTTAGCGGTCTTATTCTTTTTGTTGCGCGCTTCTTGACGCTCTAGGCGTCTGGCTTCGCGCTCGGCCTTAGCCGATTCCCGGTTGGCAGCCTGGAGGTCCGCGATCGATTGGATCAGACCGGCCTTGCTCATCTTTGTAGCGCCTTCAATGCCGAGTTGGCCAGCAACTTTCTTAAGTTCTGGCAGAAGCATTGCGGAAAGTTCGCCGGCAGCCTTAGCTGGGCGGTCTTCAGTTGTTGTTTCGCTCATTATTGTTATTGAGTTCCGTTTTCTATTATTTGCTTACCTCTATGCGGCACTCCCGTGTGGAGGGCTAGTTGATCAGCCTCAAAAATCTTGAGGAAGTTCTGAGATAAGGGCATTTAACTTTTTTTGTGGATTTCGGTTAAGGGTAAATACCCGCCAGTCTTGCGCGGCCTTCTTCCGATTGCCCAAAAGTATCACAGCCTTGCCTGATACCCAAAATCAGAATCCACACTAATTGCTGTGCTTTTACCTAGTCTTTTACTCGACTCCTGAGCGTGAAATCGCCATTTCCTTCGCAATAAAGCCCGCCGGAGCCTGCTTAATAATTTCAAAGAGCTCGGTTTCACTCGCGGTGTGAAGAACCAAGACAGATGGTCCAGCCCCGGAAATAGTGGCAGCAACTCCAGCCGCACGCAGTTTTGCAACCAGCTGCATTGACTTGGGATAAGCCTCAGCACGATAGCTCTGATGCAAGAAATCTTCCGTAGCGGTCAAGAGGAGATCGGGGCGTGACGAAAGAGCCACGGTCATTAGTGCGGTGTGTGAAGAATTCAGTACCGCATCTTGATGCGGAATCGTTTCAGGAAGCAATTTGCGCGCCTTCGATGTCGAAAGGTGATTTTCAGGAATAAAGGCGATCGCTCGGATGTCATGATGTACCGGAATGCTGACTGCACGCCCAGTCTTCACGCCATAAATATCTTCCATCCAGGCGATTGTTGCTCCGCCATGAATTGCGGCGGCAACATTATCTGGGTGTCCTTCTAATTCAGTCGCAAGCAACATCATCTCTTCGAGAGACATGTATTGATCTCCACCCAGAACCAATTCGCGAGCCAGGGCTAATCCCCCGACGATTGCAGAGGCCGATGAACCCAAACCGCGGCCATGCGGTGTGACATTCAAGGCGCGCAACGCTAATCCGCGGGGTTTCTGTCCCATAAATTCAAAACCGCGCAGCATCGACTTGATGACGAGATTATTTTTATCGCGCTTTACCTCGTCGGCGCCTTCGCCTGAAACATCAACATCAAAGATCGCATCGTCTAAAACCTGCGCTGCATAGCGATCGCGGAGATCCAGCGCTAAAGCAAAACAATCAAAACCCGAACCGAGATTGGCGCTGGTGGCAGGAACACTTACCTGAGCCAACTGGGCCTTAAAGGTAAGGCGTTGCGCCGCCATTAGAGCAGACCCATCGCAGCGGCCGCCAACTTAATGTCGACTGGAATAATGATCGGAGCTGCTGCTCCATCGAGAATCCATTGCACATCTTTGAGGCCATTACCTGTAACAGTTATAACAATCTTCTTACCTTTGGGAAGCAGGCCTTGCGACTTCTTTTTGAAGAGACCCGCGATACCGGCCGCGCTTGAAGGTTCAACAAAGACGCCCTCTTTAGCAGCAACCAAGCGATATGCGCTCAAGATCTCTTCATCGGTCACCGAATCAATGAGCCCACCAGAACCATCTCGCGCATCGATTGCTTGTTGCCAGGATGCTGGATTGCCGATTCTTATTGCAGTTGCGATCGTCTCTGGATTTTTCACGATTTCGCCGCGAACAATCGGAGCTGACCCCGCCGCTTGGAAGCCCCACATATGTGGCAACTTCGTTGAAACATGATCGCTGAAGTATTCGTTGTAACCCTTCCAATATGCTGTGATATTTCCGGCGTTACCGACCGGCAAGACGTGATAATCCGGAGCATCACCCAACATATCGACGATCTCGAATGCGGCGGTCTTCTGCCCTTCGATGCGATACGGGTTCACTGAATTCACGAGCGCGACGGGAAAGTTAGTTGCTAAATCGCGGGCGAGGGTGAGGCAATCGTCAAAGTTGCCATCTACCTGAAGCAGAGTGGCTCCATGGGCAATCGCCTGTGCCAACTTGCCCATGGCGATCTTGCCTTGGGGAACGAGAACTACGGGCTTCATCCCGGCCTTGGTGGCATAGGCGGCTGCACTGGCAGAGGTATTTCCGGTGGATGCGCAGATAACTGCCTTGGCACCTTCTTCGGCTGCCTTAGATATCGCCATCGTCATACCGCGATCTTTAAATGAGCCGGTTGGATTTGCACCTTCTACTTTAAGCCAAATCTCATTGCCCAACATCTCGGAAAGAACAGCGGCGGCAACTAATGGAGTTCCGCCTTCGCGCAATGTGATCACGGGAGTCTTGTCAGATACTGGCAGGCGGGTGCGATATTCATCGATCACTCCACGCCACTGGTGAACGCCGCTCATTGATTTTGTAAAGATCCCCATTAGATCAACCCTTCAACACGAATAACACTTACTACCCGTTGCACCACATCGAGCTCACGCAAATCCTTCACGGTATTTGCTAGCGACTCTTCAGTGGCAATGTGAGTAAGCACTACAAGTTCGGCATCTGCTCCACGGCCCTCTTGACGCACGGTCAAGATCGAAACATTGTTCTTGGCCACGGTGCTTGCAACAGAGGCAAGTACACCTGGAACGTCAGCCACGTCCATTCGGATTAAATAGCGCGTGCGACTAACTCCTATAGGTGCAATATCGAGGTCGGCGTAATCTGTCTCCGTAGGTCCGAGGCTTCCCTCGTTGCGATTACGCGCGACTGCGACAAGGTCACCTAAAATTGCTGAAGCAGTTGGCGTTCCGCCGGCGCCACGACCGTAGAACATAAGTTCGCCCGCTGATTCGCACTTTACGAATACGGCGTTAAATGCCTCGCGTACAGAGGCGAGTGGATGTGTCACAGGAATCATCGTGGGATGCACGCGGACTGAAATCGTCTCTTCTTTGCTGCCATGCAGTTCGTTCGCTTCAGCGATCGCCAACAACTTAATGACAAAACCCATCGCCTTTGCGACGCTGACATCATCGGCGGTAATCGCGCGAATGCCTTCGCGGTATACATCTTCATCGGTGACCTGAGTGTGGAATGCCAAGCCAGCCAAAATTGCTGCTTTTGCTGCCGCGTCAAAGCCATCAACATCTGCAGTTGGATCGGCTTCGGCATATCCAAGTGCCTGTGCTTCAGCAAGCGCGCTCTCAAAAGAGGCACCCGTTTCGTGCATCTTGGTAAGAATGTAATTTGTCGTTCCGTTGATGATTCCCATAACCCGCTCGACGTGATCGCCAACGAGACTCTCGGCGAGCGGACGAAGGATCGGAATCGCACCAGCAACAGCTGCTTCGTAATAAAAATCAACATCGGCCAAATCAGAGGCGTGGAAAAGTTCGGCGCCATGCTTTGCGAGGAGCGCTTTATTTGCGGTAACTACCGCCTTGCCATTTTTCATGGCGGTTAAAATCAAGGTGCGCGCAGGTTCGATTCCACCCATCACTTCGATCACGAGATCAATATCGGGATCAGAGACGATCGACTCGGCGTCGGTAGTTAAGAGAGCCGAATCAATTCCAGGGCGAGGAGTGCTCAGGTCACGCACCGCGATCTTGGTGATCACGAGCCCAACTCCAGCTCGGGCGGCTAGGTCAACTTGGTTGGCCACCATCAGGCGAGCAACTTCAGCGCCGACTACTCCAGCGCCGAGCAAGCCGACGCGTAATACGCGATCGTTGCTCATCGGTTCACATCCTCTAATTAATTACTATCTCAGGGGCGATTGGGGGGCTCTTAGGGTTAAGTATCTCAAAAAACTAGAGATCAAGCGCCAATAAATCCGCGATGCTCTCGCGCCGCACGATTAAGCGGGCTTTTCCGTCAATAACCGCCACAACAGCGGGGCGAGGTACGTGGTTGTAGTTCGATGCCATGCTCCGCCCGTAGGCACCTGTTGCCGGTATCGCCAATAGATCGCCCACTTGAGTATCTGCCGAAATCTCAATTTCGCGGATCACGATATCGCCAGTTTCGCAGTGCTTTCCGACGATGCGTGTATTGCAAAGCGGGCCGAGTGGAAGTCGGTTGGCAATGATCGCCCAATATTCGGCTCCATAGAGTGCCGGCCTGATGTTGTCGCTCATACCGCCATCAACTGCAACATATCGGCGCGTTAGCCCTCCGTCGAGTTCAACATCTTTAGTTGTGCCGACGGTATAGAGCGTCGCCGTCGAAGGTCCGACGATGGCGCGACCTGGTTCGATCGAGATTATCGGAAGGGCAATTCCAACACTTTCGCACTCACTCATTACTACTGCGGCGAGTTCATTCATCACCTGAATAGGATCGAGAGTGGTTTCACCGGGAAGGTAGGCGATTCCATAACCGCCGCCTAGATCTAGCTCTGGTAATTCGCGACCGTACGAATCACGGAAGCGCGACAGGAGTCCGATCAACTTCTTGGCGGCTGCAGCGAAACCTTCGCTCCTAAATATTTGGGAGCCGATATGAGAGTGCAGTCCGACTAATTGAAGCGATGGTTCACTTTCGATGGCGTACATTGCATCCCAAGCTGCGCCGCTCGATAGTGAGAAACCAAACTTCACATCTTCGTGGGCGGTGGCAATGAATTCGTGGGTGTGCGCTTCTACTCCAGGGGTGACGCGGATTAACACCCGCTGTACCTTCCCGAGCTCGCGAGCAATACGTGCTACTCGCTCTATCTCGATAAACGAATCCATAACGATAGAACGCACGCCAATGCTGATCGCGTGGCGAATCTCATCTTCGGATTTATTATTGCCGTGCACCTCTATACGATCTGGCGAAAATCCGACCGACTCTGCTACCGCCAACTCTCCACCAGTGCATACGTCCAGGCCAATCCCAGCGCGATCAACCCAGCGCGCGATCTCTTTTGCGATAAAGGATTTAGCGGCGTAATAGACGGTGCCTGCTTGTGCACCGAATGCTCCTTCGAGAGCGCTCTTCCATGCCGTGGCACGCAGTAGAAAATCTGCTTCATCAACGACATAGAGTGGGGTTCCGAATTCGGCGGCGAGATCGATCGCGCTCACTCCTCCGATGGTTAAATGATCTACATCGAGGCGAGAGTTGAGCGAGAAAATGGCAGGGTCAAATGTGCTCATCGCTACATCTTCTCGGGCGCGGTAACACCCAGCAAGGCTAGCGAATTGGCGATTACTCCCGCGGTTGCGCTGCAGAGAGTTGCCCGCGCGCTATGTAGCGCTGATGGAGCCTCATCCCCTAGTGGAAGCACGCGGCAGTCCGCGTAGAAACGGTGATAAATACCGGCCAACTCCTCGGCAT
The DNA here is from genome assembly GCA_903933585.1 of uncultured Actinomycetes bacterium. GTDB lineage: Bacteria > Actinomycetota > Actinomycetes > Nanopelagicales > Nanopelagicaceae > PALSA-747. Next base: position 8,907 of record CAIZKO010000081.1, read on the forward strand.
AGCGCGCAACGCGATGCGGCTCGCGTAACTCTGCGGCACCAGCAACGACGCGTGGGAACTCGGCTAGCGCACCAATAAGTTCGCGTTCGCGCTCGTGTTCGAGTAGTTCAGGGTGAATCTGTTCTAACCCATAAGCAATGCCCACATCACTGGCATTACGCAGGACGGCACAGATACGTGCGTGGGCATACTGCACGTAATACACCGGATTTTCATTGGTTCTGCTGCGCAAGACATCAACATCCATCACCATCGGAGTGTCAACTGGGTAGCGAATCAAGGTGTAGCGGGCGGCATCTACGCCTACCTTTTCAACCAATTCTTCTAAGGTGATAATGGTTCCCGCGCGCTTACTCAACTTGAGCTCTTCGCCATTTTCCATAATCTTTACCATTTGGCCGATGAGCGCATCGATGTTGTAATCAGGGTCATCGCCGGCACATGCAGCGATCGCTTTGAGACGATTGACATAACCATGGTGGTCAGCGCCTAACATGTAAATGCAGATATCAAATCCGCGTTCACGCTTGCTGATGTAATAAGCAGAGTCCGAAGCGAAGTATGCAAAGGCCCCATCAGATTTAATCATGACGCGATCTTTATCGTCACCAAAATCTGTCGTGCGCAACCAGATCGCGCCGCCCTCTTCGTAAACATGTCCCTGCGCCTTGAGGCGGTCGAGGCAGTGCTTAAAGAAATCATTTTCGTACAACGATCTTTCTGAGAACCAAACATCAAAGTGGGTGCGGAAATTTTCCAGCACGCGTTGTTGATCCGCGAGTTGAAGCGCGTACCCTGCATCGCGGAATGCGTCGAGACTCTCAGCTTCTGGCAGAGTTAAATATTCTGGATGCGACTTCTTGATTACATCGGCAATGTCATTGATGTATGCGCCGTGATAACCATTCTCTGGTACGGCGACCCCAAGGGCTGCGGCGCGGATGGATGCGCCGAAGAGTTCCATCTGGTTTCCGCGATCGTTGATATAGAACTCGCGAGTGACCTTAGCTCCGGCGGCCGCAAGTACCCGACCTAGAGCGTCGCCGACCGCAGCCCAACGGGTATGCCCAAGATGAAGAGGCCCCGTTGGATTGGCGCTAATAAATTCTAAGTTCACGCTCTTGCCAGCGAGCGCATGGCCATGGCCGTACCTCTCGCCCTCGCTCAAAATGGCGGCGATGATGGCGCCTTGGCCGGATCGAGCGAGCGTGATGTTGAGAAAGCCCGCGCCAGCGATCTCGACGGCAGCGACCGATCCCTTGATATCGGAATCTGCTAATAGATATGTGCGAATCAATTCGGCGACCGCGCGTGGATTCATCTCGGCAGGCTTAGCCAGCGCTAGCGCGATCGAAGTTGCGTAATCTCCATGATCGCGGTTCTTGGGACGTTCCAGCGTAATCTGATCTGGAAGAACCAATCCGCTCGGCAGCTCTTGGGCCGCAACCGCGAGAGCCAAGGCACGCAGGATCGCCGCGCTTACCTGGTCGCTAATCGACTCTGTGGAAATCATGGCCATAGACGTATTTATCTCCATAACTATTTGGCGCAAGGGTAGCGTTAGCCATTACCTTGCCTGAACTTCGCCGCTCTTTGAGTGATAACCCCTCGCCGAGCGCGTTACCAAACCGTTATCTCAAATGTCCGATTTATCCGTTAATTAGTATCGGAAATTTACACCTTTTCGACTACTTTCATCACACCGAGTGCTACCCATGGTCAAAGCAGGTTTGACCACGCACTCAACACCTTCGAAAGGTATACCATCAGATGACAAATCGTCGTTTAGCGGCAGCAGTTGCAGCAGTGTCACTAGCTCTCACTGGTTTCGTTGCAACAACAGCTGTACACGCAGCAGGACCTCAGGTCGGCGTAATCCTTCCTGACTCAGCATCATCTCCTCGCTGGGAGACAGATGACCGTCCCCTACTCGCAGCTGCATTCAAGGCTGCTGGTGTTACTTATGACATTCAGAACGCTCTTGGCGACAAGACAAAGTTTGCAACAATTGCTCAAGCAATGCTCACAGAGGGCGTCAAGGTTCTCGTTCTCGTTAACCTCGATTCACCATCAGCAGCAGCCGTTGAAGCATCTGCTAAGAAGCAGGGCGTTGCAACAATCGATTACGATCGCCTAACCCTCGGTGGTTCTGCTAACTACTACGTTTCATTCGATAACGTAGGCGTTGGAGTTCTACAAGGTAAGGGAATCGTTGCTTGCCTCAAGGCACACAAGGTTGCAAAGCCTCGCGTTGTTTACTTGAACGGTGCTCCAACAGATAACAACGCAACCCTCTTCAAGCAGGGTTACGCTTCAATCGTTGGTCCATACCTCAAGGCAACCGGCGGAACTCTTGTCGATGACAAGTCAGTCGCAAACTGGGATAACACCCTTGGCGGCACAATCTTCGAACAACAGCTCACAAAGGCAGGCGGAAAGCTTGACGCTGTAGTTTCAGCTAACGAAGGCCTTGGCCTTGCAGCTGTAGCTGTTCTTAAGAAGAACAACCTCAATGGAAAGACTTGCGTTTCAGGACAAGATGCATCTCCTGCTGGACTTGCAGCTATCTTGACCGGTGACCTTTCAAACACCGTTTACAAGCCAATTTCTCAAGAGGCTAATGGAGCTGCAGCACTTGCAATCTCATTGGTTAAGGGAACAGCCGCTAAGACAAACGGAACAGTCAAGGATGGAACTCGCGTAGTTAAGTCAGTTCTCTTGATCCCAACAACCATCACAAAGAAGAACGTCGAAGTAACTGTTAAGGACAAGTTCCGCACAGCTGCTGAGATTTGCGCCATCGCTGGTGCAGCCGCTTGCGCAGCTAACGGAGTTAAGTAAGGTTTAAAACCCCTTAACAGTTAGTGCAAGCAGCAAATCTGTGAAACTGGGCCGAAGATAACCTCTTCGGCCCAGTTTTTTTCGTTATAGTCAAGCCTTAAGCCGTATAGGTAATCCGAGTTCTTTGATAGGAGTAACTAGTGAGCGAACCCATTCTTTCGCTGCGTGGCATTAATAAATCTTTCGGTCCCGTCCATGTTCTCAAGAACGTTGACTTCGATGCACACGTGGGCAAGGTCACCGCGCTCGTTGGAGATAACGGCGCTGGAAAGAGCACGCTCATCAAATGCATCGCTGGCATCTACACCGCAGAATCTGGCGACATATTTTTTGAAGGTAAGAAGGTCGAGATTAATGGCCCGCGCGATTCCACCACTCTTGGAATCGAAGTTGTGTACCAGGACCTCGCACTCTGCGACAACTTGGATATCGTGCAGAACATGTTCTTAGGCAGAGAAGAGCGCAATGGCGTCACTCTCAACGAGACTCACATGGAGTCCCTCGCCGCTAAGACTTTAGATGGTCTCTCAGTGCGAACAGTTAAATCGATTCGCCAGACCGTGTCTTCGCTCTCCGGTGGACAGCGCCAGACAGTTGCAATCGCTCGTGCTGTGCTCTGGAACTCAAAGGTTGTTATCTTGGATGAGCCAACCGCCGCCCTAGGCGTCGCTCAAACCGAACAGGTATTGAAGTTGGTGCGCCGCCTGGCCGATAATGGATTGGCCGTTATTTTGATCAGCCACAACTTGAACGATGTCTTTGCTGTTGCTGATTACATTGCACCGCTTTACCTGGGCACGATGGCAACACAAGTTGAAACCAAGAACGTCAAAGCCAATCAGGTAGTTGAATTGATTACGACTGGTAAATCCGAGGGAATTGTGGGAGCAAACGCATGAGCGTCAATACTGAGAACCTCGCTAGCCAAGAGGTAACCCTAAAGACCGTTCTTACCGACTATATAGCGAAGATCAAGGCCGGCGACATTGGTGCGCTTCCTGCATTCTTAGGCTTAGTCTCACTTGGACTCGTCTTCACATTTTCATCGCAGTACTTCTTAACCGCGCGCAATATGGCGAACTTGCTCACGCAAGCCGCGCCAGTGATCGTGATCGCAATGGGTCTGGTCTTCGTTCTGCTCCTTGGCGAGATCGACTTATCCGCTGGTTTTGCATCTGGTGTCTGCGGTGCGGCAATGGTTCTGCTTATCAATGACCATAAATTCCCTTGGTACCTCGCCCTCTTTGTAAGCATTGTCATAGGTGTTGGCCTGGGCTGGTTGATGGGCACCCTCGTTGCCCGTCTTCGCATCCCCTCTTTCGTCGTCACATTGTCTGCCTTCTTGGCTTTCCAAGGCGTACTACTTTTGATGGCCGGCAACGGCGGAACGATCTTGCTGCAGGATCGTTTCATTATCGCTGTTCAAAATAACAACTTAACCCCTGTCGTGAGCTGGCTCTTCTCTCTCATCGGCCTCGCTCTCTACGTGGGATTAGGCTTAAACCGCATCTTGCACCGTCGCCGCAAGAACTTGAAATCTGAACTCTTCAAGGTTTGGTTGACGAAGAATGTGATCCTGGTTGTCCTAGGAATTGGTGCCACCTATGTCCTTAACATGCAGCGCGGCAATCCTCCCAACAGCAGCATTAAGGGAATGCCAATTGTGGTTCCCGTTCTTCTCGCGATATTGATGATTGGAACATTCGTTCTTAACCGCACCGTCTTTGGTCGTCACTTATATGCAGTGGGCGGCAATGCCGAAGCTGCGCGTCGTTCTGGTATCAATGTTCGTCGCGTACGCACCTTGGCCTTCATGATCTGTTCTGGACTTGCTGCAATTGCCGGAATGCTCTTTGCATCAATGTCGAACTCGATCTCTCCAACAACTGGTGGCGGAACTACCCTGCTCTATGCAGTGGGCGCCGCAGTTATTGGCGGAACATCGCTCTTCGGAGGTAAGGGAAAGTTGCGCGATGCCATCCTTGGTGGACTTGTAGTAGCTATCATCAATAACGGAATGGGTCTGCTGGGCTTTAGCTCGGGTACTCAGTACCTCGTTACCGGTGGAGTTCTCTTGATATCTGCATCTGTTGATGCCATCTCACGCAAGGGCGCCAATATCGCCAACTAGTAAAACCAGATTAAAAAAGGCGCCTCGTAATGAGGCGCCTTTTTTATTGAATTTTTCGCTTAAGCCTTGACGCCCATCAAGTGCTCAAGCGCGAGTTGATCAATCTTTTCGTAGCCATAACCACGAGCGCCCGCTAGCTCTACATCAAAGGATGCATCGCCAAGGTCGCGCCAGGATTCGCCGGCAGCAAGAGTTGGAACTTCGAGTTGATCGATGCGCGATGTCTTCATGGCATCGATAACGCGCGGATCCTTGCGGAATGCAAGTGCGCGCTCCTTGAGAGCCAAATAGGTGCGCATATTGGCGGTAGCGGACTCCCAGACGCCAGCATCATCTTCGGTACGAGCGGGCTTGTAATCGAAGTGCTTTGGCCCTTGGTAGTTATAACGTTCGAGGAGATCGACCAAGAAGAAGGCTGACTTAAGATCGCCATGTCCAAAGACGAGATCTTGATCGAACTTGGGGCCGTGCTGACCGTTGAGATCGATATGGAACAACTTGCCCTGCCATAACGCTTGCGCGATACCGTGAACGAAGTTCAGTCCCGCCATCTGCTCGTGGCCAACTTCTGGATTGACGCCGACCATCTCGGGATTGTCCAGGGTGTTAATGAAGGCGAGCGCATGTCCGATCGTGGGTAAGAAGATATCGCCGCGTGGCTCATTTGGCTTTGGCTCAATCGCAAACTTGATGTCGTAGCCCTTATCTTTTACATAAGTTCCGAGAATATTGAAACCTTCGCGGTAGCGCTCGAGTGCAACATAGGCATCCTTGGCTCCATCGGATTCAGCACCTTCGCGGCCGCCCCAACAAACATAGATCTGTGCACCAAGTTCAGCGGCTAGATCAATATTGCGCATCGCCTTAGAAAGTGCGAAGCGACGGATATCGCGATCGTTGGAGGTTAGTGCACCATCTTTAAAAACCGGATGGCTGAAGAGGTTTGTGGTCGCCATGGGGACCTTCATACCGGTCTCTTCCAGCGCCTTCTTAAATCGGTGGATATGGCCATTGCGGGCGGCCTCATCGCTACCGAAAGGGATTAGGTCATCATCGTGAAAGGTCACGCCATATGCGCCGCGGGCTGCTAACTCATTCACGGAGCGGACTGGATCAAGTGGAGCGCGAGTGGCATCTCCAAAGGGATCGCGGGCCTGCCATCCGACGGTCCAGAGACCAAATGTGAATTTATCTGCGGGAGTTGGGGTAAGTGACATTCTCGTGCTCCTTTTTGGACGCTCATTGAGGCGCCCTACGACCATTTGGCTCTAAGGCTAACCTACCCGTACCCTTACCGCGTATCTACGCTCCAGCGGGAGTGGTGAAATGGCAGACACGCAGGTCTTAGGAACCTGTGTCTTCGGACGTGAGGGTTCAAGTCCCTTCTCCCGCACCAGCTTTTTTGAGTATTCATCAATATGACCTTTGATATCCACTTTACGGTTATAGGGATATTAGGCAAAGATGTCGTTTCTAAAATGAACGCGGACGGCGCTCATTTACCGGCAGTCAATGACAGAGCAGCGATGGAAGGACCCCCAGATGGCTGAGAAGAAGTTTTTATCATGGCTCGGATTCAAGGATGAGGCGAGCCCATCTCCTTCCGGCGCAGCGGGAGCAGCGGGAGCTAGCGCACCTCATACGAGCACTCTGGATCGTATCCGTGAACTCGAAGCCGAGCTGGCAGATCTTCGCGCACGACGCGACATCACCAGCCTAACCCGTGAAGAGTTTGAAATCCTGGCGACCGAAACTGCAACTTCCCTCATCAAGACTGCGCAGGCTCGCGAAGCGCGCGCTGTAGCCGCAGCCGAGCGCGCCTTGTCGGAAGCACAACGCGTAGCAAAACAATTAACCGAGACCGCCGAAACCAAGGCGCGCAGCGCTTTGCAAACTGCAGAGGGTCGTGGCCGTAAGTATCTAGAAGCCGCAGAACTCGAAGCTAAAGAGGCGCTCGAGAAGGCCGCAAAAGCGGCGCAAGAACTTCTCGACTCTAAACATCGCGAAGCATCCACGATTACCTCTGCGGCAAAGCGCGAGGCCGATCATGTTATTTCAGAGGCCACGAGCGATATCGCAAACTTTAGGAATTGGTTGAGCGGAGCGGTTGCAGAATCGGAGCGGTTGCAGAAGATTCAACATCAAGCTCTCGCTTCCGCAGAAGAAGGGATCCGACAGACGCGAGCACGAATGGCCACCGCATTTGAGAAACTTGCAGCGCTCGGCGCAGATATTGAAAGCGCCTTGGATGAGAACCACCGTCCCAAGGAGCGAGAATTTACACGCCCCACTCCCCCCACTGCTGCAAAACCTGCTGCAACTAAGCCAGCCGCTAAGAAGGCCGCTGCTCCTCGCAAGAGCGTGGGAAGACCACCAAAGCGTAAATAATGGCGGTTAAAGCCTCCCGCTATATAGCCCCTATCGACGGGTTGCGGGCACTAGCAGTCGCTGCCGTGATTCTTTACCACTTGGGGATTAATTGGATTCCCGGCGGATTTCTCGGAGTTGATCTCTTCTTTGTCATAAGCGGTTATGTCATCACTCGCCTCCTGCTGGATTCAATCATGAGCAAGGGCGCGCTTGATCTCCGCGAGTTCTACTGGGCGCGTTTTCGCCGCCTCGTACCGCCACTCCTCTTCATGCTCGCCGGAACAACATTCATCATCGCCGCATGGAAGCCCGACGCCATCCACCGCTTCTTAAATGACCTACCTTATGTGCTCACCGGCAGCGAAAATTGGCATTTAGTTGGGGTTCATCAAGATTACTTCCAGGCGATCGGACGCCCACCGTTACTGCAACATACCTGGTCTCTCGGAGTTGAAATTCAGTTCTATGCGATCTGGCCGCTGATCTTGCTCACAATTCTGCGCTACTTCGGAAAGAAGCGCGTAGCGCAGATCTCTTTAGTGATCGCCTTTATCTCGGGTTTGGCGCTCTTTGTATATTCGATCCGCGTAGATACATTGCAGACAAATAACATCAGCCACATCTACTTTGGCACCGATACCCACAGCTTGGGGCTATTCCTCGGAGCCGCGCTCGCGGTGAGTTGGATTCCCAAAAATCTCAATAAGAATATCTCGCAGCGGGCGCAAGACTTCGTAGATGGAATTGGCGTAGTTGGTTTGTTGGGCTTGCTCTGCACCTTCTTCTTTATCGATGAATCTCACCCTGCGCTCTATCGCATCGCCTTTCCACTTGCAGCACTCTTTGGTTGCGCAACAATCACATCGCTCGTTCATCCGGCATCTCGATTCGCCCCGCTGCTCAGCGCCAGACCGGTCGTATGGATCGGAGAGCGTTCATACGGAATATATCTATGGCACTGGGTGGTTTTTCAAGTTACGCGTCCCAACGTCGATCTTGCTGGAGCAAGTTGGGCAATCAACTGTGCACGGATACTTATCGTCATCGCCTTGGCCGATATCTCACTGCGGTGGGTTGAAATTCCAATAAGGCGGGGAAAACTCTCTAACTGGTTGCGCGGAATGAAGTACCGTACAAGAGCGACACAGCGCAATCAAAAGATCTGGGTAGCCCTCGTTGTTGTTGGGTTTGGAGCATCGACCGGCGGAGCTGCTTGGGCCGCGCTAGCGCAAGATCAGAAGAGTTCCATACCGGTTACATCAACGAACGTTCAAACGCCGCTCATCCAAAACGTAACCCCAACCACTAAGCCAGGCTTGTGGGTCACGGGAGACTCCATCATTCTCGGCATCAGGGACAAACTGCAGAGCAACTTCCCGATCGAGTTGATCAATGCTCGGGTAGGTAGACAGATCGGTGAATTAATTCAAGTTGTAAAAACCGACCGTCCAGGATTAGAAAGATCTAAGGTGATCTTTGATTTAGGCAATAACAATCATCTGACAGAGAGCGATGTGCGCACCCTCTTTGATCTCTTAAAGAATCAACCCCAGATGATTGTGGTTGATACCGCTGTTCCGCGGGCGTGGAGAGATGACAATAACCGAATTATTCGCTTAGTTATTGCCGATTATCCGCAGGCGCGATTGGTCGACTGGGCGAGGATATCGCAGGGCCATCCCGAATACTTTGCGCCAGATGGAGTTCACCTGAATGACGCGGGCGGAAATGTTTATGTAAGCGCGGTTTTAGAAGCGCTTAAATAATTACTTTAAATCGTTGAGAGATTTAAGCAAATTGGCCAGGAAGTCCGAAGACCTTGCCTGCAACAATTGCACCATCTGAGTAGACAGCTGAGATCTTGAACGAGGTCCAACCATCTGTGCCTCCCTTGGTGACATCGAGTGAGATCTGCGTTGCTGGAACGGTTGCGATTAACTTAAATGCTCCTCCACTTGAGGATGCTTCGATGTTGTACGTGGTCAATCCCGTTGCGCCGGTTGCTGGAAACCAGAAGATTGTTGCGCCGGTTGCGGTGTAATGCGCAACGATTCCGACCGGGGCCAAATCGGTGGCAGCTGTCGCGGTACCTGGATTGGCAGAAGCAACGGTTCCGGTTGCAGTGGTCTCGCTTGAACTAGGACCAGGTGCCGGAGTAACCGATGCTAGTGAGGTATCACTAGGTGTTGCAGAAGCCGATGCTGCTGGTGTGGCTGGGGTATTTGCGCTATCCGTGCTTGCCTTGTGATTCCGGTTTACAACCAAGACTGCGATAAGAACGACGCCAACGATGACGGCGAGAACGACGCGAGATGAAGACTTTGGGTTCTGTGTTTGTGCCTTGGTTGCAGCTGGAGTCGCAGCCGCGACCGGAGCTGGAACCTTAATTGCGGAATCAACTGAAACAACTGAAACAACTGAAACGGCTGGCGTTGCAACGCTGGAAGTTCTGCGGGATGGAACCGCAGGAATAACAATGCGAGTTGCTACTTTTTTGGCGGGGGCCTTCTTGGCAACCTTCTTCGCTACTTTTTTGGCGGGGGCCTTCTTGGCAACCTTCTTGGCAACAGCTTTCTTCGCCACAGCCTTCTTTGCAGGTGCCTTCTTCGCTACCTTTTTAGCGGGGGCGCTCTTCGCTACCTTTTTGGCAACAGCTTTCTTCGCCACAGCCTTCTTTGCAGGTGCCTTCTTAGCGGCTGACTTCTTAGCGGTCTTTTTGACGGCCACGGGTGACTCCTCAGTTAAAAGTGATCGAAGTTCTGATCGGGACGGGTCGAGCTAATGGCAAAATCGTACCTTAGAAAAATTGAACTTCTCAGTATTCAACGCCCACTTCGTGAAATAAGAAGCTAAATAAGGCGGATGACCTCCGGAAGTATCGCTGCCAAGGCCTGCCCGCGATGGCTTATTCGATCCTTCACCTCGGCCGGCAATTCAGCCGTCGTCTGGGTGAAACCAGTGGGCACGAAAATCGGGTCATAACCAAATCCATTAGTGCCACGCGGCGCTAGAACCAGTTCACCGACCATTTCACCTTCGCGCAAAATCTCGTGCGCACCAGAAGGGTGGTCACTCGGAAGGACCAAGGCGACCGCACATCTAAAGCGAGCGCTCAGGCTGGGAGCCTGCATCTCGCGGATCTGGTGTATTACCTTCTCTAGATTGGCTCGGTCATCTCCATGTACTCCAGCCCAACGAGCAGAGAAGATTCCTGGTGCTCCCCCGAGAGCATCTACGCAGAGACCGCTGTCATCAGCGAGGGCGGGAAGTCCCGTGTACTGCGAAATTTGATGCGCCTTAAGTAGCGCATTTTCTGCGAAGGTGGAGCCCGTCTCTTCTACATCAGGCATATTGGGAAAGTCGCGCAACCCCAGCACGTGAATGTTGAGATCGGCCCCGTGCAACATCCGTTCGAACTCTTTTACCTTGCCTAGATTTCTGGTGGCCAATACAACTCTCTTTGCTTCATCCACAGTGTTAAGTACCTTTCCTCGCCCTAGGCGAGAGCGGCGGCTTGCAGGCGAGTGAGTTCAGCACAGCCCGCCACTCCCAAGTCGAGGAGTTGATTGAGGAGTGTGCGATCAAATGGAACACCTTCGGCGGTTCCTTGAACTTCAACAAAATTTCCGTCGCCGGTGCAGACAATGTTCATATCGGTATCCGCATCGACATCCTCTTCGTAGCAGAGATCCAGCATAGGAACGCCTTTGATTATTCCGACGCTGACAGCAGCGACGGACTGACGTAGCGGTTGGCGATCGGCGAGGATGTGGCCCTTACCTTTAGCCCAGGTAATTGCATCCGCGAGGGCAACATAGGCGCCGGTGATAGCTGCGGTACGTGTGCCACCATCTGCTTGCAATACATCGCAGTCGATAACGATGGTATTTTCTCCGAGCGCGCGCGTATCAACTACTGCGCGAAGCGAGCGACCGACAAGGCGAGAGATCTCTTGAGTACGACCTCCGAGTTTACCTTTCACGCTTTCGCGATCGGAGCGAGTGTGTGTAGCGCGTGGCAACATGGCATATTCGCTGGTCACCCAACCTTGCCCCTTACCGGTTAACCATCGAGGAACACCTGGAGTGAAGGAGGCGACACAGAGCACGCGGGTATTTCCAAACTCAACGAGAACCGATCCTTCAGCATTATTTAGCCAGTTGCGCGTGAATGAGATCGGGCGGAGTTGATCTACTCCACGATTTTCAATGCGGTTGCTCACTTATATTGCTCCTTCGACTCTATGGACTTCTGGGCCGAGGAATCGGCGGGCTAATTTGTTAAATGAATCGGTGTCACCAGTCGCAACGAACTTATAAGTCGGAGCTCCAGAAACATTGAGTAGATCTCTTTCGACCAGGGTGCGATATAAATCTTTAGCGGTCTCTTCTGCGCTAGAGACCAAGGTAACTTCATCTCCCATCACATAGGAGATCACGCCAGTAAGAAGTGGGTAATGGGTGCAGCCTAAAACCAGGGTGTCGATGTCAGCCTCGATGAGAGGTTGCAGATATTCGCGCGCAATTGCAGTGATCGCCGGCCCTGATGTCTCGCCGCGTTCTACAAATTCGACAAAGGCTGGGCAGGCGACAGAGGTAATTGAAAGGTGTGGAGCTGCCGCGAAGGAATCTAGGTAAGCCCCCGACTCGATGGTGGCATTTGTACCAATAACTCCCACACGGCCAGAGCGCGTTGCAGATACTGCGCGCCTAGCTGCAGGTTGAATTACTTCAAGGACGGGAATTTCATAACGTTCGCGCGCATCGCGCAACGTGGCAGAACTAGCGGTGTTGCAGGCAATAACGATCGCCTTAACTCCGGCCGCGACTAACTCGTCCATAATTTCGAGGGCGAAGGAGCGGACTTCGGCGAGCGGGCGCGGGCCGTAGGGGCCTCTTGCATTGTCACCCACGTAAATGATGGATTCGCCGGGAAGTTGATCGATGATGGCTCGCGCAACGGTGAGACCACCTAAGCCGGAATCAAATACTCCGATTGGGGCGGTGGATAAGGGTTGCGACACCCTGCAAGTCTACCCGTCCGTTAGCAGGTTAAGCAGACTCGTCTGCAGCCATCCGAGCCAGAAATACACCGCGTAAATCGCTTTCTGCGGATCATCATCAGATAACGCTTCAAAGATATCGAAAGAGTCGGGATTGATTTCTAGGCGCACGGATAGGGCCAGGCGCAGGTCATTGATAGCCATTAACCAAATTTCGCTATCGAGATCTTCAACGACACCAGCGCGGTCTTCATCGACAATAATTTCTAGGGCAGCACGCACCTGCTTGAGGGTGCGCTGTTTCTGCCCGCGCAATGTGGGTTCGGTGTATCTTCGAAAATCTGCCGCCGCCTCTGGATCTGCGTACGCGTTGGGCAGCAAACGTAACAGGACCAGATCTTCTGGGGTTGTAATCTCTTCTGGTGCAGCTTTAAGTTGCGACATCAACTGCGCAAAGGGATCGCTCTCGTCATAGTGATGATTGAAGTCGCCCTCGCCCAACAATTCAAGAAGTTGCTCTACCAGGTTGATAAGAATGTGAGCTTCATCTATCGAGAGATCTAGGGAATATAGATTTCCATCGCGGGAGAATTCTGACATCGGAGCTTCCTAATTCTTATCGTCGCGTTGTAAGGTGGCCCACAGTCCATGTTCGTGCAAACGCTGCACATCGCGTTCCATCTCTTCGCGAGAACCTGTAGAGACTGCGGCGCGTCCTTCGTTGTGAACTTGCATCATCAGGGCGTTAGCTTTCTCGGGTGAGAATCCAAATAACTTAATGAATACATATGTCACGTAGCTCATGAGATTTACGGGATCGTCCCAGACGATCGTTACCCAAGGCTTGTCGACCAGTTGCGAGATATTTAGGTCAGATTCAATCATTGTGTCGGTTGACATCGCCCACCCCTTCGCTCGTAGTTGACTCCGTGAAAATTAACGAAGCCATACAGTAACAAATCCAGTCTGCACGCCTGAGAAAATTTGATCTGACGCTATCGATAATTGGTACTGTGCAAAACCGGTGAGATCATTGGTGACCGTAAATAAGGCCTTACCCGTTACATCAGTTACGGCAGTTGCCCCATTGTTGAGCGCGACCGTCACACCCGCAACTGCCGGAGTTACCTGGGCAGTAATTGGGTACGCGACTCCGACCTTCATCGATGCCGGAATCGTCCAGGTAAGTAAGCGGGCGACGTTGACGGTAACGATCGGTGTGTCACCTTCCAGGCGCTGCCAGGTTCCATCAGTAAACATCTGAACGTTGGTGGTTTGCGTCAGCGGCAGCGTCGCTTCATATGTTCCATCCGCACTCGTGACTCCATCTACCTTGGTCCAAGATCCACCATTAACTTGGGTCTGAAGATGAACTGGAATTCCAGCCGCTGGAGTCTTATCTGGAAGGGTAAATCGTCCGATCAAGTGAGCAGAAGTTCCAAAAGGGATGTTGAGCGAATCCGCGGTGAGCGATGCGGTGATGGTGTCAGGGGCGATGGAGAGTGCAACAACTCGTATCGATTGCGTAGCGCTTGGATCTTCCATGCCAAGGGTCCACTCGGAAAGTCCTCCAAGACGATACTGCGCGACGAGATTCGCGCGCGCGGTAAAGCTCTGGGCATCTTGATACCAGACGGTGCGATACGCGGTGCATGTGGTCAGCGATCCATCGGCGAGCGTTCCGTTATAGACCTTTTGATAGGTAAACGACGATTCCGCAAATGTTTGGTTATATGTTGGGGTTGCTCCGTATGTGGCCGCCAGGGCGGCAACATCATGCATGACAAATGTAGAGACGACCCCGGGGGCTACCGCCTTGGTGTAATTAATGGGAAGGGTAGGGCAGGTTCCGATCACCTTAGTTACCCAATCGCGTCCATAGCCTGGAATGCCAATATAAATCTTCGATGCAGGTACCACGGAGACGGCGTAGGTAACCGCGTTCGTCGTCCACTGCAGTGGACCAATTGGTCCCGGAGTGCTGGTCGAATAGTCATAGGCCATGATGTGAAGCTGATCGATCATCGACGCAACTTGGGACCAGGCATACAGGTAATAGCCTTTTTTTCCCGATACTGGATCAAAGAGTGGAGGAGTTGTTATGGACAAGATCTTTTGATTCACATGTAATGCCGAAGATAAATCAGCGATGAATTGCACCCAGCGCGTTTGGGTAGTTGGCCAAGTAGTGAGCGCATCAACAAATGCAAAGTTTTCAAAGTCTAGATCTATGCCGTCAAAGTTATTGGTCATAACTAGTTTGACGATGGTATTGACAACGTTTTTTCGCGAGGTCGGATTTGCCAAGAGATTTGAAAGCACTAACTGCGAAGTCTTGCCGGTCTTCGGATCAACTGCGGTGCCATCGGTGATACTTGGAATTACTTTGAATCCCGCATCCCGGATTGTTTGAAGTGGGATACACATTGGAACGCTGGGATTAGCCGGTGAATATAGATCTGCGATCGTGTTCTGATCTTTGAGCGAATACCAGAAGGGTGACACTTGCTGAATCAAATCGGCATTAAGAACAGCAGATGGCAAAGAGGTCTTCATGGAGTAGTAAGGAATCCAGCCCGATAAAATTTTCCGCGGCTGTGGGAATGGCGAGGTAGTTGGAGTTGGAGTTGGAGTTGGAGTTGGAGTTGGAGTTGGTGAGGGCGTTGCCGATGGCAGTGCGCTCGGACTAGGAGTAGGTGTCGCGGTCGGACAAGGATTTACAGTGGGGGAAGGGCTGGGCGTGCCTGCAGCATATGAGATCGAAATACTGGAACCAAGAAGTAACACGGCTAGCACAACCGCCACCTTTGGAACCAGGGCAGGCCTCCTGGGCCTCACTCTTTCTTCAATCCGTCGTATATCTCTTTGCAGGTTGGGCAGATTGGAAATTTCTCGGGGTCGCGGCTCGGAACCCACTTCTTGCCGCAGAGCGCACGAACCGCTTTTCCGCTCACCATAGCTTCGGTGATCTTCTCTTTGCGGACGTAGTGCGAAAAGCGCTCATGGTCTCCCGCATCGGTGGGCGATAAGCGCTCCTCCTCGAGGGTACCTGTGCCGCCTATCCCAATCGGCTCACCGCGCGATGGGGCGAAGGGGTTTCTCATAACCCCAATGTTATCGCCTACGATTACGTAATGAAGGATCTCCTGCGTACCGCCGACCTCTCCCGCGCTGATGTCGAGCTTTTGCTCGATACCGCAGCCGATTTCGCGGTCAAGCCGCTTCTCGCCAATACGGTGCTAGCAAATCGAACTGTCGCTATTTATATGACAAAGCCATCGACGCGCACCCGCCTCGCCTCTGAGACGGCAGTAGCGCACCTAGGTGGAACTCCCATTTTCATCCGCGGAGATGATCTGCAGATCGGTCGCGGTGAAACTATCGCCGATACCGCTCGAGTTATAAGTTCGTATGCATCGGCGCTGATCATTCGCACCTTTAAGCAATCTGATGTCGATGAACTGGGTGCCAACTCAACGATTCCTGTGATTAATGGATTAACCGATGATGATCATCCAACGCAACTTCTTGCGGATTGGGTGACGATCCGCGAAGCATTTGGTAAAGATATCGCTGGTCGCAAATTCACCTATGTTGGTGATGGAAATAATATGGCTCATGCCTGGTTAACCATGGGTGCGATTATGGGAGCACATGTTGTCGTTGCAACTCCTGGTGGAAATTATGCGCCGGACCAAAGCGAAGTTGCGAGTGCGATGGCGATCGCTGCAAAAACTGGCGCGCAGATTGAAGTTCTGACCGATCCTGAGGCCGCCGCAAAGGGCGCCAGCGTTCTCTACACCGATGTTTGGATGTCGATGGGAGATCCGGAAGAGGAGAGAGCCGCCAAGTTGCACGCCCTTGCTCCGTTTGCGGTGACCGAGAATTTAATGGATCTCACGGCATCCGATGCCATATTTATGCACTGCCTGCCCGCCCACCGCGGTGAAGAGGTATCAGCAGAAGTGATAGATGGCAAGAGGTCGGTCATCTGGCGTGAGGCATATCACCGTCGCACGACAATCCAGGCTATTTTATATCACTTAGTCCGCGGTGAATTGAGTGGGAACACTATTTAAGAAGGTTTTAACTTGCTTTTGCGGTGTTATGCCTACTAATTGCTTGGCCCGCTCGCTAGATTAACGCCATGCGTGTAGCCGTCCCGAAAGAAACTAGACCTGGCGAAAAGCGAGTCGCCCTAGTCCCAGACATCATTTCTAAGCTGACTAAAGCTGGACTTGAAGTCGTTATTGAATCCGGTGCAGGAGTCGCAGCTGAATTTTCAGATGCGCAATTTACTGCGGCCGGTGCCACCGTCAAGAGCGGAAATGTCATCAGCGATGCCGATGTAGTTCTATCGGTACAACCACTGACGCCCGATGCGATGAAGTCGCTGAAAAAGGGTGCAATTACTATCTCATTCTTATCGCCAACTACTGCAGTCGATTCCATCGAAGCAGCAGTTTCGGCGAGCGTGACAGCGATCTCCCTCGAACTCGTGCCGCGTATTTCACGTGCACAGTCGATGGATGCCCTGACATCACAAGCTCTCTGTGCGGGATACAAAGCGGTGCTTGTGGGCGCCGAACTCTCCCCAAGATTCTTCCCACTCTTGATGACGGCGGCAGGAACAGTTACTCCTGCAAATGTTGTCGTTCTTGGAGCTGGCGTCGCTGGTCTGCAAGCAATCGCTACTGCAAAGCGCCTCGGCGCTGTAGTGAGTGCGTATGACGTGCGACCCGCTTCTGCCGATGAGGTTAAGTCGATGGGTGCCAAGTTCATCACCCTTGAACTCGAAGCCCTTGAAGGTACTGGCGGATATGCCCGTGAGATGACAGAAGATCGCGCCGCAAAGCAACGCGAGCTTTTGACACCATATATTGCTGCAGCGAATGTGCTCATTACGACAGCCGCGGTTCCTGGTCGTCCAGCACCGCGCTTGGTCACGGCAGAGATGATTGCTGCAATGGCACCCGGTTCTGTCGTCGTTGACCTGGCCGCTGAAACTGGTGGAAACGTCGAAGGCACCAAGCCTGGCGAAATCATCACCACGGCAAATGGCGTTCGCATGTGGGGTGGCAAGGATGTTCCAAGCCAACTCGCATTCCATGCATCGATGCTCTACTCGCGTAACGTCGTCAATCTCTTGCTCTTGATGGTCAAAGAGGGACAGGTTGTTCCTAACTTTGAAGATGAAATTATCGAAGCCGCTACCGTCACGATGAACGGCGAAAATCGCAAGGGAGCTAAGTAAATGAGTAGCAATTTAGTCTGGTTATCGATCTTCGTTCTATCTGTCTTCATCGGCTTTGAGGTGGTTTCGAAGGTTTCTACAACACTTCACACTCCCCTAATGTCTGGTGCAAACGCTATTCACGGAATCATCTTGGTAGGCGCTATTACGGTCACCGATCACGCTGATACCAATCTGCAATTAGGTTTAGGCATTGCTGCGGTCGTGCTTGCAACGATCAATATGGTCGGCGGATTCGTAGTAACCGACCGAATGCTCGAAATGTTTAAAGGTAAGCCGCGCGTCAAAAAGAGCGTTGATGCAGTAGGGGGTGAGACAAAGTGAATACAAATCTCTATGGAGTTTTAATTCTCGCTGTTTCAGTCTGCTTCATCATGGCTCTCAAGGGTCTTTCATCACCTAAATCCGCTCGTCGCGGAAATTTAATCGGCGCTGCCGGAGCATTTGTCGCGACCGACCTCGTCTTCTGGGCTCCAGGAATGACTCACCAACATAAGTGGTGGATCCTCGGCGCAATCGCTTTTGGCGTAGTGGTGGGTGTTCCTGCTGCACGCAAGATCCAGATGACCCAGATGCCTCAACTTGTTGCACTATTTAATGGTGTTGGTGGCGGCGCAGCTGCGCTTGTTGCAATTGTTGAATACTTAAAGCTGGGATCCGGCGCTAGTACCGCTGAGGTTGTAGCAACTGTATTTACAGTCATCGTCGGATGTATCTCTTTCTCTGGTTCGATCGTCACATTCTTGAAGTTACAAGAGATCATGACAACGCGTCCCGTCGTATTCCCTGGTGGTCGCTTTGTTATCGCCGGAACCTTGCTTGGAACTCTTGGTGCCGCCGAGTGGGTAATTCACTCGATGGGAAACACCTCACTAGCCGTCATGGCAGTTCTCGCTCTGCTCTTCGGTGTTCTCTTCGTACTTCCAGTTGGTGGAGCTGACGTACCAATCGTTATCTCCCTCCTCAACGCATTCACAGGTCTCACCGTTGCTGCTAGCGGATATGTTCTGCAATCAACGCTCTTGATCGTTGCTGGAACGCTTGTTGGTGCATCAGGAACAATCCTCACTCGCTTGATGGCTGCCGCTATGGGTCGTTCGCTCTTTGGAACGCTCTTTGGTGCATTTACCGCCAAGCCACAGGCCGCTGTCGAAGGTGGAGAGGCTCGCTCCGTTAAATCTGGTTCTCCAGATGACGTTGCAATCTTGCTCAACTACGCACAGCGCGTGGTCATCGTTCCTGGATTTGGTTTGGCTGTAGCTCAGGCGCAACACACCGTGCGTGAACTCGCTGATTTGCTGACTTCAAAGGGCGTTGATATTGCTTACGGTATCCACCCCGTTGCAGGTCGCATGCCTGGACACATGAACGTGCTCCTCGCCGAAGCGAACGTTCCCTATGAGCAACTCGTCGAAATGGATGAGGTCAATCCGACCTTCCCGCAGACCGACGTAGTTCTCGTTGTAGGCGCGAACGACGTTGTTAATCCAGCGGCAAAGACATCTCCTGGCTGCCCCATTTATGGAATGCCAATCTTGGATGTTGCATCAGCAGGAAACGTCATCTTCCTCAAGCGCTCGATGCGTCCAGGATTCGCCGGTATTGAGAATGAACTTCTTTACGATCCAAAGACAACACTGCTCTTCGGTGATGCTAAGGATTCGTTGACCAAGGTTGTGAGTGCGCTCAAGGCTCTGTAATTCGCACGCCGAACTTGTCGCTTGTCAGTACGACTCTCGAATCGAAAAAGCCAACCCGCGATTCGAGCCGTCGTCTGACTACGCTCGAAGGATCTGGTGAAGCCTCAGAGCTTGCCGCGAACTAACTGCGGTGGCCATTTAATATCTACGCCGAGCACGTGGGCCGCATGCAGCGGCCAGCGAGGGTTGCGTAGGAATTCGCGCGCGAGCATGACTGCATCGGCTTGACCCGATTCGATGATCGTATTGGCCTGAGCGGGATCGGTAATCATTCCTACGGCTGACGTTTTCATGGCTGACTTATGCTTAATGGCCTCGGAGAATGCCACTTGGTAGCCCGGGCCAACGGCGATCTTCGCGTTGGGAACATTTCCGCCACTTGATGTATCAATCAGATCAACGCCAAATGGGATTAGTTCGTCGGCTAGGCGCACAGAGTCTTCGATAGTCCAGCCGCCTTCCGTCCAATCAGAGGCGGATATGCGAACAAATAGTGGAACGGTATCTGCGATGCTGGCACGAACTTCTTGAACAACCTCTTTAAGGAAGCGAGTGCGACCTTCGAAGTCTCCGCCATATTCATCGGTGCGTTGGTTTGAAAGTGGAGAGTAGAACTCGTGGAGTAGGTAACCGTGAGCTGCGTGAATTTCGACGAGATCGAACCCGGCTTTAATGGCGCGCTTTGCTGCTGCGCCAAATTCCTTTACCAATACATGAATCTCTTCAACGGAAAGGGCGTGCGGTACTGCGTATCCTTCGAAAGCAATTGCGCTTGGCGCGACTGATTGCCAGCCACCTTCTTCGGGAGTTGCCATCAGATGATCTGCACCAGGGAGAGTAGTTCCGGCTTTTCGGCCGGCGTGTGCCAACTGAATTCCAATTTTTGCGCCCATGGAATGTGCGAACTGAGTTATTGGCGCCCATGCGGCGACTTGCTCATCGTTATAAAGTCCCGGGCATCCGATAGAGATCCGCCCTTCGGCAACAACACCGCTTGCTTCAGCGATGATCAACCCAGCTCCGCCGCTGGCAAAACTGCCGAGGTGAACGTGGTGCCATTCGCCAACAATTCCATCTTTTGCGGAGTACTGGCACATTGGACTAACCCATGCGCGATTCTTAATTTCAACTCCGCGGATAACTATTGGATCGAATAACTGTGGCACTTTGTTTCCTCATCTAGTTAGTGGAACTTCCTACAGAGATTAACCCTCTTGTACTTCCTTGGGAGTGTTATGAATTCCAGCGATATCAACGGGTTTGGGAGGCGCAACATGCTCTGCTGGAATCGTTCCTAGTAAACCTTTTTGGAAATCTTCGAAGGCCTGAATAACTTCGGCCTTGGTATTCATAACGAATGGACCCATCCAAGCAACTGTTTCGCGGATTGGTTCTCCACCGAGAATGAGTACATCCATCGAAGGCGAGCGCGACTCTTGAGATTGATCGGCCTTAATAACGAGAGTTGAACCATCGACCAGTACGGCGAGTTGGCCCATCTTTACGGGTTGGGCGCTTTCACCGACCGTGCCATGTCCATTGAGAGTATAAACAAGGGCGTTGTAGTCAGCGCGCCATGGCAGACGCAATTCTGCCCCGGGGGCAAGTGTTGCGTGAACCATTGTGATGGGAGTTTGCGTCGAGCCGGGACCGGAGTGACCGGCGACATCGCCCGCGATGACACGCAGGAGTGCGCCACCATCGGGCGTCGTTAAGAGCGAAACATCATTAGCGCGAATATCTTGATAGGCGGGCTGCGACCATTTCTTCGCTGCGGGAAGATTCACCCAGAGTTGAAAACCATGAAACAAGCCACCGCTAAGAACGAGGTGCTCCGGTGGAGTTTCGATATGCAAAATTCCTGCGCCGGCAGTCATCCATTGAGTGTCGCCATTGGTGATCGTTCCGCCGCCGCCGTGATTATCTTTATGGTCGAAGATTCCATCAATAATGTATGTAACGGTTTCGAAACCGCGATGTGGGTGCCAGGGAGTTCCCTTTGGCTCACCGGGTGCATATTCAACTTCGCCCATCTGATCGAGATGGATAAATGGATCGAGGTCGGCCATATCAACGCCTGCGAATGCACGACGGACTGGGAAGCCTTCGCCTTCAAATCCTTGAGGGGCGGTGGTAACGCTCTTTACGCGTCGAGCCTTGGCCTGTGGGTCAGCTGATACGCGAGGCAGGACGGTTAAGTCGCTAACAGTTACAGCGGGCATGGCAGGCGCCTGTCTCTAGTGATTGAAAATTCAACTAACATAAGTATAGAACCCAAAAAGGGGGCTGCGCATTCCCAACCAATTGCGCCACTGCTGCGCCACTCTCCGGAGCGACAGTCGACGCTGCGCCACTGCTGCGCCACTCTCCGGAGCTACAGTCGACGCTGCGCCACTGCTGCGCCACATCCCACTGCGACAGTCAGCGCGCATCTCTCCCCCTAATTAAATGTTATCCACAGCATCTCTGATCTAGCGCAAATTTCTACTCCCCCTGTCAGACCCCTCCACAAGAATTTACTCATGAACGAAGAACGCACAAAGGAATTGCTTGAGCAAACTCCTGGCATCGATGTTCTCGTCGAGCTCATTAAGATCGACCCAAATTCGCTCAACGCTTCCGGTCGCGTTGACTACCTGGCAGCCCTCGAAAGACAGGGTGGGTGGTTACAGGCGCTGATGCAGATTGCGATTGTCGCCGTTGCAGGCTCTGAGCCGGCAGCCGATCGGGGCAATTACTCCGATGTCGATGACCCACAGCGTGAAGAGATTGCGAGCGCCCTCAATCTGGCGCCAGTAACCGCACAATCTCGGATTGATGTCGCGCGAGTTCTCACCCAACATCTACCCGCGACTTGTACCGCGCTGGCCAATGGTGAAATATCGAGCGCTCAAGCCACGGTTATCGCCAAAGAGAGCTCGGCACTCTTGCGACGCGGCATTGATCCAGATCAGCTTAGATATTTAGAAGCAACTGCGATCGCCTATTCAGAATTTCACACGCCCGCTCAAGTCACTCATAAAGTCAGAAGCATCGTCGCAAAGATGGATCCAGTGGAATTTGAGGTGGAAGTTGCTCAGGCGGCGCAGATGCGTCGAGTTACTTTCACCCCTCAGCCATATGGAATGGCGCAGATCATGGCGCTTCTACCTGCATCAGAAGCCCAATCGATCTGGTTGGCGATAGACAAGTTAGCGCGATCAAATCGAGATAAGAATATGGCGACAGTGTCTGTAGGAAGATC
The DNA here is from genome assembly GCA_903933585.1 of uncultured Actinomycetes bacterium. GTDB lineage: Bacteria > Actinomycetota > Actinomycetes > Nanopelagicales > Nanopelagicaceae > PALSA-747. Next base: position 31,449 of record CAIZKO010000081.1, read on the forward strand.
CGCCGCCGAACGATCTGAATCTGGGCGAACCATCTCCGAAAGATCTGAATCTGGGCGAACCATCTCCGAAAGATCTGAATCTGGGCGAACCATCTCCGAAAGATCTGAATCTGGGC